>JBFHFF010000001.1:0-227752 GCA_041583775.1 Candidatus Moraniibacteriota bacterium
AGTAATATCATTTCCATTAGCTTGAGCTTTGTTTGCTAGATTGGCATCAGTAAAAGAAACTAACATTGGAAAGTTAGTTAGATCTCCAGGGATTTGAGAAGAATTGATGGTGATAGATCTTCGGTAATGCCAATCATCATTCCACCAAGCTTGGGCTTGGGAAAAATTGTTAGTAAAAAGATAAAAAGCCACACCCCCGATGACAAGAAAAATTGTTAGAGCTGAAGATGAAGCTGAAATATAGGGATGATGGGAGGAAAAATAATTACTGTGTTTTTGAAGTTGTTTTTTAAACTCTTTGATTTTTCTTATTGTGAAATCTTTTTTGGTTTCTTTTTTTCTTTTATCATTCTTATGAATATGAAGAGTTAGATTATCCTCTTTTTTCTTTTTTAGTTTTTGTTTGAAGATTATTGTCAAAGCATAAAAAGGGGAAATTGGATTTCTTTTGATGAAAAACCTTAAAAAACCTATAAGAAGGTTTTCATAGAACTCCCAATGGCATATTTTTTTCAAAACTAATTTTAAACTTCGAATTTTGAATTTTAAATTTCTAAACATCTTTTATTGTCTTTTTCTTTTTGGGTGTTTTTTGGATTTGGTTTTAAAAACTAAATCCCCAATTGAATACTTGGTCTCTGGAAATCTTATTTTCGATTCCAATCATTTGAGACCTGATTGTTGAGTATAGTCACTTAATTTAATTAACAAGAAATAAAATAACGCTTTTAGTATATACTAAACACAGTATATAAAATACAAATTAATGCTCTTGTATCATTATATAATAAAACTTATAATAAGGCTATCCAAGAGAGAATCATTAATCACGAAACAAAATATTACTATGCAAAAAATAAAACTATCCCCTTTTGAAATTTTTTCACTTTCATGGATTAGCGTTGCAATTATTGCACTTCTTTTAGTGGTTATGAACATTTTTTATTCTTATTTGCTTGTTTTTTGGATTATTTTAATTCCAATAAGCATTTTAGTACTAATCAAAAAAGAGAAAATTGAAATCACAGCTCACACACAAAATGAAATTTGGATTTTTGCCTTTATAGTCTCCTCTGGAATCATATTAAGCGCTTACACTACACCAACCATTTTTGGCGGAAGAGATGAAGGAACATTCTCAGCAAATGCAATCCTAATTTCACAAAATCATTCCTTAAAATATACAAGTGAAACAATAAAGCAATTCTTTGATATCTATGGACCAGGAAAAGCTTTGAACTTTCCAGGATTTTTCTACACACAAGATGGTCTACTCAAAAGTCAGTTTCTTCCTGCATATCCAGCATGGCTTGCTGTTTTTTATTCATTTTTTGGTCTTTCCGGATTAAAGTTTGCAAATCTCCTCCCTTTTACTACATTTATTTTTTCATTTTTCTTGATTTTAAAAAGATTTTCGATAAAACCTATTTTCAATCTTTTTGGTATTGCACTTCTAATTTCACTTTTTCCTATCACGCTTTTCTATAAATTCACACTTACGGAAATATTTTTTGCATCACTACTCTGGATTTCTATTCACTTCACATTAAGACATCTAGAAGAAAAGAGTTATTATACTTTTATAGCAGTTTTTGTTTCCCTCATAATAACACCTTTTCTCAGAATTGAATCAATTGCTTTTGGTTTCGTTTTGCTTTTTATCTTGATTTTTATGGACTTTGAAAAAATGAGACTCCATCGCTACAAAAATTTATTTATCGCAGGAGGAGTCGTTACAATTCTTTCCTTTATGATAAATGCTAATTTTTTCACAGAAACAATTAAGAATTTTGCAACAACCTCTCTACCTAATCCCGCCAAAACAATTAGTGAGGGATCTTCTTTTTCAATAATTCCAGATGATTGGGAGAATTTGTATATGCTAAAAATTCTTTTCAATTACAACATTCTTCCCCTTATTATCCTTGGATCATCTTTCATTTATGCTCTTTTTCGCAAAAAACATTGGACAACACTCATCCCATTCTTTTTTTTGCTACCATCCTTTATTTATCTATTAGATGCAAATATTTCCCTTGATCATCCTTGGATGTTACGGCGTTTTATATTTGCCATCATTCCAATTTCTCTGCTTTATTCAATGTTGTTGATAGAAAAAACCGCTTTTACAAAAAGATTACCTTTTTACATCATAACAACACTTCTAATTCTAAACATTTTTCAGTCCGCTCCGCTACTAACATATTCTCAAAACAAAACACTTCTTTCCCAAACTGAAGTGCTGATGAAAGATTTTAATGACAATGATTTGATTCTAGTTAGTCAGAAAGCTTCGGGAAATGGTTGGTCACTACTTTCCGAACCAGCGAAAACAATCCTTGGTAAAAATGCAGTATATTTTTTCAATCAAAAGGATTTTGCCGAACTCAAAACTTCCAAATTTCAAAATATCTATCTGATAACCTCTGATAGCGAAAAAGGTCTTTATGCCTCATTGAAAAAAGAAAAAATTAAAGATTACACAATCACAAATAGTCTTATTGAGCCATCAAAAAACCCACTGTCTCAACCAAGTATCTTAGACACTCAAATCAATGGGAGTGTTTACAAAATTCATAAATAACATCAATTGACTGCCAAGTAAAACTGCCCTACACCAACTCAAAGAAGCTGCCCACTAAAAACAAACTCTCAATAGAATGAATATCGACGAAGAAAAATTATATACCCTTGCCTTTAGTTTTATTCCCTCAATTGGACCAGTTCGTTTTGAAATGTTAGAGAACTTTTTTGGTTCCACAAAAAAAGCTTGGGAAGCAAATGAATCTCAATTAATAAAATCTGGGATTGGAATAAAATCTGCTAAAATAATTCTTGAAAATCGGACCAAAATTTCTCCCAAAAAAGAACTAGGGGAAATTAATAAGCTTGGGATCTCCTTTTTGACAAAAAAAGATAGTTCTTATCCGGATTTATTAAAAGAAATTTCTTCTTCCCCATTTATCTTGTTTTATATTGGAGATTTAAATGTGTTAAAACAAAAAATAATCGCAATAGTTGGTCCGCGCATACCCACACATTATGGAAAGAATATAACAACTAAGTTCGCAACTGAATTGGCAAATTCAGGAATTATAATCGCTAGTGGAATGGCAAATGGAATTGACTCTATTTCTCACAAATCTTGTACTGATCTAGAGAAACCAACAATCGCTGTGTTAGGTTGTGGTATTGAAACTTCAAGACAGAATACAGGAAACAAAAAACAAATTAATTCCATCCTTGGAGCAGGGGGATTAATCTTGTCTGAGTATCCTCCTTTTGCAAAATCAGCTAAGTATACTTTTCCTGCCAGAAATAGAATTGTTAGTGGAATTTCATTTGGGACATTAATTCCTGAGGCCGGATTAAAAAGTGGAACTCTTATAACTGCAAGACTTGCATTAGAACAAAACCGAGAGGTTTTTGCAATTCCGGGAAATATTTTTTCCGAAAAATCAGCAGGAACAAACTGGCTCTTGAAAAAAGGCGCAATTCTTGTTGACTCTGTCAGTGACATTTTCGAGACTTTAAATTTTGTTTATATTCCTAAAGACAGTGGAAAACAAACTCAACACTCTTTTGGTGATAAACTAGAAGAAGAGATTTATGCACTTCTCTCTATAGAACCTCTTCATATTGATGTACTTGCGAAAAAAGGGAAACTTAGCCATTCTGTTTTACTCTCAAAATTATCCCTTTTTGAACTATCAGGGATGGCACAAAATGTTGGGGGAGGAATGTTTATAAAAAGATAATTAAAGACCCGAAGAAAAACAAAGTACGATATTATTCGTTGACTTTTCCCAAAAAACCCTTTACTATCATAAATAATTGTGTCATATTGCAATAGAGTATCTTTTTGCCACTATTAACTACCCCGTTCTAAAATTTCCGCTTAAACACTTTTTTAAAGCCAACTTATGAAATTAATGATTGTTGAATCTCCTGCAAAAGCAAAGACTATTTCTAAATATCTAGACAATAAATACACAGTCAGAGCGTCCGTTGGCCATGTTCGAGATTTGCCAAAAAGCAATAAAAAAGCAATCGATTTCGAAAATGGATTTGCTCCATCATATGAAATTTCCCAAGGAAAGGAGCATATAGTCTCTGAGATTAAAGAACTTGCAAAAAAAGCAACTGAAGTTGTTCTTGCGACTGACCCTGATCGAGAAGGTGAAGCTATCGCTTGGCACATTGCTGAAGCTATTGGCCTAAAAAATCCAAAAAGAGTAACCTTCAACGAAATTACAAAAGATGCGGTTTCGGAAGCAATGAGACATCCTCGAAAAATTGATATGAATCTCAAAGAAGCACAGGAAGCAAGAAGAGTTCTGGATAGACTTTTTGGATATGATTTATCTGGCTTAATTTGGAAAAAGGTGCGTTATGGACTTTCCGCTGGTAGAGTTCAATCCCCCGCATTAAGGATTATTATGGAACGAGAAAGAGAAATTAGAGCATTTAATTCTCATACATACTGGGTTATCACGGCACTACTTCTCACAAAAAATAATGAACTCTTACAAGTAATCTGTTCTCAAGAGCCAATAAATAAAGATATTGTCGATAGAATTGTCGCTGCAGGAAAAAAACAATCCTGGACAGTGACTGACATAAAAGAGACCAAAGCGAAACGATCACCTAAGGCGCCTTTTATAACTTCAACACTTCAACAAGCAGCGAGCTCACGACTTGGATTTCCACCTTCCAAGACAATGTCTGTTGCACAAAAACTCTACGAAGCTGGACATATAACCTATATGCGAACGGATAGTACCAATATTAGCATTCAAGCAAAAAATCAAATCAAAAAACTCGTAACAGATACTTTCGGAGTTGAATATTACACTGATCGTTTTTTTGGAAAGAAAAGTAAGGGCGCACAAGAGGCTCATGAAGCAATTAGACCTTCTGATTTAAAAAAACGAGACTGCGGAAACGCTCCTGATCAAAAAAAGCTATACGATTTAATTTGGAGAAGAACTGTTGCTTCCTTGATGTCTGATGCAAAAATATTACGCTCAAAAATCATTGTCTCACTAGAAGATAAAGATCTACCAACTTTTTCAGTAAACGGATCACGAGTTCTATTTGATGGTTGGTATAAAATAGATCCTGTATCTCGTGGTGAAGATATTGAAATACCAAAAGTTAAAAAAGGTGAACAATTAAAATTCAAAAAAATTGAAGTTGAGGAAAAAGAAACTCAACCACCAAATCGCTACTCTGAAGCAGGACTTATCAAGGAACTCGAAAAAAGAGGAATTGGGCGTCCTTCTACATATGCACCAACACTACAAACATTGAAAAATCGTGGATATATGGAGAAGATCGGAAGCGCCCTTCACCCAACCGACACCGGTGATGTAGTAAGCTCTTTTGTTGAAAAGAATTTCGCTAAATACATTAGTGACTCTTTTACAGCTGATATGGAAAACCAATTGGATAAAATCTCAGAGGGAAAAGAGGTTTATGAAAAAACTTTAAAAAACTTCTACACACCGTTCACTAAAGATATTGCTTCAAAAGAAAAAATGGACAAGATCACTACAATATCAGATGCTGATGCAAAATATAAATGCCCTGAATGTGGTGGAAAAATGATTATCAAACTTGGTAAATCAGGTAAATTTATTAGTTGTGCAAAATTTCCAGAATGTACCGGAGCTTTAACTATTGAAGGAGTTAAAATAGAAAGTCCAAAGATGTTAGAAGAAAAATGTCCAAAATGTGATAGTTTCTTGGTTGAAAAAGAAGGTCGTTTTGGAAAGTTTATTGCTTGTAGCAATTATCCAAAATGTAAATTTATCAAAAGTGACCCAGAGGAGGATAAAAAAAAGAAAACGGGTGTTATGTGCCCTGTTTGCAAAAAAGGTGAACTAATGGAGCGCAAAGGGCGTTTCGGAGTATTCTATAGCTGCTCCAATTATCCTGATTGTAAAAATGCAATAAAAGCTAAGCCCACAGGAAAAACCTGCACTTTCAAGAGAGAAGACAGGAACAATGAAGTCTGTGGTGCATTAATGATGGAAGGCACTAAAACAATTCCAGAGCGTTGCAGTGATAAAACTTGCCCAAATCACAACCCGCATAAAATGGGTAAATAGTATTTTATAAGAATACTATTATTTATTAACTCATTAACGGGCAATGGGAACAAGTTAATTTCTAATTCTTGATTCTAAATTTAAAATCAAGAACTTTATTATTTATTTCCCTTTATTACTAAATGTTTCAAAAGCTCTTAGAATTTCTAAAGGAAGAGCAAATATTACAGTATTTGACTGATCAGAACTTAGATCATTCAAAGTACTTAGGGTTCTGAGATGTAGAGCTCCAGGAGCCATAGAAAGTGTCCTGGCAGCTTTTGCAAGGTTTTCAGAGGCTTGAACTTCTCCTTCTGCTTTTATGATAACAGACCTTTTTTCTCTTTCAGCTTCTGCTTGCTTTCCGATCACCCTTTTCATTTCTTCTGGTAAATTCACATCTTTTAATTCTACGGATTGTACATCAATCCCCCATGCATCAGTTGCCTTATCAACAATTGTACGAATTTTGTTTGCGATATCATCACGATTAGCCAAGAGCTCATCAAGAGTTGCTTCACCAACTGCATTTCTCATTGTAGTTTGAGCGAGTTGAGAAACTGCAAAGAAAAAATCTTCCACTTCCAAAATTGCTTTTTCAGCACTTGCAACTTTGTAGTATATTACAGCATTAACACCAACTGATATATTATCACGAGTAATTGCCTCCTGGTCTGGCACATCAACAGCCTTAATTCGCATATCTACTTTGCGATAACCTTGAAAAACTGGAATGATCAACCTCCATCCTGGCTCCATTATTCCTGTATATTTTCCGAGAGTAAATCTAATTCCTTTCTCGTATTGATTTATTTGTTTAATTGAAACAAGTAACACAACTCCCAAAAAGACGATTAGCGAAAAAAATTCTGATCCCATTTTTGTAATAGTTAGTTGTTATTTATATCCTAACTATAACACAAAATATATTTAAAATCATTCCATTTTAGAAAATTTAGAGATATTTAATAAAATGCCCACCGCAGTAAGAACAAAAACTAAAGAAGTAGCACCATAACTAACAAATGGAAGAGGAATTCCTGTCAAAGGAATAATTCCAATAATTGCCGCAATGTTTATGAATGCCTGAAAAATAATCCAAGAAGATACACCAACAGCTACCAATGCTGCAAATTTATCCGGTGCATTTCTAGCTATCTTAAAACCTCTTAGAGCAAAAAGAATAAATAAGATAAGAAGAATAACAGCTCCAATCATCCCGAGTTCTTCACTTATAATTGCAAAGATACTATCGCCGACAGGCTCTGGGAGATAGTTAAATTTTTGACGAGATTGCCCAAATCCAAGCCCCAAAATTCCACCTGATCCAACTGCGATTAGAGCTTGATTTATCTGATAACCTATCCCTTGCGGATCAACTGTAGGGTCTGCAAATGCTTTCAAACGATTTAAACGATAAGGAGCAGCTGCAATCAAAACCAAGAGAAGTCCAACTCCAGAACCAATAAGCATCCAAATAAATCTGATTGGTGCACCAGAAGAAAAAAACATTACCAGTGAAATAATTGAAATTGCACCCAAAGTTCCTACATCTGGTTGTTTTATAACAAGAAAACCAATAACTCCTAAAATTCCAATAAACGGCAAAAAACTCTCTTTAAAATCCATTATCATCCTCCCTTTCGACTCAATCCAAGAAGCAAGATAAATAATAATTGCCAATTTCATAAACTCTGTCGGTTGAAAACTTATTGGACCCAAAGAAAGCCAACGACTAGCCCCTTGCAATCTCAGGCCGAAGCCAGGAATGAAAATCAACACCAAGAATAAAGTTGCCAAAACAAAAAGTGGCACTGCAATTTTTTTCCAAAAAGTATAGTGTATTTTTTGAACAACGAATAAGCAAACTAAACCAGGAATTACACCATAAAAAAGTTGTCGTCTAAATAGGTGATATTCGTCACCAAATCGATCTTTGGAAATTGCAATTCCAGCTGAAGAAATCATAATCAAACCGAAAACAAGCAAAATTAAAACCACCCCCAAAAGAATTGAATCTACTTTTTTATTTTTCTTTTCTTGAGCCATTTTTTTATCAAAAATATCTATTTTTGTTTCTTATCTTCGCGCCAACTCTTAATGTTTTTATGATGTCCACTCAAAAGAACTGGTGGCACACCCCAACCATTAAAATTCTCTGGTTTTGTATAAACAGGATAATCAAAGAAATCATCATCGTTATAACTTTCACTAACCAATGACTCTTTATTCCCCAAAACTCCTGGTAATAATCTTGAAACAGAATCGACCATTACCATAGCTGGCAATTCTCCACCTGTTAAAATATATTTCCCAATTGATATTTCCTCATCTGCAACATTATCAGCAATTCGTTCATCAACACCCTCATACCTACCGCAAATAATGATTACATGATCAATTTTCGTCATTTCGTTTGCTTTATCCTGAGAAAATTCAGTCCCTTTTGCGGAAGTCAAAAAAATTTTCACTTTTTCACCCTCCTTAATTTCATCTTTTTTTATTTTTTCCACACATTTAAAAATTGGTTCGACTTTCAGAACCATTCCCGGTCCCCCGCCATACGGTGTGTCATCAACAGTTTTGTGTTTGTCTTTAGTGTAATCACGAAGATTATAAATCTTAATTTCAATCCTACTACCCTCCTTGGCACGACCAATAATACTCTCGCTAAAATATGAATTAAAAATATTTGGAAAAATTGTAACGATATGAAAAACCATAAAAATAATAAACTGAAAAATTAAATCAAAAAACCGTGTCTTTATATTAACACGGTTTTGAGCTATGCAAAAGTCCAGGGACTTTAGTTAATATCATTCACGATGTCATCAATACTCTTCTCTTTTTCTTCTCTTTTTTCTTCTGAAGAAATTCTTTCAGAACCTTCTGGTTCATTAATTTTAAGATTAACACGAGCATTGTTTCTAGCGCCAACAACTCTAAGAAGTGTTCTTATTGCTTTTGCTGTTGAGCCTTGTCTACCAATAATCATTCCCATATCCTTTGGGTTTACACCAAGTGTGATAAGTACTCCTCGCTCATCAACAACTCTTTCAACCACAACATCTTCAGGAACATCTACAATAGACTTTACAATGAATTCGAGAAATTCTTTGTCTTTTCCTTCCATTGATCAAATCAGTTAATTCTAAATTCTCTACATCCCTTTGTTGACATCGACCTTTTGATAAGTGCCTGGGGATTATTAAAATTATATCAAACCGCTATTTCTGTGTCAATTTAAATATCACAAAAATGACATCACTATCACAATTCTTTAAATTCTATGAGCCAACTTCCTGCCAATCAACTGGATTTCGACAAGATTTAGAACATTCATACATAGAATCAAAGGTTTCATCTGAACATTTCCCATCCTCTGGAAATGTTATTTCCGAAGAACAAGTCTTAGCCTCGGTACATTCCCAACAAGAAACTGGTGGGGGTGAAACAGTCACTCTTGAAACACCTGTCGTATTTTTATATTCAGCAGAAACCAACACAGGGCCTCCATTTGAATCTGTAAAATCCAAACCAGTTGCTAATCCATTGGAAGAAATATCTACAAGAGAACTATTAGCACTGGTCCAAGTAGTTGTAAATCCAAGAGTACCATTTGTAATATCGGTAGCACCAGAAACATCAGAACAAGAAAATGCAGCATCAGCATCAGCTTTAAACCAAGCAGTTAATTGAAGTGTGCCGTTAACATCAATAATTCTCGCAGGATTTGGACAAACAATCACTTTGGCAACGGTGATTGAAACTATACGCGTCTGCTCTCCTCCAGCATTCCCACAGACTATTTTATAAGTCGTTGAAATAGGAGGATAAACCGAATCACTCCCAGTGGTAGCCTTCGATCCTACAAAAACATTATTTGTTGGATCAAGAGCATAGCAATATGAAGCGTTGGAAGCTGCCCACGAAAGTGTCACCCCTCTTCCAGCAGAAATGTCATATGCATTAGCAGTGAAATCGAGCTGGACGCTTGGTGGAGGTCCACCAACAGAAACATCGGCAAACACCGTCCTAGTTCCAGCTCCATTTGTGCAACTCAATTCAAATCTAGTTCCTGCAAGCAAAGGCCCTGTCTGTTCTTGTCCAGCACCAGAAGCTTTAACACCACTCCAACCGTTTGAAGCTACACAGCTTTCTGCGTTTTCAGTATACCAATGCAAGGTTGTTTGCCCATTGACTGGTAAAGAAATGTCGTCAACCCAAAGACTAACGCTAGGAATTCCAAATTCAGAACCACTATCACCAATTCTCACAAAAGCTGAAACTGAACCATCACTATTCCCACAAGTGAGAATAAATTCTCTTCGCTCTCCGCTAAATGTAAGTGTTTGTGACCCAGTTACACTTGAAATATTGCCATCCCATAAAGCGTCATAAGGATTTGAGGTTGCCCGACAATAATCCGCATTCTTAACATCCCAACTCAAAGTGAATTCTTCACCTTCCGTTGCAATGTATTTATCAGAAGTAAAACTTACTTCTGGGGATATTCCATTTGTCGGACCAACATCAATCATGACATAATCACTACCGCCTTCCCCATCAGCATTAAAACAACTTAAATTGAAATACCCAACTTCAGTTATATTTGGAATCACTTGCATACCACTAGTTCCAACATCTCCATTCCAATAATCTTCATATCTTTCTTGCCAAGTGTGTTTCTGGCAACTTACTGCATTTTCAGCATACCAAGAAATCACTACAGGTGTATTATATGCAACAATTCCAGGTGCACTCATAACAACAGATGGTGGAGGATTGCCAGCTAATATTGTAATATCAACCCATCCAGTATTTGATGTAAAATTCCAACACTTTAAAAGCAAATGAGTTTCATATTGACTTATCGGTCCAACAGTAACTGTTGATTCCACTCCAACAACCTGATTTTGATATCTATCCCAATTTGTAATGATATTATCCTCATCATCATAAGAATAAGACTTACAATATTCAGCATTTTTTGCATTCCAAGTAAGGTTTACATAAGAATTTTTTTCAATATTAGTGTTATCAGCATAAAATTCTAAATCAACCCCATCAATATTTCCATAAAATATCGTTAACGAATCTGAAATTACCCCACCAGAATTCTCACAACTAATCTCAAATAATGTTGTCTCTGAAAGAATGACTGTGTCCTCTTCCCCAGAAGAAGGATTTTTGTCACCACTCCATGGCCCTCTAGATGCCCAACATCTATCAGCATTACTTACCCACCAAGAAAGTTTAACTGATCTATCTGTGGTAATATTATAGATATCAGCATAAAGCTCAATTTCAGGTAAGTTACCAGGGATATCATCAACTTCTATTGTTATTGCTTCTTCAGTTTGACCACCTTCTCCAGAACAAGTAAGGTTGTAAGTTCTTTCACCATATAAACTTCCAGTATTGTAATTATCAACAAGACTGACCTCACCGACACCCCACAAATCACAATAAATAGCGTTTTTCACCGTCCATCTTATTGTTGTTCCTGCTCCATAATCAACGGGGTTTTCATCAGCTGTTAAGATTATTTCTGGTGGGCTTGAATCCGCAGTAACTTCCACAGTTACCGATTTCGAAGTTGTTCCGGCTGCATTTCCGCAATCCACTCTATAAGTTGAATTCTCTTCAATTGCGCCCGTAAATAAATCATAACTATCACTAGTTTCCCAAGAATTACCATACGGATCAAAAAATTGACACCAATCAGCATTTTCAGCTGACCACCTAACAACTGTCGCATGCCCAGCTACAACAACAGTTTCATCAGCAGCAATACTAAGAGTGGGGGGAATTATTGGATCACCAACCGAAACATTGACTATTTTGCGAGCCGTTCCTCCTGACCCATAAGCATCTAAAATATAGCTCTTATTATCAGTAATATTTCCAGTTGATTCACTTCCCGTTGGCACATCCTTCCAACCACTCCAATCACCAGAAGCGGCTACACCATCAGCATCCGTAACACTCCAATTAAGTTCTGTTGAAGTGTTGTATTCCAATCCGGTGCTGCTTGCTGAAAAATTTAAAGAAGGTGGGGGATCTGGATCAGCTACCACATTAATAGTGATTATCTCATCTGCCGTATCTGATGCATTATAACATCTCACTGTAAAATCTTTACTTGCTGCCAAATTTCCAGAAGTATAAGTACCATTAACTGGCAGACCTTCAACCCAAACACTATCATATATTCTACAAGCATCTGCTTCCTCAGAAGTCCAATTTATAGTTGCTGGTGTATTAAAACCAATATTTGTACTATTAGCCCAAGCATCAACAGTAACGGCTGTTTCACTTAAAGGATTGACAATGATTGTTACATTTTTTAACTCACTACTTCCAGAAGTATTTGAACAAAACAATGAAAATACTTTACTCCCTTCAAGATTGCCAGTAAAAAAAGATCCCGAGTCTTTATCAACTAAACCATTCCAATTGCCAGAAGCTGTACAAAAATCGGCATTAGTAGCCGTCCAATAAATATTGGTTGCTTCATTATAATCAAGATTATAATCATCAGCATAAAAATTGAGAGTTACTTGAAGTTCTGGATTTAAAATTGAAATAGTCACAGCCTTTTCAACTGTACCACCATCCCCAGTGCACCTAATCCCAAAAGTTTTTTCCAAAATTAAGTTTCCAGTTGATACTGAACCTGAGGTAGCTATAGCTCCGGACCAATCCCCATATTTTTCACAGGAATTTGCATTGACAGAATTCCAAGACAAGGTAGTGGCTGTATTGTAATCAATTGAATTTTTACTCGCAGAATAAGTTAGCGTTGGCGGATTAGCAACTATAACATTCACACTCGAAGTTGATGAATCACCAACAGAATCAGTGCAAGTTAATGTGAAAGTTTTAACACCCGCACTAAGAGCGCCAGTTCCTTCAGAACCAACTACTAGTTTATTACCACTCCAATCGCCAGAAGCAACACAAGAAGTAGCTCCATTTACCGTCCAAATAAGAGTTGTTGATGAACCTACTGGAATAAGTGTCTGGGTGGCATTGAAAATATTGATACTAGGCGCAGCAAGAACAATATTTAAACAGAAAAACCCTGAAACAAATCCTATCACAGCCCCCCAAACAACTGTGGTTTTCTTTGTTGACCACATGTTTTTGTTTGTATTAAAGCTTATTTAAAAATCACTATCTTCTAAAATTCAATTCTAAAGAAATTGCTGTAAAACTCTCAGTAGTCCTTGGGTCTTTTCCTGCGTCAACCTTCACTTGATCTCCTGATTTAATATCCTCCAGTGAATTGAATCCGTTTAACTTCGTTTTTTCATCAACCACAACCTTAAAAGTCTTTTTTATAGTGGGAATTTCAACAGAATCACCTGTGAAATCAGAATTTTTCATATTTTTTAAAACCTCAAAATCATCAATATCACCATTTACTTCCAAAATCTTAACATTAATGCCTTTGGGTGATGAAACGGAACCAATTACGCCATTAAAACTAGTGTCACTTTTTGTTTTTTCTAGTTGATTTTCCTTAATTACTTGTCCTCGCTGTTCAACTGTTAGATTGCTTTGTGAGTCCGAACCCCTCGAAGAACTAATACTTCCTCCTTTATACAACATTAAAAAAGACAAAACAACAAAAACTACTAAAACAAAAGCGGTCAATGTAACTAGTATTGATTTTTTCATTTTTTATTTTTTATTTTTTATTTTTTATAAATCTATTATAAACTTATATTTATTTTAACACCTTTGGTATATGTGTCAAATTAACAGCTAAAAATTATTCTTTATTCTTTGGTAAAAAATAGTCCTGTTTTTGAGCCTTTCTCTATCTCACTTTTATTCCCCTGATAATCATGGATTGCGTCCATAATTAAGCTAATTTTATATCTATAGCCTTCTCCTCTTCTTGTACCCGGATCATTTGTTATAAACTCATCACCATCAAATCCTATTATTACAAGGTTGTGATATAAAGGCCCGAGCCCTGAAAAATTTGGGTTTTTCAAAAGTCTACCAGCAGTGGGAATTATAACTGGTTTTCCCAAAAGCAAACTCTTTTTTATATCACTCTCCGTTATTTCATATTTAACAAAAACATCTTTTAAATCAAAATAATCACTCGCCATTACTGAAAGCTCTTCCATATTGCTATCAACAAAATGACCATTTCTTTTAAGTTGATAGTCTTTAAATCTCTGAATTTCATCCTCAGCTATCTCTGGTGTTAAAACTTTTTCATCTAAATAATATTTCACCATTATCAGACTCATTTCTTCACAAGCCTCTTCATGAACTTCATCCCAAATCCCAAAAGGTGCTTGTGATGAAAATGGCACTGAAAGTAAAATCTCCTCTGGAACTTTGATGTCTTCTGGCTCCAGTTCCATGCGATTGAGATTTTCGCTTTCAATAACATTTTCATCAGCAAATAAACCAGCATTTTGTTTATCAAGCTTAGATAGTACATCCAACTTTTCTTCACTTGAAAAAATAGTACCACTTTCCTGACTTGATTTTTCTCTTATTTCATTAATCGCGAACTCATTACTCTCTATAATTGGTTTCGTTATCATAAACAAAACCAAGACAATCACTATTAGGTTTATAACTATTAAAATTAAAAATATAATCCTCTTTCTTGCAAAAATTATAAATGCTGAAATTTGCAAAAACAAAGAAGCACCTAAAGAGTCAATTAAAACATCTTTCAAATTTCCATTTCTGCCAAGAATAAAAGTCTGATGAAATTCATCAGACAAAGCAACAAAAACTGTTAATAGAAAGGCTATTGGAAAAATAAAATAATTTTTCTTACCATAACTTTTCGCTAGGGGTAATAGTATTAAAAAAGACAAAATACCAAATTCACAAATATGAGCAATTTTACGAACCACAAAAAACTCTATTCCCCCAGAACCAATTGTTAGATTTGGCTCACTAGAAAAAGAAAAAATAATAGCCAACCAAACTATGGCTGGGATCCAAAATTTAAATATATTCTTTATTTTACTGATTTGAATCATTTAAGAAAATTGTCATTTTTTATTTTCATCTCTAACCAAAAGATCCTTTAATACCCTATAAAGAGCATGTATCGGCAACCAAAACCAAAGCAGTTTTTCAATAAAAAATTCAAAAAATTCATTTATCATTTTTTCATTTTAAATAATTAAGAATGCCAAATACAAATTCAAGCTTTTTCCCCCATTTCATATATAACATCCTTTTTTTCTACCACAATTTTCCAACCATTTTTTTCTGCAATTTTTCTAAGGTTCATATTGGGATTGAAAGCAATTGGATTGTCAACTATTTCAAGGAATTTTGCATCTGACTCAGTGTCACCAATACCAAAAGAATCGTTAAGCGTTAAACCGTGTTCTGCAATAAACTGCTTAACAACTAAACCCTTATCAATTGTTGGCTCAAAAGTGGGTTTTCCTGTATATCTCATTTCATCATCCAATCCATAAAAAGTGCCATAGTGAGCATCAAAATTAAAAATTTTAGCATACTCTTGCACAATTTCAGAAGGAGAGCCCGATATAATCAACATTATGTGATTTTTACGCATTTTTTCAATCATTTTACTTGCAAAAATATAAATTCTTTTTGCATGAAAGTTTGCTACATTTTTAGATGCGAAAACAATATCGTCTTTTCTACATCCCTGTATATTTTCTTCATACAAAGAAACCAACTTATTCCTATAAGCCTCATAAGTACCTTCGTGATTCAACCAATGTCCATATAAACTCTGCAATTCTTCTTTTACCTCTTTCCTAAAAATCCCATTATAAACCAGTTCATTTATCAATTCGAAATGTAAATTTTTTCTAAAAATAGTTCCATCTATATCAAATACCGCTAATTTATTCTTCTTCATTTTCATTCTTTATTTTTTATTCTTTTGCTTCATCTTGTTTTTTATTGTATACATTCCAATGCCATATGAGACTGAAACATTCATCGATTCCTTCTCGCCTAGCATTGGAATTTGTACAACATAATCAGCATATTTCAACATTTCTTTGGAAAGCCCCGTGACTTCATTCCCCAAAAGCAATGCAAATGGAAAATTTGGCTCAAAATTTTCCAAATCAATGCTTTCACTTGTTAACTCCAGAGCGATGATAATGACTCCCCGAACCTTAAGCTTCTTTAGAATGTGATGTGTTTGCCAATGAGCCTCCCACAGGACCATATCCTGTGAACCAAGAGCTGTTTTTGCAATTGAACTATTTTTTAAAGGGTTTGGTGTGTACCCACCAAGGAAAATCTTATCAACTCCAAGTGCGTCAGATGTTCTAAAGATAGAACCCACATTATAACAACTCCTAATGTTGTGCAATACAACGAAGGAATCGTTTTTCTTATTACTATTCTCTAGAATTCTTTCACTTTTCATCTATTTCTTCTTTTTTACAACTTTTCTTACCTTACGAATTGTGGTCTTTTTCTTAACCTGCCTCGCTTCACCAAAAGTTCCTTTTAAAATAGCTTCATCGTCAATCGCATTAATCTTAATATAAATTGCAACGAGCAACATCACGGTTGCAACTTGTAGCCACTGAGCTGATGCTAGAAAAATGTCATCAATTGACCATCCATAAACTGAGACCAATATTGCAATCGCAGCAAATGTAAAAAAACCATCTGCGAGAATTTTATGATACATAGAACACCTCCTTTCTTTTGTTTTAATTTTTATTTTTTATCTTACCTAACTATCAATTTTTTATACCTATTTTTTCTTAGGGGAGCAAAGAATTAATGCTTTATGCTTTTCAAACCAACCAAAAAGAACCGAGCGAAATAAAATTCTTGTCACAACAATAGCCGTAAACATTGAAACCAAAACACCTATAATCAAAGTTATAGCAAATCCCTTGATAAAACCACTTCCAAACATAATCAAAATCACTGAGGTTAAGATTGTTGAAACATTTCCATCCCTAATCGAAGTCCATGCTCGTTTAAATCCTTCATCAAGTGCCGCCCTTAAATCCCTGCCTTTCTTAATTTCTTCCTTCATTCTTTCGAAAATCAAAATATTAGCATCTACTGCCATTCCAACTGAAAGAATGAAGCCTGCAATCCCAGAAAGTGTTAGTGTGACTCCGTATGGGGATAATGAGGATATCTTATAAATAGAAACTATAATTGCGGTATAAATAATCAATGCGATAACTGCTACTAACCCAGCGAGGCGATAATAACCAATCATAAAAATACCAACCAATCCAAATCCCCAAAGCCCAGCTTTTAAACTCTCTTCAAGTGAAACTTTCCCCAAAGAAGCTCCTATACTTTGTTGACTAATTAGAGTCACTGGCACTGGCAATGCTCCAGCGTTTAATCTTCTTGAAAGATCTTTGGCTTCTTGAAGCTTAAAACTTCCGCTTATTATTGCCTCTCCATCTCTAATTACATCATTTACAACAGGTGCACTAATGACCTCATCATCTAAAAATATAGCTATTCTCTTGCCTTTATTTTGCTCCGTTATTTCCTTAAATAATTGTTTTCCACTATCATTAAATTGCAAAATAACAATCGGCTGACCAAGTTGTTGATCGAATGAAACCTGTGATTGCTTAAGTTCTTTACCTGACAATCCGGTTGGTTCAAACTCTGGTTGCGCTAAAATTTGGGCTTTGATATATTCCGCATATTCATCTGCGTCTTGAGCTGAATATAAAATATGACTAACCTCCACCTCTTTGTCATCACCCTCTCCACGACTACTCAATTTCTTAATAATATGAAAACCAAACTGGGTTTTTACAACATCTCCAAATACTGTTCCATCTACAAAATCTTCACGAAAAATTACATTTTCAAATTCCGAATCCATAACCCCCTTCTGAACAAAACCAAGTTCTTCCCTTTTACCCAAAGTTGGATCTTCAGGGTTTTCTTCTGCTAGAGAAGTAAAATCTTCACCCGCCAAGGCTTTCTTGAGAGTTTCTTTTGCCTTATCCTCAGATTCCAAATTCAATCCGACAATTCTCTCTTTTTCAGTATCAATCATTTGTTGTTCCTCTTGCGTCAATTCTGCTCTTAGCTCTTTTTCCTTTTTAAATTCCAAAAACGGTGTTTCTTTTATCAATTTTTTAGCCTCCTCGACATCTGTTATACCAGCCAGTTCAACATTTAAACGATAACTTTCTCCTATTTTTGATGGCTGAATATTTGGTTCAGCAACTCCATATGCATTAACTCTGCGCTCAATTACATCTTGTACGCCACGCAAGGCCTCCGTCTCTTTTCCTTTTTCAATACTACTCATATCCGCTTCATAAACAAGATTAACGCCACCTTGTAAATCAAGACCCATGTTAATTTTCATACTACTCAAAAAACCATCCAACCACTCAATTCCAGTCGACTTAGGATTAGCTATAATTCCTACCATAAGAGCGAAAATAATAACCGCTAATGGCTTTGCCCACCTCCTTTGACCAATCTTTGATATTTTCATATTTTAAATTATCTTTCTTTTTATATACACCTAAAAAACGACATAGTCGAATATTAAAACTATTTTCACTTACAATTCTAATATTACAACAAACATAGAAAAAATCAACTTTTATATTTTAAATAAGCTCTTCTTGTAAAATAAAAAAACCTGGTTTTCCCAGGTCTTTTCAAAGGCATATAACACCTCTCTTTTCTATTATCTTATCTAAAAAAGCTCTTTATTTTACTTCATCTTTTTTCTCGACTTTCTCTCCATCAACCTCTTTAACAGCTTCATTTTTTTGCTCTTCCGCAGGGGCTTCTTTCTCCACAACTTCAATTGAAACCTTTCTCTTTGGAGCCTTAATTAGGCCCTCTCGAACAAATAGGTTATGAGCAGAATCGGAACAAGCAGCTCCTTTTCCAATCCAATACTCAATTCTCTCGGTTTTTAAAACCGCTTCTTTTTTGTGTGGATCATAACTTCCCAACTGTTCAATAAATTTTCCTTGTACCGGATAAGATTTTTCCGCAAGAACAACTTTATATTGAGCATGACCTTTTTTACCAACTCTTGAAAATCTAATGATAATCATAATATCACTTCAATAAATAATTAATTATACCAACAACCTAAATTTGAATTTAACGAAATACAAACTTTGTGTAGTTTACCTAAAAAAAACGCTTTTGTCAACAAAAATAGAATTTTGAACTAATTAATGATTTTGTCTATAATTCCATATTTCTTTGCCTCTTCTGCTGACATAAAATAATCCCTTTCTGCATCCCTTTCAATATCAGCAACTTTTTGTCCCGTATGCTTCGCTAAAATTTTATTTAACTTTTCTTTTATTCTTAAGATATGTTTTGCATGGATATCAATATCTGTTGCTTGACCCTCAACTCCTCCCATAACCTGATGAATCATAACTTCGCTGTTTGGCAAAGAAAAGCGCTTGCCTTTTTCACCAGCACAAAGTAAAATCGCTGCGGCACTTGCTGCTGAACCAACACAAATCGTCGACACATTACTCTTTATGAAGTTCATCGTATCATATATTGCCAATGCAGCAGACACACTTCCACCTGGTGAATTTATATATAACTTTACATCAGCCTCATTATCTTGTGAATCCAGAAAAAGTAACTGGGCGATAATGGCATTTGCAACTTGATCATCAATTGGTGTTCCTAAGAAAACAATTCGTTCCTTGAGAAGTCTTGAGTAGATATCATATGCCCTCTCTCCGAATTGTGACTTTTCAATAACTGTTGGAATAAGCATAAATTAACTTTATTTCTTAATTACTTAGCAATATTATTTTAACAACTGCTAACAAGAATTGTTATTTCAATTCCATTAGATATTTAAACACCATTTCATTTGCTAAACTTCCTTTTGTTGCTTCATAAAGTCGATGTGTATCGATTTTATCATCTGTATTTCCTAATGTTGCATAATACTCAAGTGTTTGATTCACTTTTTCTTCAATTTCTTTAGTATCAGGAGTTAGTTTTTCTTTTTTAGCAATTTCCTGCAAAATCAAAGCAGCTTTTACTCGTTTTGGCGCAGCTTCTTTTTTCCAACCTTCTTTTACTTTTTCTTCCGTGGTTTTCACTTGTTTGAAATACCCCTCTTTATCCATTCCCATTCTAGAAATATCGTTTTCCAATTCACCCATCATTATATCCATCTCTCGTTCCAAAAGAACATTAGGTATATCAACTTTCATTGTTTCTATAATGGCCTCTATAATTTCCTTTTTATGTTCATCTTCTTGTCGTCTCTTCTTTTCTTCGGTAATTCCCTTCTTGATATTCTCTTTTAAATCAACTAGGCTTTTGAATTTACCGATACTCTTTGCAAACTCATCATCAATTTTTGCAACTTGTTTTTCCTGAACAAGATTCACCTTTACATTAAATTCTGCATCTTTTCCTGCAAGATGTTTTGCGTGATACTCTTTTGGGAAAGCTAATTTGAATTCTTTCTCTTCTCCAGCTTTCATTCCAATTAAATTTTCTTCAAAACCAGGAATAAATCTGCCTTCGCCAAGTACCATTAAATGTTTTTTTGCTGATCCATTTTCGATAGCAACATTTTCCTGAAAAACATCGAAATCAATCTCAACTTGATCGCCTTCTTTAGCTACTCTATTGACCGTAACAATTTTAGCTCTTTGTTTTGCAAGATACTCAACTTCGTGATCAATTTCTTTATCCTCGACAACACTCTCTTGTTTTGCAAATTTTTTGTTAACTTTCACAACATCTTTTTCCCATCCTTCTAACTCAATCTCAGGAAGAACACCAACTGTTGCTGTAAATTCAAAATCATTTCCTTTTGCAATTTTTTTAATATCAACCTTTGGTTCACCAATGGCATCAATCTTGTTGTCCAAGATTGCATTTATATAACTCTCTCGAACAGCTTCCGCTGCAGCTTCATAAAGAAGTTTCTCAATTCCCACCGTCTTCTCAACCATCGAAGTTGGAACTTTTCCATTTCTAAAGCCATCAACTTTCATTTCTGCTGCCAATTCCTTTGTTGCAGAATCAACATATTTCTGAAAATCATCTTTTAAAACAGTAATTGAGAGTTTAACCTCTGATCCATTAAGTTTCTCAATTTCAACCTTATTTTTAACACTATTCTTCTTTTTTTTCGTCATAGTACTTCTTTAAATTTAAGCTTATTATTCTCTAACTGTTTAAATATTTTTCAAAAACAGGAACTATTTCTTTTTTTCTTGAAACGATATTATCTACAAACAAAACATCTTTTTCATCTTTAGCATTAAACATTTTCACAAACAATTCTTTTTCTTCTACCCCTGAACAAAGAGTATAGCTTTTTTTATTTAGAATGTCTATTACTGAAAGGAACACTCCATTTAGACCATCTTTCCCTTTTATTCTTGCTAAATTCTCTAAAATCTCATCCTTTCTCTCTAAACCAAATTCCTTATTTGTGGTTTCCATTACACCCAGTCCATATTTCTTACCACCGAAATCAAACAATTTATAATCGAGTTTAATTAAATCCTCTGTTTTAATTTCGCTCACATCGCTTTTCGCATCAAACATCTTCATACTAAAAACCTCCAAATCTTCAATTCCAATTATTTCATTCAACTTTTTAACCAACTCTACATCCTTCTTTGTGGTTGTTGGAGAACGAAAATATAAAGTGTCAGAAACAATTCCAGCTAACAAAAGACCAGCGATTGCTTTTGGAATCTCAATTTTTTTAGCAAAATATTTTTTTGCAATAATCGAGCAAGATGACCCAAGCGGTTCGATATGAATTCTGATTGGCTTATCAGTTTGAATCTTAACCTTGTGATGATCAATGATTTCTACAATATCCAATTCATTCAAATTATCAATACTCTGACCTTCCTCATTATGATCAACCAGGATAATTTCAGAATTAGAAGGTAATTGAGAAACTTCCCTAGGCAAAGCAACCTTAAAATAATCCAAAACAAATTTTGTCTCATTATTAACATTTCCTAGAGCAAGAGCCTCGCTCTCGATACCTTTAGCTTTTAAAAAGGCTTGGTATCCAAGAGCACTACAAACTGTATCAGTGTCAGGATTTTTGTGTCCAATAATATATTTCATTTTTCTTAAGATCAATAAATTATTTCTTGTTTTCTAAATTTATTCTTTCTCTTTAATTACTTTTTTTGCAGTTTTTTTAACAACTTTTTTCACTTTTCTCTCTTCAACATCAGAACTTTCTTTTAGGGATGGTTGAGCCTCTTCTTCGGCAATAACCTCATCTTGGATTTCATTGTTAATTTCTGACATTTTGATATCTTCAGAAATTTCTTCAATAGTGTCACTATCTGTCTCTTTAGAAATCTCCTCGTCCACGACTTCAACATCAATTCTCCACCCCGTAAGCTTTGCGGCTAAACGAACATTTTGTCCTCTTTTTCCGATTGCCAAAGAAAGTTGGTCTTGCTTAACATATGCAATGGCATTTTTTTCCTCAACTTCACCATCCTTTTCTTCTTTTGTCTCTTTTATTACAACCTTTATTACCTTAGCTGGCGAAAGTGCGCTTGCAATCATTTCTTCTGGAGATTCACTCCATTCTATAATATCAATTTTTTCTCCACAAATTTCATCGATAACAGCCTGAACTCTTGTTCCTTTCTGCCCAACACAAGATCCAATTGGATCTATTCCATCCTCATTTGAGATTACAGCAATCTTAGAGCGTCCACCAGCTTCTCTTGCAACCGCTTTAATTTCAACTGTTCCTGCGAAAATTTCTGGAACCTCAAGCTCAAAAAGCTTCTTAAGTAACTCTGGATGTCTTCTCGAAAGTGTAATTCCTGGACCCTTTGGATCAGATTCCACACGGCTTAAATAAACCTTAGTTCTTTGACCTATTCTATATCTCTCTCCTGGAATTTGTTCTGAAGGGAAAAGAACTCCAACAGCTTTTCCAAGGTCAATAAAAATCTTATTCATCTCCACTCGCTGAACGGTTCCATTTACAACTTCACCTTCTTTTTCCTTATATTCTTGAAACATTGAGTCTCTTTCAGCCTCTCTAATCCTTTGAATAATTACTTGTTTTGCTGTTTGCGAAGCCACTCTTCCATATTGATCTTTAGTTTCAAGTGGAATTTCAATAAAATCTCCCACAGCAATTGAGCTATCAACCTTAACAGCGTCTTCCAATAAAACATCTCTCTCTGGGTTAAATCTCGGCAAAGATTCTGACTCCTCAATAACATCCTGCACCTTCACGCCGTCTAAAACTTCATTACTTTTCTTTGCTCCATCTTCAATTTCATGAGCGTTTTCTCCAAGATATTCTCTTTCAACAATACGAACGGATTCATCTACAACTTCTCTTAATTGCTTAAAACTCACCTCACCTGTGTCTTGACTTAGATGAGAAAGGATAATCTGTCCCTTATGCCCATAATCCTTTTTATATGCAGCTGCAAGCGCTGCCTCAACAGATTCTATCACTCTATCTTTCTCAATGCCTTTTTCTTCACAAATTTGTGCAATTGCACTTCCGAATTGTCCCAGAGCAGAAGAATCCTTTATTAATTTTCCCATTTTGATAATTTTACTATTTATTACTAGAAACTGCTAGTTGATAAGATTTTTAGAAATAAATCTTTAGTAAACTAGCCTTTTTTAAAAATAAATTCCCGTCATTTCATGACCGGAATTCTAAATCGACACATCTCATTTCACACTATTAGTATACAAAAAAAGCTTTTTATTGTCAATAACGCGACCACATATCTTCACACTAATTAGTAAATTCTTAAATTGTTTTTATTATTTTACTGTCATCCTCGTGCATACGGGGATCTATTGGGCTCTATTTAACTAATTTTAGCAAAAACTATCCCCATTCGAATTTAACATAATCTCTTTATGTGTTGTTCTGTATTTTTTCTCATCGAGCCTTATGGATTTCCAACTCCTCAGGAATAACAACCTTCTTTGTTTAATTGTTATGCTGAATTTTTTTACTAAAAATTAACTAATTGAAAATTGGAAATTATTATGTGTTCCAACCTTATAAACTTTATAGACCTCATCTTTTATTCTTGAACATTTTCAACTTCCAAACAAAACTCTTCAATCCGTTCGGCGACAAGCTCACTTTCAAGTTCTTTATCCTTCACTCCCAAAACAGCAACTGGTTTTTTGCAAAGTTTTTCCATACCCCTAAAAGTCTTGGAAATATCACCTGCAAAAGTTGCAAAGAAGGCGACATTGCTAAATTCATTTTCCAAAATATACTTTCTCACGGCTGGAGTCATTGTTCCAACCCAAACCGGTGTTCCAATAATTACTAAATTATATTCTGCTGGGTTATTCTTAAAACTAATCTCTGTTGGTTTCTTAAAAAGCGCATCTTTTCCGCCACCAAGCCAACCACAAATTCCATCCCGATTAGTTTTATCTTCTATTGTGTCAACCTCTGCCCCTAATTTCTCAGCAATTTTTTTTCCTAATTTTTTTGTAGTTCCTGTTCTAGAATAAGAAACTATAAGAATTTTCATTTTAATTAAAAATAATAAAGAAATTATAAATATCTCTCTCCTCTTTCTTTTAATTCTTCAACAATTTTCTTCACATCCTGAGCACGAGACTTTGGACAGACCAATAAAGCATCTTTAGTGTCAATAACAACCAAATCATCAATACCAATAGTTGCAACCATCTTCCCTTCTTGTCCATAAATAATGCACCCTGAGGTGTCAATATTTAACCTTTCACCTTTGACCAAATTTCTCCTCTCATCTGTTTTAGTCATTAAATTTTCATGCAAAGTATCCCAAGCGCCAATATCTTTCCAATCAAATGATCCTTTAATAATTAGCAGTTCTTCAGGATTCATTTTTTCCGTAATTGCATAATCGATTGAAATTTTTTCCATCTCACAATAAATCTTCTTAATCTCAGATTCTTTCCCTTCCTTAATTAGCTGTTCAATCTTTTCCAATTTCTCATACATTTCTGGTGCGTATTTTTTATATGCACCTAAAAACAACTTAGGTGTCCACATATAATAATTTGCATGCCACAAATAACAACCTTCTTCTAAGTAGCTTTGCGCTGTTTTATAATCTGGTTTTTCAGCATGTCCTTTAAATTCAAAAAATTCAACTCCATCTTTTTCAAAAAGTCTTTTGCCAATTTTTGTATACCCCAAGGTTGTCGTTGGCATTGTTGGATGAACTGAAATATCCAACAATTTCCCTGTTTCCTTAATAACACTTTCTGCCTCTTTAATTGAATTTAAAAATTTATCAATCCTACCAATATAATGATCTGAAGGGATAAATGCCATTGGCTCCTCTGGGTCACCAATTAATTTTAATCTCAAGGCAGCATATGCCATTGCGGGTGCAGTGTCTCGCCTTGCTGGCTCTACTATGATATTTTCTTTTGGAAAATTAGGCAATATTGCTTCAACACCTGTTTTCAATTCTTCTGTTGTAGTAATAAAAATTTTATCTTGAGGATAACCAGAAAAACGATTTATTGTCTCTTCAAGCATTGTGTTTTCAGAAATAAGCTTACAAAATTGTTTTGGCTTACTATTTCTACTCATTGGCCACATTCTAGATCCCCCACCTCCAGCTAAAATTACTATTTTCATTTTCTGATAATTACTTCTTATTCTTTAATTAACAAAAAGTTCTGAATAAATCAGAACATTTTTGAATTTTGAAGATCTAATGCTTCATTTACCATTGCGTCAGCTTCTTTATTATTCTCTCGTCTTGTATGCTCAAATGAAACTTCCTTAAAATCAATTTTTAAATTCCAAATCTCAATGAAATTTTTTTTAACTTTTTCGTCTTTGAGTTTATACTCACCTTTTAATTGCTTGACCATAAGCTCGGAATCACTTACACATTTTAGTTTGGTGTTTTTTGTGTTATTTTTTCCCACAAGTTGCTTCACTTTTTTAAGAGCAAAAATTAAAGCAGCATATTCAGCCTCATTATTTGTTGCTTTTCCAATAAATTCTCCGTATTTCTTTGTTTCTCCGTCAATTCTAATAACAACTCCCACTGCAGCTGGTCCGGGATTCCCCCTTGAGCCTCCATCTGTAAAAATATCGATTTGTTTCATTATTTTCAAATTCAATTATAGCTATTTATAAAAAACATTCGCATTAAAACCACATATTTTTTCTGGAATTTTGAGGGTTGTGTCACCCGAAAAATACAAATGAATAATCGGATTTGCATTACTCTCTTCGACACCTTCTTCAAATAGAACTTGTGCATTTTTAAAACTGGCTTCGCTTTTCAATAAAGAATCATTTTTTTCCAAAATATATTTAGCAGTTTCGTAATTTGATCTGTTTGTATCGTGCTGGTTAAATGTTGCTCCATTTGAACAATCAAAATTTGCAACAATCTTATTAGTCTCAAAGAAATTAAAATCATAATCATTTTTAACAAAAAAACCAACGACTGAAATAAAAAGTACTAACAAAATAATAAGTCTTATTTTAGGCCTGGTTTTTGTTATATTTGAGCCTTGAAGTATATAGCCTTTTCCGGGTTCCTCAAATTCAATCATTTTGAAGAGTTAGATTATTTAAAAGCGCATTAAACTCCTCCTCTGAATAAAAATCAATAACAATTTTACCACCTCTTAATCCCTTCCTTATTTCAACCTTAGTTCCAAGTAATTGGGCAAGTTCTTCTTGTTTGGAATATATCTCTGGATCCAAATCTATTTTCCTCTTCTTAATCCCTCCACCCAAAACCTCCCGAACCTTTACCTCAGTTTGCCTTACATTAAGATTTTCTCTTAGGATTAATTCAAAAAGTGCTCTTTGTTTTTCCAAATCAGAAATACCCAAAATTGTTTTAGCATGACCTTCTGAAATTTTTTCATCCATAAGCGCTCTTTGAATTTCAATTGGCAATTGCAAGAGTCTTAGAGAATTAGCAATAGTACTTCTACTTTTACCGACACGAACAGCTATCTCCTCTTGCGTCATTGCAAAATTTTCTTGCATTTTTTTATATGCCCTAGCCTCTTCCATTGAATTTAGGTCGTGTCTTTGGACATTTTCAACCAATGCCCACTCTGCCTTCTTTTGATCATTAACATCTTTTACAATTACGGGAATTTCCTTTAAACCAGCAATCTTACTAGCCTCTAGGCGGCGTTCGCCTGCGATTAATTCATAATTACCTTTACCCATATCAGAAACGATCAGTGGTTGAATTATACCATGTTCTGTTATTGAGTCGGCAAGCTCTGCAAGCTTTGATTCACTAAATCTAACTCTTGGTTGATGTGGATTTGGAACTATTTTATCAACTGAAACCAATTCAACACCTTCTCTTGAAACCTTTCTCTTCACACCCTCTTTTTTCTCACCAATCTCGCCATCCGTTGTACTTGCCTTAGAATTATCCGCTATTCTTTTCCCAGAAAAGCCTTCTGTATTTGTATTTGTATTTGTATTTGTATTTGTGTTTTCGCTTGTCTGCTTCTTTGAGTTATTAATTGAAAATGATTGTGCTTTTTGAACTACACTGATTTTATTTTCAGCCAAGGTATAAGAATTCAATTTTTGTTCCTTTTTCATTGAATCAAAATAGGGCTGTTCTTCATCAGTCTTTCTAATCTCTTTAGTTTCTTGCTGTTTTAAATTTTTTTGAGGAATGAGGGATGCTAATCCTCTTCCTAGTCCACCCTGCTGAACCATTTTTATTTGTGCTAATTTTATTATTTCTCCTTTAGAGTAGTAATTTTATTAAGACTGTTCACTTCTGCTAACGACTTCATTTGCAAATTGTTTATATGCTCTAGCACCCTTGTTGAATCTATCAAAATGAAGTATTGATTTTCCAAAACTTGGAGCTTCTGCAAGCTTCACTGTCCTTGGGATTACCGCATCAAAAACCTTTCCTGGAAAATGTTTTCTTACTTCTTTTACTACTTGATGAGCAAGTCTATTCCTTCTATCAAACATCGTCATCACAATTCCACCTAACTGTAGTTTTGGTTGTAAATGATCCTGCACGAGGTCAACGGTATTCAAAAGCTGCCCAAGACCTTCTAGTGCAAAATATTCGGTTTGAACTGGGATAATAACCTCATCAGAAGCAACTAAACCATTAATGGTTAAGAGCCCTAGACTTGGTGGTGAGTCAATAATAATAAAATCATACCGAGAGCGTAATTGTTGCAAAACATTATATAAACGATATTCCCTATTCTCCATCCCAGTTAACTCAACTGAAGCAGCTGCTAAATCTTGGTTTGAAGTTATAATGTCATGACTTAAAAAATCAGCTCTCACAATAACATTGTCTGGATGTTCATCCAAAACAAGCATATGATAAAGGTTTTTATCAACACTCTTCGGGTCAATTCCTAGACCACTCGAAGCGTTTGATTGTGGATCAAGATCCACCAACAAAACCCTCTTGCCTAAATCAGCAAGATAAGTAACAAGATTAATGGCAGTAGTAGTTTTTCCTACTCCACCTTTTTGATTTACTAGTGATATTATTTTTCCCATATGCCCAATTATATCCGAAAAGCAAGAACTTCGCAAACCAGAGAGGATGATGAGATATTTAAGCCCTATCAAAACTAGTAAGGACCTTAAAAAATAAAAACCCGCAGCAAAAGCTGCGGGTTTTTATTTTAGGATTTCTCCTTATTTGAAAAACGAAAACTATTTCAATTCTACAGTAGCTCCAGCATCCTCAAGTTTCTTCTTCAACTCTTCAGCTTCCTCTTTAGCTACTTTTTCTTTAACAGCCTTTGGAGCTTCGTCTACAATAGCTTTAGCTTCTTTTAGACCAAGACCAGTAATTTCTTTCACAACTTTGATAACATTGATTTTTGCATCACCAGCAGCAATCAAAACTACATCAAATTCTGATTTTTCATCAACAGCAGCTTCAGCACCACCAGCTACAGGAGCAGCCATTGCCATTGCAGGAGCAGCAGCAGTAACATTGAATTTATCTTCTAGAACTGTAACTAGCTCTGAAAGATCCAATACACTCATTTTTTCGATTTCTTCGATAATAGATTTGAATTTTGCAGGAACTTCAACTTCCTTTTTTTCTTCAACCTTTTTTTCTTCTGTCATAACTTTGTAAAATTATTATTGATAAATATTATTAACTAAATTAATAAACTAACTTATGCTTATACACTTATGAGTTCCCTTTTGACTCTTTAATTGCATTTAATGCATAAACGATATTCCTTAGGTTCCCATTAAGTGCACCCACAAAACTTGTGATAGGAGCTTTGATTGTTCCCACAACTTGTCCAAGTAATTGTTCTTTTGTTGGAAGTTGTGCAAGACTCGTAATTTCTTCAACCGTAATAGCCTTTCCCTCTAATGACCCAGCCTTAATTGTGAAAGCTTTGTTTAACTTTGAAAAATCAAAAGCTGCTTTTGAGGAGCAAACTTCATCATCCCCTCCATAAATCACTGCAATTTGACCATCAATTTTTCTAATATCTAGCTCAATCTTTGCATTGTCGAAAGCTATCTGCGCAAATGTCTTCTTTATGACTTTCATATTTGCATTTTTTTCTCGCAGCGCTCTTCTCAACTTGCTAATCTCAGAAACATTCAACCCTTTGTAATCACAAACAATGGCGGTTGTGGTTTCTTTGAGATTTTTTGTAAGATCATCTACTAGAACCTCCTTGTCTTGGCGTTTAAGCATTTGTCTTATTTTAATCTTTAATTATCTCTTATAATAAACAAAAAACTACGCATAACGCAGTTTAAATAGAAGTAAACAACCCTTTTGGGATCTTGTTTTACTCCTACTTGGGGCTTACTTTTTCGCCCAAGGTCTGCGGAATACTTTTAAAATGTTATCACAATTTTAGAATTTGTCAACTAATCATTTTTGTTTTATAAGGAATCAAAGATTTATCAATTCTAAAAGTCCAATACCTATAATATAACGAGAGAGAAATCCAGCTGCTGAAAAAATTGCCAATGTTATTACATTTCTAGCCATAAACAAAAACACAACCAATATTACCAATGCATTTTTCTCTAATGTCTGTTTTGTATATTCTGAAATTGGTAAAAAAGCAAATAAAAGTTTTGAGCCGTCCAATGGCGGAACTGGAAATAGGTTGAAGACCATAAGCGCCGTATTAATAATAAATACAAGCGAAAGGGTGTGAGCTAAAAGTCCATCTGCAGTTCCAGAAACAAGTAATATTCGCAAAAAAATACCGCTCAATATGATAAGTGCCAAATTCGACAAAGGGCCCGCAACACCCACAATCGCTGGTCCATATTTCTGATTCTTAAGATTATAAGGATTGTAAGGGACCGGCTTCGCCCAGCCAAAAACAAATCCTGCACCCGAGATTGTCAAAAATAAAGGCACTATAAATGATCCCCACAAATCCAAATGATTTAAAGGGTTTAGTGTCAATCTTCCAGCATATTTTGCGGTTGGATCCCCCAAACGATATGCAGCGAAACCATGAGAAACTTCATGAATCACTACGGAAAAAATTAAAACTGCAATTTGTAGAAATATCCCAGTACTAGAATCCATAGATAATTATTTAAAACTTCTTATTATTTACATTATTGTTTATACAGAATAAACAAATTTATCTTCTTACGCAAGCTAAAATATAAATATAAAATAGCTATTTTATAAAAAAGATTGACAAAATGCCTTGATATTGGTATTCTGTTACTTGTTAAGTTTACAATACATTTTATAACTATTCAAGGTAGATATATGGCACGTTGCAGCGCTTGCGGTAAGAAGACTATGTCAGGAAACTCACGTTCTCATTCAAATATCGCTACAAAAAGAACTTTCAAAGCCAACATTCAGACAAAGCACATTGATGGCAAAAAAGTCAAGATTTGCACAAAATGCATCAAGACTATGAATAAGGTTACTAAATAAAGTTATTATTTCTTTATTTCACAAAATCACGAAAGCCACCAGTTTTCTGAGGGCTTTTTTGCTATTTATTGAAAAATTCCACAAATTTAGACATTCCACTTCCCTTAAAATATATTAGAAAATAATCTTGACAAAAGACTTCATTTGACTATAATTATTTTTGCGTGATGGATGAAATTGTTGTTTTTAGTTACTTCCGCCTAGCCGCAGAAAAAAACAAGGAAAACGACGATGTCTATCACCAACGCCTGGGTACATACATTTTTTGTACCCAGGCATATTTTTTAAATAAACAAACTCATTAATTTATTTTATTTTAAATTTTTTACAGATACATCTTTCTCTTGCCAGAAACCAGAAAAAGGTTTATTATAAATTATTTACTAATTCGCCAAATCATCAATAATGCCATGAAAATTAACACAAAAGACCAACTCATCTTTGACATTGCCGTTATTGGTGGTGGAGCTTCTGGAATGATGGCTGCTATTTGGGCAGCTGAATCCGGTGCCAAAGTTGCACTCATTGAAAAAAATCAAAAATTGGGAAAAAAACTTCTGATAACAGGAAAGGGTCGCTGTAATATTACTCAAGAGAATTTCACAAAAGACACTCTTTTGGAAAATATTGGAAGAAATGGAAAATTCCTCTTCTCTTCCTTTGCAAAGTTTAGCGTCGAAGATGCCAAAAAATTCTTCGAGGAAGAAGGAGTTGAACTAAAGATTGAAAGAGGTGGACGGATTTTTCCAAAATCAGATTCCGCAGAAGAAATTGTTACTGCACTTAGAAATCGTCTCGCAAAAAATAAGGTTGTTGCTATTCGTAATAATAAAATTGTTGCTATTCAAAACAAAGATGGTTTCATTACAGGACTTTCAACAAAAAAAGGAACTGTATTAGCAAAACAATTCATTCTTTGTACTGGAGGAAAGTCTTATTCTGGAACTGGATCAACCGGTGATGGATATACTTGGGCAAAAGAAATGGGACATTCTGTTATCGAGCCCATGCCTGCACTAACTCCAATGAAAACTCGTGATAAATGGATTGAGATGGTGACTGGTCTTACTTTAAAAAATGTAGGATTGCAGGTAACGCAAAAAGGGATAAAAAAAGATGAAAGATTTGGTGATATGCTTTTTACACACTTTGGTGTTAGTGGCCCAATAGTTTTAGATATGAGCAAAAAAGTCGGTCAATTATTAAAAGAAGGTGAGGTTCAACTCTCCATTGATTTAAAACCAGCTCTGGATTTTGAAGCGCTTGATAAGAGAATACAACGAGACTTTCAAAAGTATCAAAACAAACAATTCAAAAACTCTCTTGAGGATCTTTTTCCTAAAAGATTGATTCCCGTGATGATTAGTCTTTCAAAGATTAATTCAGAAAAAAAGGTTAATAAAATTTCTAAAGAAGAAAGGCAAAATCTTGTAAAATTAACCAAAAATCTCCTCTTAAATGTTACTGAATTAGAAGGGTTTGGTCATGCCATCATCACAGCCGGAGGAATTAATTTGAAAGAAGTTAATTCACAAACAATGAGGTCTAGAAAAATTGAAAATCTATATTTCGGAGGAGAAGTTCTCGACCTTGATGGTCCAACGGGGGGATATAATCTTCAAATTTGCTGGAGCACTGGACATCTCGCTGGAATAAGCGCAGCAAAAGCAATCGAAACGCTTGAGAGCGAAATTGAAGAATAGTTTTTAAAAAAACATTTTCAGTATTGCAAAAAATAAGAGTAGGTAATATTTTAATTACGGGTCACATTCTTTGTTAATTTAAAGAACTTTACCAACTAATAAAATACTACCTACTTTTATTTTTAATTCGCAGTTAGCAATTTAAAGATTCCAATAGAAAATTAAATTAAATGCTAAGAAGTTTTTTCACTATTGGACACTCTTCGTGTTTATGTTTTTTCGCTGGGCAAAATTTCCTTCCATAGTCAATTAGTCTGTGATTAAAATTAAGCCATTCTTTTTTAGGTACAATTTGAATTAAATCTTGTTCGATTTTTTCTGGATTTTTCTCCGTCGTTAATCCGTGTAAAATGGAAAGTCTTCTAACATGGGTGTCCACAGCAATTCCTTCGATCCTTCCGAATCCATCTCCTAGAACAATATTTGCGGTTTTCCTTGCAACCCCTGGCAGCGTGAGTAGTTCCTCCATTGAATCAGGGACTTTTCCTTTAAAATTTTTCTTAATTATTTTAGTTGTTGCAAGAATATTTTTTGCTTTATTTCGATAAAAACCAGTTGAATGGATATCTTGTTCAAACTCCCTTATATTCGCCTTTGAATAATCATCAATTGTTTTGTATTTTTTAAAAAGCTTCTCGGTCACTTCATTAACTTTTTTATCAGTGCACTGGGCAGACAAAACAACAGCAATTAAAAGCTCCAATGTATTAGAAAAATTAAGCGCAATTTTTGACTTGGGAAAAAGTTCTTCTAATTCCTTGATTATGATTAGTGCTATTTTTTTTCTCTTATCAAGTTCTTTTTTTGAAATTTCTTTTTTCATTTTGCTAGTTCTGATTTAAAAAGTTCCTCTGGAGAAACAGCATCTTCAATCCTAAAATCACCCACTCTTGTTCGCACTAACCGAGTCAAATAACCACCTGTTTTCAATTTCTCCCCAATTTCCCTTGCCAAAGATCTAATGTAAACACCTGGACCAGTAACAACTCGGAGTTGCAAAGTTGGCCATTCATAAGCAAGAATATCGATTCTTTCAATATATACAAATCTTGGTGGTGGTGTAAATTTCTCTCCTCTCCTAGCCTTTTTATACCCTTCTTCCCCACCACCAACTTTCGCAGCGCTATATACTGGAGTTGTTTGAATAATTTCTCCTGTAAATTCTTTTTTTAACTTCTCTATCTCTTTTATTGTTGGAATTTTTTCACAGGCGATTTCAGTTTTCTCACCCTCTTCATCATCAGTAACGCTTGTCATTCCAAGTTTTATATCAGCTAGATATTCTTTTTCTTTTGCCACAACCTCACTTATCTGTTTGGTATATTCACGCCCCACTGCAACAACTAAAACTCCTTCTGCCAAAGGATCTAATGTGCCAGCATGCCCTATCTTCTCTTTTTTAGTGCCACCAACTAAGCGTTTAATTTGTCCTACAATTGCATAAGAGGTTGGACCTTTAGGCTTATTAATTGCAAAAATTCCTTTCATTTTATAGTTTATATTTAATCTTAAACGATCCCTCTCTTAAAATATTCACTTTATTGTCTAAGATTTGAATTAAAGTTGATGTCTTGTTAACGATTTTTCCTCCATCAACATAGAATTCTACTTTTCCTTTGAAATATTCCTTAGCCTCTACTATTGTATTTGCTTGTGATTCTCCCTGCGGATTAGCGCTGGTTGCAACAAGTGGACCAGTTTTTTTTAGAAAATTTAAAAATTTTCCTTCTCTTGGAAGACGAAAAGCAATAGACTGAAGACCTCTGTGTAAATACCTAAATCCTTCTTCTTCACACTTTAAGACAACACTCACTTCACCTGGCCAAAAATTTTTAATTTTTTCCTCAACTGACTTTTCCAACTTTATTCCAAACAACTTAAGATCTGAAATTTTAGAAATTGTCACAATAAATGGTTTATTTAATTCTCTTTTACAAATTGTATATACCCTCTCCACAGATTCAGGATTTGTTGCACTACAAACAATGCCATAAACTGTGTCTGTTGGGATAACCCCTATTTCACCTTTTATAATTCGTTCAACCAACTCTTTTTCAAATTTTTTAAATTCACCAATTCTTTTCATCTGCCCTTCCAAATTGTTATTTTATTTTTTAAGCTAAATGCAGAAAAATAATAACACAAAAAATTCAAAAAATCGATTTAAATACTACGATTTCAATACTTCTTCTGTTATAATCTTCCCCTAAACCTCATTATTTCTTCTACTTTTAAAATAGCTGTAGCAAAAGCTGCAGTGTGATAATCAACTTTGAGTTTATTTTTGGTTTTATGTAAATCAGCAAAAGCTTCTTTCATTTTATTTTCAATTTTTTGTAGAACTTTCTCAGAATTCCATCTGTCTCCGGAGTTATTCTGCACCCATTCGAAAAAACTTCCCACTACGCCTCCTGCATTTGCAAGAATTCCAGGAAGAATAACAGTTCCCTTTGAAAAAAGAATTTCATTGGCATCAAAAGTAACTGGCCCATTTGCAATTTCCAAAATAATTTTAGCCTTTATTTTTTTTGCATTTTTTTTGTTGATTTGATTTTCCAATGCAGCTGGAACTAAAATATCAACTCCTAACTCCAGCAATGCTTCATTAGATATTTTATCAAATTCTCCTTTTAAATTAGATATTGTTAGTTTTTTATTTTTTGACTTTTTCTTCTGATAAATATCTAAAATTTTATCAATATCCAAACCATCATTTTTAAAAATTCCCCCTTTTGAATCTGAAATTGCCACAATTTTATACCCTTTTTTAACAAGAATTCTTGCTGCATTTGCTCCAGCATTACCAGCCCCCTGGATGGCAATTCTAATTTCAGAATTCTTTTTTCCAAGATTGTTCTTGGTCTTCAAAAACTCCTCCAGCACCACAATACCTCCAAATGCCGTTGCAATGTCACGACCAGAACTTCCGCCAAAACTAAGTGGCTTACCCGTAAAAGAAGCTGGTAAATAATCATTGGAAAGGATATTGAATTGATCAGCCATCCAAGCCATAATTCTCCCATCAGTATTAATATCAGGTGCTGGAATATCTTTTTTTGGTCCTATTAAGCTAAAAACTCCATTAACATAGGCACGAGAGAGTCTTTCTAGTTCCCTTTCTGATAATTTTTTAGGATCCACATTAATTCCACCCTTGGCACCCCCATATGGCAAATTCACAATTGAATTTTTCAAAGTCATTAAAGTTGCTAATGCCTTTACTTCGTTTAAATAAGTGTCTGGATGAAACCTGATTCCGCCCTTAAAGGGACCTGGAGCATCATTGTGTTGCACTCGATATGCTTGATATGTTTCAAGATCACCATTATCACGCTTTAAGATCAAAGAAAGTTGAATAGTTCTTTGTGGTCTCAAAATGGCATTTTTAATTTGTTCTGGTAACTTTATAACACTACTAGCTTTCTCAAATCTTCGCATAACATCATTACAAAAACTTTCCATTTTTTTGTCTTATTTTTTATAAAAATCATTCTATTTTTTTAAAAAAATTAAACAATTATGCTTTAAATTTTTTTATCTTGCGCCCGTAATGAATCTTCTTCCAAATCTCTTAAATCTTTTTCTAATTGATTTAAATTATTTTTTTGATCATCATTCATCAACGAATCATCTTTTTCTATAATTCTTGAATCATAGGCGAATGCCCCTCCCACACTCTTAATTGTTGCTATATCAGAAATATCTTCTCTCATAAAACTCTCCGCATATGCTAAATACAGCATAGCAAAAACATTCACAAATGGAATAGCCGCAAGAACTCCTACCCATCTAGGTTTAGAAAGTTTTATAGCTAACTGAATCCAAATCGTAATTCCAAACAAAAAACCCACAACTGGAATAAAAAATAAAAAAATTAAAGATTGTGATTTATTAACAATTTTCAAAAGCAAAGACAAGTTCAAAAGAGGAACCCAGGCATACCAATCGTTTGAAACTCTTGTTTTTTTTGCAATCTTTTGCAAAGAAATTGCCAAAATAAAATAAGTGATGACACTCCCCGTTACAAAAAAGAAGAATAATGGGCCTTCAAATTTCATCATACCCCCCAAATTATAATAGAAAGGCAAATCAAAATCCTGATACATATCAATTTGAGAAGTGTAACTTTCAATATCTAACGGATCGCCATTATCCGAATAATTATTGCTCATTTTTTTATTTTAAACTTATGGACGACTATCACAATCGCCTTATCACAAAAACAATACTGGTCGGGCCGCCGAGAGTCGAACTCGGGCTACACACACCCCATGCGCGCGTACTACCGTTATACTACGGCCCGTTTGTTAAAAATACTCTTTTGCTCTAAGTATGCTTTAAAAAATCCCAATTTTTCCTCTTTCGTTTATTTTTGAGATTTTTTTGTGCTTACACTTTTTTATTATACACTTTTTTTATATTATTTTTAAATCTCTTCCGAACTAGTCTTTTCTAGACAAAGAATATGGAATTCAAGTTGTTGTTTGAAATCAAAAAACCCAATTCCAAAAATTAGGTTTCGTGATGCTACCACAAAATTGTCAAATTGTTTTAACAATTTTATGGAAATTTACTCCTAAAAAATTTAGCTATAAAAAGTTGCTTTTTTGAAAATCTGAGGGTTTGCAGGATAAGCAAACCCTCTAAACGAGTAAGATGAGGCGTTTTTTAATAAGCAAAAACCCTTGCTTATTTTCCCAAAAACTCCTTAATCCTAATTCTCTTCTTTTCTGTTAATCTTTTTCTTGCTTTGAGCTCTCTTGAAGAGAGCTCATTAGCAGCTAAGTGCCCTCCTCCTTTCAATGCGCACATTTTTCTTTCTGCATTGGCAATTTTAATTTCCATCTTTCTTTTGGCCTTTCTGGACATTGAACCCTCCTTTTTTTAAAAAAATCACCCTACTCGTTTTGACCTAATTGCAATTTTGCAATTTAAGCCAGGAAAAAAACGCAATTAACTTACGCTCTATTCCAGACTTAGGTCGTTTTTAAAAAACTAATCATTAAATCTACTAACACCACCAACCTTCCTTATCAAAAAGGTTACTACTTAGAAAAACACTACTTTGTCCACAATTATACAAATATGTCAATATTTGTCAACAAAATTTATCAAAAAAACAAATTTACTAGCCCAAATTTATTTTAAAAATGGAACACCTTTATTCATTTTTTAGCTCATTTTTAATAACAAAAGAAATCATTGAACTTCTATGTTTCAAAAAATAAAGCTATTTTTTTACTTTTTTGAGCATCAATAAACAAAAAACCCACGCCGGTATGCAAACCAGCGTGGGTATATTCAAGGTTGATAAATTCAGAGTTCTAAATTAAAGAACTAGGAGGCTCTGGATGAATAATCGCCCTCCTGCCAATTCCTAAAAAGTTTTTATCTTTCTTTGTTTCACTAACAAAGAAGGTGCATCCAGGAAACTTACCTTTAGTCCTAGCTGCAATAACCGGGCAAGTTCCGTTCACTATCATTCCCTTACAATTGCCCTCACTCAATGCACTGTTTTGACAATCTGGTACTACGGCTATCTCAATTTTTACTTCCAACAATTGATCTTCTACCTTAGGCATAATTAATTTCCTCTTTTGATTTAAAATAATAATGATTGGAATCAAAAACTCTAAAAAACGTTAATAAACATTCTCCTTTTCTCTTAATGAATCAATTCTCAAACCATCAATTTTTTTCTCTGCATTTAACCCAGCGAAAATATCGTAGTCCTTATATCTCTCAACTACAATGCCTTCCTTATCCAAATGATAAATAACGAAGACTAGCCCAAAAAGATTCTTTACTGTAGAGCATAGGCTGTCCAATAGGAATTCATCGGATTTTTTTTCATCAATCCTCTCAATATCACCAATGATAAGAAAATCACCTCCGATACTACCAACGACAGCTCCAAAACCAATCGGAATTTTTTGGGAGAATTTTTGAGCAATCTCTTTAAGCTTGGAAAAATCAGGTTTATTCGTTTTTTTCACAACAGCCTCCTTCATTTTAAAAATTCTAGACCGAACTGTTTTGCATCGATCTGTAGGTCTTACTATGCCAGCAGAAATAGGACAAGTTCCATCAAGGACAGAATCGAAACACTTTTCTGTTCCTTGCTCTTCAATAAATGGACAATTAACTACTAATTGCAACATAGCAAATTCCTCCCCAGAAATTAGATGTAATTAAGTGCTTTAAGTAATTACACAGCGACTTGAAATACTTACAAAAATATTTTAACTATAAAGCTAAAATAAATAGACCCCTAAATCCCTTACCACCTTGAATTTCAAAGAACAAAAAACTGACCTCGTTTGGAGGTCAGTTTATTTTTATTGGTAAAGTTTCCTAATTCATCTTTTTACCCACAAAAACAAAACGACCTCCTGAAATCAGTAGGAGCAAGATGCTCAAAATCACAGCATAAATTGTTTTCACGGATTGTTTTTTCATATAAAATTATTTTATATCTTTTATTATTTTTGTCAACAGGCAAGACATTGACATATGCATTCAAATATATAATAGTTAGCTTAAATAATAAATCTATTTCTATAAAAATATCTCGATGGAAAAACCAAAAGTTATTGTGATCCTAGGACCAACCTCTTCTGGAAAATCAGATATAGCAATTTCATTGGCAAAAGAGTTTGATGGTGAAGTCATTTCAGCAGACTCAAGGCAGATATATAGAGATATGAATCTAGGAACGGGAAAAGTTGAGGGTGAATGGCGAATTGTAGCAGAAAATCCTACAAAAAAAGCATTCTATTCTGAAGAAATTCCACACCATTTATTAGACTTTCGCTCTCCGCGCGGAGAGTATAATATCTCTCATTTCAAAAAAGATTGCGAGGGGAAAATAAAAGAAATCTCATCCCGAGAAAAATTGCCGATTATTTGTGGTGGAACTGGATTCTGGATTGATGCGGTTGTTAATGGTATTGTTTTGCCCCAAGTCAAGCCCGATATTGTCTTGCGAAAAAAACTTGAAACTAAAACAACTGGATTTTTAGTTAAAGAATTACAAAGATTGGATAGAAATAGAGCTAACCACATAGACCAGAAAAACAGAGTGCGTCTTATTAGAGCAATTGAAATTGCAACAAAATTAGGAAAAGTTCCAGTACTAAAAACTAAAACTACTTCCTGTTTCGAATTTTTGGAAATTGGAATTGATTGGCCACAAAAAAAATTAGATGAAAAAATAAAAAAACGCTTAACAAAGCGTTGGCAATCAGGGATGGTTGGTGAAGTTCAAAATTTAAAAAATAAATATAATCTCAGTTGGAAAAAAATCCAATCATTTGGTCTTGGTTATTTTTGGATACCCCTTTTTATAAACCAAGAAATCACAGAGAAAGAACTGACAGAGCGTGTCTTTATCGCAGAAAGAGGCTATGCGAAAAGACAAAGAACTTGGCTTTCTAGAAACAAAAAAATTATCTGGGAAAATAACTTGGACAAAATCAAAGAACTTGTTGAAAATTTCTTAAAATAAACAAAAAAACACATCCTCGGGCAAGAGGATGTGTTTTTTAAAACCACCTTTTTACAAGCAGTTTGGGTTGTCTAAAGAACTATTAAAGTCGTCACCACATCTCTGTTTCTATTTAGAAATAAAAATTATTCAGAGATGTTTTTATTATAACAAAATAAGCCTGAAAATTTCATAAAATTTTTATGAAATTTTTATGAAATTAACCTTTCTCCAATTTAAATTTCGTTTAGATTATTATCTATATAAAAAAGAAGTGGTCCAAGGAGAATCCCTCAAACCACTTTTGAAAATTTTTCCCTACGGAAAGAAAAAGAACTCTCTAAAAATTTTAATTCACTTCCGTGACTAATTTAGTACAAGCATGCAATAAGTATCTTTTCTCTGTTTTTGTATGGCTATCATTATTAAATCGAACCTTGATCATTTTATATTGAGGACCACAATAACCACCCTCTATTTCAACAACCACACCACCTTTAAATTTGTCCCCTATTTTTAACCCAAGAAATTTATCTTCATCAGTCATAAAACCTCCATCAACTATTTTGGTGTTTATAAATTTCCATCCAAGCTTCTTCTGGAATAAAAATCTCTTTATTTTTTGGACTTTCTCCAGGGAAAATCCAAGTTGAAATTATTTTTTTCTTCCCTTTTTCAAATTGATACATCACCCAAGTTTCTTTTGTGCTAGATTTCCCTACTTTACGACGCATAGATGCTACAGTATTTTCAGCGATTCCTTCCTCCTTTCTGTCTGGGAAACGAATAACTCTCTTTATCACATTTGCACCGATTGAGTACTGAATCATCTTTCTTTTAGAGTGACTTGTCCAATAATAATTTCTATCATTCTTTGGGAATTTAAAATCCATTTTACAAATTTTAATATAAAACTAATTACCAAAATCAATCAAATCCCCTATATTAATATTGTTTTTTCTAACCCAATCAGCATTAACCTCCAACACCTTGTCATATTCCATACCACCCTTTATTGAACCATTATATCGATAGGAAACCCTTTTTGCAATATCAACAACCTTATTCCCTTCAATAAAAATAAAATCTAAATCAAATCTCATATTTCTCATAGAATAGCCATGTTGAGCTGATTGTTCATGCACAAAAAGCATTCCCTCATCACTACCCATATGTTCTATATCACTCAAACCTTTAAATCTCGAGCTCTCATCAGAAGAAACCTGAACTGTGAGTGGAACTTTATTAATCTTTATCAACTGAGACTCTCCTTTTTCATTTATTTTAGTACTATTGCTATCGGAATTATTTGAAACTTTCTGGATCATAAAAAAAACAAACCCAACGATAACAAATACCAAAAAAATATAATCCTTAATTTTTAATTTCATTTTTTTTATTTTTAGCTAATTTATTTGAAATATTTTTAATAAAAAATACTAAACATAGAATTTCAATCAAAACAACTCCCAATTTCCAATTTCTTGATTCCATCATAAAAGAAAAACAAAGTGTTAATGAAATAAATATAAAATAATAAGAAACTATTTTGACATCCGACCATCCACAAGCTCTCAACTTGTAATGTAAATGTCTTTTGTCTTTTTTTGTTATTGGCAGATTATTTTGCCACCTCTCTATTACAACCCAAATAAAATCAACAAGTGGAATAATTAATACTATCAAAATTGTTGCAATTTTTGTGCCAGCCATTATAGCAGTTGTGGCTAAAAAAAATCCAATTGCATAGCTACCACTAGTCCCTGCCTCAATTTTTCCTTTTGGAAAATTATTCCACCAAAAACCAAGAATTGCTCCAATAAAAATAAGTGCCAAAATTGCAATTGCCGGTTGGTTCACATCCTGCGTCAAACTAATCCAAAATAAGGCAATCCCGCCTAAAAGTCCAACTACACCAGAAAGGCCATTTATTCCATCAGCCCAATTTACTGAATTTATAATCATCAAAAACCATACCAGTACAAAAATAAAACCAAAGAACGAAAAACGAAAATTCCAAATTTCAAATAAAATTGTATCAATCCGAAAAACCTTCTCAAAAGGACCAACAAAATAATCCACCGAAAAAGAAAACATTACCACCAAAAAAAGAACTAGGATAACTTGAAATAACAATTGGTATTTCCAAGACAAATTTAAAATATCATCAAGAATGCCAAAGATTAGGATTGCTACTAATCCAAAAATCAAACCCTTAATTGCTATAGTAGTCTCTATTTGAGAACTGGCTAAAATAATTACTAACAAGGGAACAGCAACTGCAATTCCCCCAAATCTTCTAACAAAACCCATCCTTGTTTTGCTTTGGAAAAAGCTAATAGAAAAGGATATTCCCGCGCTCATCAAAACTGCACCTAAAAAATATATTGCCCAACCCATTTATCTAAGATTGAATTTTTATTTACCCTCTTCTTTAACCTCTTTATCTTTCTTAATAATTTTTTCTGTAACCCAAAATTCACCCATATATTTTCCAAGCATAATCTTTGTTTGTGCGTGGACTGCTGGTGCTGCACCTAAAAATGGCGCAATAACTGGTGCCAAAAACCACTGAAAAAACATATTTGCATAACGCTTTCTGGAATATCTTGCTGGTTTTGGTGGCATTAAAAGGAAGCTCAAAAACATAGAAACGACTAATCCTGTCATTGCCAATGTCATCAAATATCTAGTCACATATGGCAAGTTATGTGCCAGAGTTGTTTCGCTAAATCTTTCTCCTCCGAAAATTAAAGGCAACCAACCCAAAATAGCAAGAACAAAAGAAGCTGTTGCCCAACTATGATGCCCTTCCAACATCGTAAACATATGTTTAAATTTCTTACTAGTTTTAATTTTTTTATTTCTAATAAAAGCTCGTCCCAACAGGGGAAGGTTTTCAATTCCATATGCCCAACGATGTTTTTGTTTGTACTGATTTTTGATTGTGTGCCAATAATCATTTCCAAGCACAGCATCCAAAGAAACTGGCAAATAAATAGGCTTCACTTGATAGTCACCATCAAAATAATCGTATGCCTTCCAATAAATAACGGAGTCTTCAGATATAACATTAACGGGCCAATAATCAACATCTACTATTGTTTTAAATGCTTCTGAATGCGAAGAAAAAGTTACCATATGATCTGGCCTCATTGATTCAACCATATGCCAAAATGATGATCCTGTAACAATAACTCTTACTGGGGCGATAGTATCCCAAAGATTATTGTGATACATCGGTAATGGTTGGTATGCAAAATTCAGCCTTCGTGGCTCAGTTACATATGCATAAGTTAAAGCCGCTAGATATTCTGGGTGAATTTGTGTATCACAATCAAAATTAGATAAAACAACACTTTCCAATGGAATATTTTTCTTTTCTAAATATTTTTTCAATTCCTTTGCCGCATAAGTTGTATTCGCAGCTTTACACTTCATTTCATTACCTTTAACCTCGTGAACGGTAACAATAATATCCATAAAAGTGTCTTTGTACTTGTCTAATAATATTTTCTTTTTTTCCTCCCGCTTAGCCAAATCTTCTCGTTCCTCCATTGCAAGAAGAATAATAATCTTATCGGTTGGATAATTTGAATTTTTTACAGCTTCAACAGCAGGAACAATAATTCCAGCCTCTTCATTGGCAGTTGGAAGCATAATAACATGATACACTTCCTCCCAAGGCAAAAAATGTTCCCTGTTTTTCAAATCAGCCTGTGCTCGTATAAGAAAATTACCTCTCTCAAGAATTTTCTGTTTCAGTTCTTTCCGCTCTTTTCGCTCCATTTTTCCCTCGCTGAGTTCTTTTTTTAATTTTTCAATTTCAGCCTTTAACTCATCAACCAATGAATCTCCCTTGAAAATTGCCTCCAGTCTATGAAACCAATCGATTTTTTTCCAACGACTCAATTTCCTATATGCTATAATCGAATAAATTGAAATATAGATTGTTCTATAAATCCAATAGATATCAAAAAGAATAATAAAAATTGCTACCCAAACTGGAACAATCCAAGAAAAAATAAACATCCCTAGCAATGTAAACCAACAAAAAAATCCTGGCAAAATTTCAAAAAAGCGTTGCCATTTTCTTTCTTTTGGATTGGTGGTCTTTGGGTCTGGATATGCCCAGTTTTTTTTATAAACTTCACTCATAAATAAAATTAGTTAACAAATAATATCGCTAATGAATAAACAAAAATTGCTACTTGTGTCAAAAAACCTCCAACTACAATCAAATTGCTCCCCAATAAATTAGCATCTATCGATGCCAATGACTCTTCGTGTTTTTCTGCATCTTTTATATCAATTGGAGTTGATAAATACAAAAGAATTCCTGCCAGAAAAATGTCTAAAACTAAAACCCCTATACCACCCACAGGAACTAAAAACAGATCAGGATAAAGCCCTTCCGTAGCATTTAACATTAAATCTATTCCGAGATATGCATTATAATGAAGAATGATAATTTCTTGATTAAGTTTTGTTAATTGCCATAAGACAATCCAAGATATAGCATTCAATAATATCCCACCATAAATGAAAAAAGCCGAAAATTTCCTACCCCAAAACAACTTTAAAAAAATATCTTTACAGTCTTCTTTTATTTCCCCTATTTTAGCAAAAAAATCTTTCATTAAAATTTATTCAACAATCTAACCATTTTAAGATTTTTTATTACGCTTCATTTGAAGGACTTCTTTTTGCATATTATTCAAAATAATTTCATGTGGTGCCTCCAAAAGCTCAGTGATAAATTTATCAAACATATTCACCCTGTACTTAAATTCAGATGTACTCATCAAAGAATAGTTGATCTCTCTACCCATCTCGGCCTCTAAATCTTCTAATAAATGTTTTAATTTAGCCTTTGAGATTAAATCTCCAACCACCAAAAGATCTGTCTTGGATTTTGAATTATCAACAAAAACACCAGATATTAAACTAAGCTGAACCTCTCCTAGACTTTGAATCTTCCCTAAACTTTCACATTGAGGATAAAGATTTGATTTAATTACAACTGTTTTCAATTCATGCACAAAAGAGAATTTCTTATTCAAAAAATAAAGCTTCTTAGCTTCTTTTCCCTCTTTGCTTTGAGTGCTTAAAAAACCAGCCTTAACCAATTGAGCTAAGATTCCCGCAATCTTTCTGCCATCAACCTTATTCCTTAGTGCCACCTCACTGTTTGTGAACTTCTCTTCGGAATTAAGTAAAAACATCTTAATCAAACGCCATCTCTCCCTCGAACCGAACAGAGCTTCTAGTGAATTTTTCATCGTAACCATTGTATCAATAAATAATTTATATCATATCATTAAAACATTTAAAATACACTCTTGTCAATCAAAAACGGATATATTTAATATGTTTGATGTGCGTTCTCTCTTTGTATGAATCAATAATAACTGAAATCGCATCAATTCTCCAGTTAACATCCCATTTCTTTTCCCTAGACAGAAACCAATTTATAGCTTTATTTATACGCTCTATCTTTTTCTTTGTAATATTCTCTTCCGGAACAACATATTCTTTATTACCTTTTCTTGTTTTCACTTCCACAAAAACTAACTGATCATTTTTCACATCTTTAGCAATAATATCAATCTCACCTATACAATATCCTTTTTTATTAAAATAATTCAATGCAATAATTTCAAATCCTTGGGCAACCAGATAGTTAGCAGCAATTTTTTCACCAATTTCTCCAATGCCACCACTTTTCATTATTTTTGATTTGAAAAATTAAAGGATAAATTCCACATTATTTCAATTCCATTGCTAAAGCTATATTTAAAAGCTCTTGCTCATTCCACCATTTTGTAATCAATTGAAGTCCAACTGGCATTTTTTTACCATCCCTCTCAACCATCCCTGCTGGAATTGAAATTGCTGGAACCATTGCAACATTAGCAGATACAGTATAAACATCTTCTAAATACATAGCTAGTGGGTCCGAAATTCTTTCGCCAATTTTAAAAGCGATATCTGGTGAAGTCGGTGTCAAAATAACATCAACATTCTCAAAAACATCATTCATTTCCCGTTTAATCACTTCTCTCACTTGTTGGGCTTTTTTATAAAAAGCATCATAATAACCAGCACTTAATGCATATGTTCCGAGAATTATTCTTCTCTTAACTTCAGCCCCAAAACCATCCTCTCTTGAATTTTTATAAATATCCAAAATAGTTTTATTCTCAGGACCATTTTCAATTGCATCGCAAAAGCCAAACCTCATTCCATCTAGTCTAGCCATATTAGAGCTAACCTCTGAAGGAACCATTAAATAATAAACTGACATTGAATATTTCAAATGAGGTAGCTCAATTTCCACAATTTCAGCACCTTGTTCTTTTGCGAACTCAATTCTCTCCTCAATCACTTTTCGAACTTCTTTATTCAATCCTTCAGAGAACATTTCTTTTATAATACCAATCTTCTTGCCGCTAAGTTCTGATTTTAAGTTTTTAAAAAAACTTCCATCTTTTCTATCCATTGTTGTATTATCCTTTTCATCCTTCCCAGCAATTGCATCAAAAACAATCGCAGCATCTTCAACGGTTTTTGTTATTGGACCAATTTGATCATAGCTAGAAGCCATTGCGATTAAACCATAACGAGAAACCCTTCCATATGTTGGCTTGAAACCAACTGTTCCACAAAAAGAAGATGGTTGCCTAATTGAACCACCAGTATCAGAACCAAGAGCCCAAACAGCCATATCAGCCGCAACTGCTGCAGTTGAACCACCAGATGAACCTCCTGCTACCCGATTCTCATCATATGGATTTTTTGTTACTCCAAAAGCAGAATTTTCAGTTGAAGCTCCCATAGCGAATTCATCCAGATTTGCCCTTCCCAGCAAAACCATTCCTTCGCCTCTTAGTTTATCAACTACTGTTGCATCATAGGGCGCATTATAATTTTTTAACATCTTAGAAGCAGATGAAGTTACCTTCCCTTTCACACACATATTATCCTTTAAAACTCCCGGGATTCCAGATAACATCGAAATTTTTTTTCCATTTTTCACCTCATCATCTACTCTCTTTGCTGCCTTTAAAGCATCCCCTTTATACACTTCCAAAAGAGCATTGATATTTTCGTTCTTTTGATCAATTATTTTTATGTATTTCTTTGTCAATTCAAGAGAAGACAATTCTCCGCTTTGAATTTTTTCATGAAGTTCTTTTATCATCAATCTTTTTTTAAAATTTGAAATAATAGTTTATCAGTAGATTATCAATTCCCACTACCCAAAGTCTCTTTCACTTTCAAGCTATCCCCTTCTCTATTAGGAAATAAATTTCTAATAGCATCCTTCCTTTCATCACTAATTTCGTTTAATTCATCTTTCCTGAATTGATTTCCCTTCAGATTATAGTGATCAAAACGCTCATAATTATCAATTACTACCTCCTCGATTTCTTTTACATAGCCCAAAATAGCGTTTAACTCTTCCGTAAATTGATTTTTCTCACTTTCTGAAAGTGCTAATCTTGCAAGGTCAGCAACATGCTGTACATCAGTTTTTGAAATTAATTTTCCATCATTCATATCATTATCTTAAAGTTATTTAACTTCTACCAATTTTTGTTAGAAACTCCTTTTCTGTTAGAATTTCCACACCAAATTTTTCAGCTTTTTCAAGCTTACTACCTGGATCCTTCCCTACAATAAGAAAATCCGTCTTTTTACTAACAGAGGAAACAATCTTACCATCCATTATTCTTATTAAATCCTTTGCTTCCTCTCTTGTCAACTTTTCTAATGATCCTGTTAGTATTACCGACTTCCCAGCGAGGAAAGAGTTTTCGATATTAATCTTTTTTTCATCTTGTATGAATACAACCTTTGAATCAGAAAGTCTACAAAGAAAATCTTTGTTTTTTTCCCAAGAAAACCAAGAAATCAAACTTTGTGCCATTTTTTCTCCGACTCCATTCATTTGCATTAAATCATCCATCTTAAGAAGGGAAAAATATTTTATTAAATCTTTTGGAGTTTTGATTTTCTCCATACCAAAACTAAAAATAGAAAATTTAAAACCTCTATCTAGCGCATATTTTTTCACTAAAATAGCACCCTCCTCTCCAAAATGCCTTATTCCTAGAGCATAAAGAAATTTTTCAAGCGCAATCACTTTACTTACATCAATAGCCTCAACCAAATTCTGCGCTGATTTTTCAGCGAATCTTTCCAATGACTCTAAATCCCCCACTGTTAAAGTGAAAAGATCCGCGGCATCACGAATCAAACCCTGGGAAATTAATTGTTCTACAATCTTTTCCCCAAGACCATCAATCCCAAACCCTTTCCTTGAAACAAAATGAATTACCCCCTCTTTTTCGACAGCAAAACAATTAGGATTTTTACAATAATGGGCAGCACTGGTAGATTTTTTCTTATCTAAAACTTCTTCTTTCGTAATTTCTCCACCACAAACAGGGCATCTTACCGGCATATTAAATTTCTTTTCTTTTCCGCTTCGCATCTTTTTTATCACTTCCATAACTTCAGGAATAATATCACCGGCTTTATGAATCACAACCGTATCGCCGATTCGAATATCTTTCTTAATAATTTCATCTTCGTTATGTAATGTTGCACGAGAAACTGTGCTCCCCGCTATACGAACTGGTCGCAAATTAGCAACTGGTGTCAAAGCACCCGTTCTTCCAACTTGAATAATAATATCTTCAATAACTGTTGTAGTTTTTTCTGTTGGAAACTTCCAGGCAATCGCATATCTTGGTGATTTTCCAGTATAACCAAGCTTGCTTTGAAGTTCTTTTTGATTAACCTTAATCACTAAACCATCAATACCATATTTTTGCTTATTTCTTTTCTTTGCCCAAATTTCATATTCCTTTTGAATCTCAAGAATATTTTCAAAAAACTTAAAATTAGGATTAACTTTAAATCCCAATTCCCTCAAAAGCTCTAATACTTCGATTTGAGTTTTTGGCAATTCAATACCACTAGCCTCGTCCAAAGAATCTATACTGTAGATATAGGAATCTAATTTTCTCTTTGCTGCTATACGAGAATCCAATTGCCGAATCGAGCCAGCAGCTGCATTGCGTGAATTTGCAAATTGAGGTTCTCCTTTCAACTTGCGTTCACTGTTTATCCTTTCAAGTTCAGCCTCGGAAAGCCAACATTCTCCAACGACCGTCATTGTTACCGGCCTTGAAAGTCTCAACGGCACACTACTGATTGTTTTAATATTCTCAGTTGCATCTTCACCAATAATACCATCTCCTCGAGTCGCACCACGCACAAAAACTCCATCCTCATAATCAAGAATGATTTTAAGACCATCAATCTTAATTTCTGTTACATATTTTAATTGCTCTTTATCTTTTTCTTTTCGTAAAAGTTTGTATATTCTATCTTCCCATTCACAAACTTCTTCAAAAGAAAAAGCGTCATTTAAAGACCATTGTCTTTCCTTGTGCTTAACTTTTGCAAATTTTTCCAACACCTCTCCTCCAACTCTTTGTGTGGGAGAATCAGCAGTTTTAATTTCTGGATACTTATTTTCAAAAATATTTAACTCCTCCATCAATGAATCATAAATCTCATCAGTAATGGTTGGATCATCTAATACATGGTATTTATAGCGATATTCATCAATTGTTATTTTTAATTTCTCAACTCTCTCCTTGATTTCCCTACTAATTTTCATATATAATGTATAAAGAGATTTTTTAACTTTTTCATCTGTCATTCTAGCAGATTTAAAGCCATCAATCAATTCTGGCTCCAGAGAATTATTATAATTTAAAATATATGAAAAATATTTTTGAAAATGCTTGGTTAAAACCAGAAAGAAAAAAAGAAGATGAGCAAGATTTAACCCAAAAAGAAACAGGGGAAGAAATATCTTCCAAAGAAATTCCAGATACAGACAATGAAAAAGCTATTGAAATTGCAAAAAAAACTAAAGACTATGAAATCATTATCGAACAATTAAAACACAAAGATCTTTGGGAAAATCAACTTATTAGAGTACATGAAAAATTTAACTCTCGCATCAACAAAGAGGATTTTCCCACAAAAGAGGCCTTGGTTTGGGAAATGCTAACAGTCCTTTATTTATATGACGAAGAAACCGCAAATCATTGCGTAGAAACATATCGATTATTAAAAGAGAGAGTTAAAAATGTAATGACTGATAATCTTTTTTTAGCCAAAATTATGGAAAAAGAAGATCATGAAATGGAAGACATCTACTTTGCTGCAATAACCCATGACATTGGAAAAATCTGTCTACCCGAATTCCTAATAAACAATACACTTAAAAAGAATGATTGGAATGACCTATTGTTGGGGATGATACGGAATGGAGAACTTGACGATATTACAAAAAAGAAACTTGGGGTGGAAGATTTTGACAATTACACGGATACTCAAATTATAGAAATTTTAGAAGCAAAAAATTTGCGTGCCAAAGATTTTGTGCCGGTTGAAAAAGGAATCTCTTCTGATGAAAAAAAACAATTGGAAACTTTGGGTTTTTCTGGAAAAGAGCCTTTTATGGAAATAATGAACGAGCATGAAAAATATTCAGGGACAATACATGCTCAAAAAGGACTCTCCAGTACTGAAAAATTAGTTGGGCAACACCATCACAATGGTAATGGCAATGACACTGTCTTGCCTTCACCAAAGCACCTAGATACAAGCAATGACATATCAACAATTCTTCATTTGGCTGATTTCGAACAAGCATTGAAAAGCAAAAGGTCTTACAAAGGTCCTTTCTCTGACTTAAAAATCTTACAAAAGTTGATAGAAGAAGCTGAGGGAAAATACCCCGGACAAACAACTCCATATCTTTGGATAAAGGGCAAAAGAGATGCTTTTCTCAAGGAAGGTCCTCGAGATTTAAAATCTTTGAGTGATGAAGAAGTGCGATCATTGCAAATAATAGAAGACTATCTTGATAAAAATAACGCTATCAACCTTAAAACATTTGAATAATTCTAATCTTTATAAAATCGGTTTTTAAAAATAAAATACAAACTAAAATTGATATTTTTATTTTAAACAATTATTTTTCTGCCTCAAAAATCTTTATATAATTTTGCGGTCTATTGTTTATGTTTAATTGCCATATTGGATCTTCTTTCGTATAGTATTTTCCAGCTTTCACTGAATTCTGATTAATATCGGAACCCATATTATAACGAATGCCCCCCCTTCTTGTTATAACATAGTAATCAATCTGATATTTTTCCAAATCAATTTTTTGATCCGTTATGCACTTTCCTTTAAAAAACTCACAAACACCATAATAGTCAGTCCAAACAGTTATTTTGTCTGCATCGTCAAACTTATTTAAATATTCTGCGGCCTCATATCCTCCATATCCCCAAGCTCCAACGATAATTTTATCTCTGGGAAGAAGAAAATTTGTATAATTAAAATAATAAGGCTTTGCCAAGAAAAGACTAACCATAGAAACTGCAATTAAAAAAATAGATACTAGAACTCGCACTGCAAATTTTTTAGAAAAAACACTAATTAAATCATAAAGTCCAATCGCCGCCAAAAAACTAACCATTGGGTATAAAATTATATTATACCTTATAGTATTTAAAACACCTGCCTTAATAGATGCGACCGCATATACAAGAATAAAAAAGCAAAGGAAATAATATAAAACTCAAATCTAACTGACTTTTTAATCACACATTTAATCCAAATATACAACGACAAGAATAGAACTATTGGGGTAACAGAAAAAACAAAAGTATTAAGCTCTAATAGCATTTTTTCTAAAAAATTTGGAAAGTAATTAAGTTTTTCAATAGAGCTTAAATTTTTAATATCAAAAGGTATAACTTCAAATAACTGCCAATTCAAAAAAAAGTTTCTACCTATTATCAAAACTAAAATCAATGCCAGTATTAATATTGTTGGCAATTTAAAGAAAATATAATACTTTGTAAAAAATTTCTTAATCTCAATTAATAACAAATTTTTCAAAACAAATGTATCAAAGACAAGAAAGAGTAAAGATGCTAGAACTAAAAACCACAAAATTTTTGTATCAGAAAAACCAATAGTTAAGCGATAAAGATAAACAGGTTTCACAAAAATTGCTGGGAGGAAAAATATGATTGTGAAAATGGCTCCCGCCACAACTGCAAGAAACCCTAAAATATTAATCTTAAAATATTTACCAGCGACAATTCTAGAAATATCTTTAAATTCTATAATATAATACAAGATTGATAGGAATATATAGAAGGGAAATAAGATATTCGCTGTATACTTCGACAAAATTGCTAACCCAGTAAAAATAGCTGCAAAAAATGCATACCACAATTTTTGTTTCTTCAAGAAAACACAATAAAAAAAAACTGCGGCGATAGAAAAAAGCCACAACATTGAATCTGGATTAATAATTTGAGAAATACCTAAAAGCACTGGCGAAAGAGCCATAAAAATAATACTCCAAAGAGCTATCCATTGATTGGTGTTTTTACTAATAATCCAAAAAATGAGAAATAAGAAAAAGCCACTAAAGAGCAAAACTGGAAATCGATATGCAAAATATATATTCGGAGATCGGTCTATATCATATTTTGTTAAATTTGCATCAATTTCCACCTGGTGAGTTTCTGGATTTTTTTCGAAAAACAATCCAATTCCAGAAATCAAAGCTACTGTAACACCAGGCTTATCATTAATAAGAGTCTTTTTGAGATTGTGCTCTTTAATGGCCTTCCAATATTGTGGAACTCGTTCATAAATCCAATAATGTTCATCTGCCGTGACAAACTTAGTCAAATGATAAAACCCAAAACTCAAAAATACAAAAAAAGTTATAAGTAAAATTATTTTTATTACAACAGACTCCTTTTTCTTTGTATTCCGTTCTTTAAAAAGAATATTTTTTACTATTCCGCTCAAAAACATTGCTAAATTTTATTACATCTAAAATCAATAACCCCATTCCAGTCATCCTCACTTTCTTTTTCTATATGAAACATTTTCAATTTTATATCACCCTTATTTAGAGTCAACTCAAAACAAGAACTAGGATGTAAATTACTTTTTTCAGTTCCTCTTAAAGAATGATGCTCAATGTCATTTTTCCTCATAAAGCTTGGTTTCAATATATTCATTGAAAATTGCTTCTGCGTTGCACTTCCTCAAAAACATCCTTGAGTCAAGCATAATATATTTATAAAAATACCACACAATAATACATCCCTGGAAAATAAAACTAGGGATGATGACCATAAAATCAAAAAATTTAAAACCTTGACCGTGCTTACATGCTAAATTTAAGCGTTTAAATTAAATTGTAAACTTAGACTCACTTTTTTCTGTTAAAATATTTTGTGTGTAATAATTCCTCTGATTTTTCTCCTCCTGGCTCTTTTAAAAATTCCTCATATAATTTTTTCACTGCTGGATTTTTGTGCGATTTTCGAATTGGCAATTTAGAATCTTTTCGATAAATTACCTCTCTTCGCTCCCTTCTAATCTCTGCATTAGTCGGGATTGGCTGTCCTCCTCCTCCGAGACAACCACTAGGACATGCCATTATTTCAACAAAATGAAACTCACACTCACCTTTTCGCATCATTTCCAAAATTTTCTTGGCGTTTCTAATTTCATGAGCAACTGCAACTTTTATTCTCAATTCTTCAACATTACATTTTCCTTTGGGAATTACAATTTCAGCAGTTTTAATCCCCGCCTCCCCTCTTATAGCTTTAAAATCTAACGAAGGCAACTCCTCACGGGTTAATGTTTCATAAGCAGTTCGCAGTGCGGCCTCCATAACACCACCAGTTGAACCAAAAATTATACCAGCACCAGAATATGTGCCAAGAGCTTGATCGAAGTTTTGATCCTCTAGTTTCAAAAAATCAATTTTCTTTTTTTTCAAAAATCTTGCCAACTCTCTTGTGGTTATAACCAAATCAACATCCCGCAAACCGTTTCTTCCCATTTCTTTGCGACCAGCCTCAAACTTCTTTGATGTACAAGGCATTATAGAAATACTAGCAATATTTTTTTCACTAATTTTCTGTTTTTGAGAATGATATGTTTTTATCATTGCTCCCAACATCTGTTGTGGAGATTTTGCAGTAGAAAGATGTTCTTTGTATTCTGGCCAATATTTTTCTAAATATAAAACCCAAGAAGGACAACAACTTGTAAACATAGGAAATTTAACATCCTTATCCCCTTTAAGAAATTTTGTGATTCTCTCAATAAGCTCATGAGCTTCTTCAATAATTGTTAAGTCCGCTGAAAATGTTGTATCGAAAACTAAATCAGCACCAATTTTCCTTAAAGCTGTTGGAATTTTTTCCTCAACAAAATTTCCTGGCTCCAACCCAAATTCTTCACCAAGAGTAAAACGCACAGAAGGAGCTACTTGAAAAATTTTAATTTTTGACTTATCTTCCATAAGCTCTTCTAGTTTCAAAACCTCATCCTTTTCTGTTATTGCCGCAGTTGGACAAACATTTGCACATTGTCCGCACAAAATACAGTCCATGGGCACATTACATGCAGTTCCAACGCTTGTTTGAATTGAACGACCACTCATTGAATATTCTCCTATTGTTTGAATTTGTGTACAAACCCTAATACACCTTCCACATTCAATACAATATTGATTATCCCTTGCTATTGAAGGATTTCCATTATCCACTATTCTACCTTTTAAACTTTCCTTTAGGGCTCTTAATTTTTGTTCTTCATCAAACTTTTTGATTTCTGGAACAAAATCAAAAACATCAAGCTTATATTCTTTTGCTAAATTTTGTAATTCACAATTTCCATTTTTTAAACAATGCGCACATTTTCCCGCATGATCAGCCCAAAGCAATTCAAGATTTATTTTCCTTGCCTTTTCTATATCGTCATCCTCTGTAACTATTTCTAGTCCATCAGCAACAGTCAGTTGACAAGAAGTTGTTAACTGACTATGGTCTTTAACCTTAACTAAACACAGACGACAAACTCCACCCGAGGATAATAAATCATCATGATTACAAAGCGTTGGAATTCTAATGCCATTCCTTTGACAAACTGCTAAAACGGTTTCGCCTTCTTGGCAATCGTAAATTTTATCGTTTATTTTAATTTGCACATCTTCAATTTTATAAATTATTTCTATTTCAATTCATCACAAAACCCATAACGAAGAACATCTTTTAATGCGATGACGGAAAATTTGCCCAAAGCACATAATGTCGTGTTATCAAGAGTCCACACCAAATTTTTAAAATCCTCCCTATCATTTTCTGAAAAAGTTCCTTCATTCAATCGCTCTATAATACTTTTCAATCTAAATGTTCCCTCTCTACAAGGAACGCATTGGCCACAAGATTCTCTGTGAAAAAAATTTATCCAACTAAGCATAAGTCTTTTGATGTCTTGGTTTTTACTTATAACTAAAATAGCACCAGAGCCCATTGGAACATAAGAACTTCGAGGGTATGCAGGGACTGCTCCAAAAGATCCAAAAGGAATCAGAACCCCTGCAGAACCACCTACTTGAGCAAACCAAGGCTCGTCACCATCTACAATACCTCCAGCATATTTATATACTATATCGTTTATACTTGACCCCATAGGCGCCTCATATGCACCAGGATTTTTAACAATCCCATCTACACAAAATATTTTTGTTCCAACTTCTCCATTGCCACCAATTTGTGAATATCTAGTCCCACCATACTCCATTATCCAGGGAATACTAGATAGAGTCTCTGTGTTATTAACAACTGTTGGTTTATTAAATAAGCCTTTTTCACTCGTATATGGTGGTCTTTTCCTTGGTTCCCCTCTTTTACCCTCAAGTGAATTAATAAGAGCAGTCTCTTCTCCGCAAATATAAGCCCCCGCACCAACAAATAATTCTAATTCCAAACTAAAATCACTTCCCATTATATTTTCTCCCAAAAAATTGTTTTCATATGCTTGAGAAATTGCTCTCTCCAATAAAAAATGAGCTAGATGAAAATTTCCATTTGCATAAACATAAGCCTTGCTAGCACCAACTGCATACGCACCAATAATAATACCTTCGATAAGTTGGTGAGGGTCATTTTCTGCAATTAATCTATCTTTATAAGTTCCTGGCTCAGACTCATCTAAATTACAAATAAAGTATTTCTCTTTCTCATCAGAGGCAGTAACAATTTCCCATTTTTTTCCAGTAGGAAATCCTCCACCTCCTCGCCCTTTCAATCCAGAATTTACAACTTCATTGACAACAGCCTGTGGCTTCATTTGTAAAACTTTTTGCAAAATTTGATAACCACCAATTTTACGATAACTGGTTATTTCCTTTGGGTCAATCTTCCCCCAATTTCTAGTTAAAACTTTTTGATCCTCTTCCATTTGTTTTTATTTTTGCTTGAAATATAAACTAACCTATTCCATTTCTATTCAAATTCCGTATAACCCCTCAAAATGTCATCTACCATCTCTGGCGTAACCTTCTCATACATTACATCATTTACAACCATGATGGGGCCTTGTGAACAAAAACCGAAACAACTCACTCTTTCAATTTTAATTTTATGATTAAAGTTGTCGTCAACTTTCTGTCCAAAAAATCTCTCAATTTCTCGAATAATCTTATCTGAATTTTTTGTACAACAATTCGCTCCATCGCAAATTTTCACAACAATACTAAATTTTTCCGCAGTATTTATCTGATCATAAAAACTTGCTGCACTGAAAACAGCTGCTGGTTTCATTTTAAAATATTTAGCAATTTGATCAATAGCCTGCGCATCAACTATGCCAAAATTTTTTTGAACATCCTTAATAACCCTTAAAAGATTCTCAGGTCTAACTTCATATTGCATTAAAATGTTTTGGATTGTCATTTTTTATTTTTATACAACTTTTACCACTATAAAAATATTATACAATAAAAGGATATTTTATGCTACAATTCAAACAAGCTTAACCGTTAAATAATTTATCAAATGGATCAAAATAAACAACCCAAAAAACATCTTGCCACCATCTCAATTCTATTAAAGGATAGGGAAGATCAAGCTCCTCTTGTTAATAAAGTCTTAACAGATAATGGACATCTAATCATAGCCAGATTGGGTGTCAATGTTCAGCGTTATTGCGTAGAACATTGCAAAGCAATTATTACCATTGTCGTGGAAGGAACAGCAAAGGAAATTTCAATTTTCAATACAGAACTGGATGAAATATATGGCGTTGTAGCAAAAACAAATACTTTAACAAATTAAAAAAATAAAATGCAAACTACTAAAATAGAAACGGGAAGGATAATATCCCTTTCAAAAAAAGACTTACTCTGGACTACCAGTCTAATGATTTCTGCTGTTATAGTTCCTGCTGTTCTGGCGCACACACCTCATAACCAATGGATAACTGGAACAATTGTAAATGCAGTTCTATTTATTGCCGCATGGAAACTAGGAATTATAAACGCAGCATTTATAGCAATCCTACCATCTTCAATAGCGCTTATGCGAGGATTACTGCTTCCACCACAAGCAATGATAATTCCTTTTATTATAGTCTCAAACATTCTGTTAATAGGAATTTTTACAGCCCTTAAAAGACAACTTTTCTTTGGTGTTTTTATAGCGAGTTCTTTGAAGTTTTTATTCCTAGCCGGAATAACATCTCTTTTTTTTGCGGAAAAAATCCCAACAACCCTATTGCAAATGATGCAATGGCCACAACTAATAACAGCTTTGGCTGGTGGATTTATTGCAATAGCTTTTATTAATAAATTTCTCAAAAACTAATTTATCAAAAAATTTAGATAATATTACCTAATAAAAAAATACCAATGATTATTGGTATTTTTTTATTAGATATCTTTTTTATTAATATTGCCGTTCTCTTCTCTCTTCTCGCTGAGCCCTCTGCTCCCTTGCCTCTACATCTCTCAATTCAGCAAAAAGTCTATCCAATTTCTTATCCAAAGAACCTTTCTCTTCATGCAACATCCTAATTTTATCCTCTTCCTTTACTCTATTTGCCTCGAGAGCCTCTAAGTCAATCCTTGCCCTAGCAATAGTTTTTTTCAAACGACGCTGCTCAATTTCAAAATTAGGAAATTCTCTTTCTATCCTTCTACTCTCAGACTCCAAACCAGCAATCTCAGACCTAACAGAATTGATATTATTATTTAAAGATCTCTTTTCTGACTGCAATAAATCTAAACTTTCCATTTTTTTTTATTTTAGAATTAATTTATTTTTTAATTATAACAAAAACAAACAATTAACCAACCCTAGTGCGTAGAAAAAATTACTCCACCACCTTTAACCAAATCCTTTTCAAAAATTACCAATGATTGTCCCGGGGCTACCGCCCACTGAGGATCCTCTAGTTGCGCCTCGAAAAATCCTTTTTTTAATTCTATTATCTTCGCCTTTGATTCTTTTGTTTGATATCTTGTTTTTATTGAATAATCAGTATTTTCTTTCGGAAGACCACCTATCCAATTCGTATCCTTAAAAACAATTTTTCTGGGAAATAACTTTTCAGAATCTCTGTTTTTTGTAACCACTATTCTGTTTAATGAAATGTCCTTATCAGTTACATAAAATGGACCTCCGTTAATATTCAAACCTCTTCTTTGGCCTATTGTACAAAAAATCGCACCATCGTGAAATCCTATACATTTACCTTCTTCAGAAATAATATCCCCTTTATTGCTCTCAACCTTCAAAGTTAAAAAATCTTTTAACTTATTTTCATTTTTCATAAAACAAACATCTTGCGATTCACTGTTCGGAATTTTTAACCCTGCTTTTTTTGCTATTTCCTTTACTTTTATTTTTTCAATTGTACCAAGTGGGAATATTATTCTGGAAATTTCAGTCTCATCTAATCTATAAAGAAAATATGATTGATCCTTCTTTTTATCCTTAGCTTTTGAAATACACAAAACTCCTTTTTCCTTTTTAATACGAGCATAATGTCCTGTAGCAACAAGTTTAATTCCCAGCTCATCAGCAACTCGCAATAAATGTTTAAACTTAATTTCTTTATTGCAAAGTATGCAAGGATTTGGAGTTCTTCCTGCTTGATACTCCCAAATAAAATTATTCAGAATTTTATTTTCAAAATCCCGTGAAATATCCTCCTCCTTTAATTCAATTCCCAATTGTTTTGCAATATCTCTCGCATCAGCTAGTTCTGCGTTTTTACCTGCAAGCATTAAAAAATAAACACCGATCACTTCAAATCCTTGTTTTTGCAACTCTAAAACAGCAACAGCTGAATCAACGCCACCGCTCAGTGCAACTAAAATTTTCTTACGCAATTGAATCATTTATTTATTACAAATTCATCAAACATCTTTCATATTATAACAAATCAAACTAATTTATAAAAAAATTAGCGGTAAGTTTGTGTTATACACGAACTTACCGCTTCGGATAGGTTTTAGGGAGCCGTGATTGGCTCATTTTTTCCTCCTCTGACATCTTTTCTGCTTGAAGCTCTTTCACAGGTCCATAGCTCCTCCTTTAATCTCTTTTAGAGTTTTACCTAGCCAAATTAAAATTCATCAAAAAAATACAAATATTAATTTAGATAGACAATAAAACTATTTTAAATCTTATCTTTTATCCCAAATAATTCTAAAAATATTTTTAAACATTTCTGCCAATGTTTTATTTTCAATTACTACACCACCCAACTTTCCTAAATAATCTATCATAAATATCCTATTTCCATATATATTCATGCCTCCTCTAAAGGGATATTTCTCAAAAGGAACGAATAAATGTTCTTGCATCCTTCTTTTTCCAGCAATCTCATAGTCAATTTTCCTTCCCTCTCTAGATGTATAAATAACTTTAGCATTAATCTTCTTTGCCATCCTTCGCTCCCTAACACCCTTCCATTTACTTTGCAAAGCTGAGTTCCTGAATTCATCATACGGGAGAAATGTATATACTTCTTCACCTTCCTCTAGATTGTTTACATAGTTATCATAAACAGCCTTCAGTCCTTCCGTTCCTTCAAAATATCTAATCTTAGGTTTATCACTAAAATCATTATATAGCAAATTCAATTCAGGAACAATTTTCTTTAATTTCTCAATTTTCTTATGAATTTCTTCCTCTTTTTGAGAAAAATGTTCAATTAATTGATATGGCTTTTCTGCTACATAAAATGTTTTTTTTCCTTCATCATAAGTTGACATCAATCCCATTTCCATCAAACTTTCGATGATTACATAGGTTGTTGCTCTATTTACCTTTGATTTCTGAGAAATTTTTTGTACAGATGATGGACCAGTTTGTATAGCAGCCAAATAAACGCTTGCTTCTTTTTCAGAAAGACCTAATTTTTCTAATTCCTTATTCAACATAAAACCAAATTATCTCTTTAGAATCTTATCTTTCAATAAAAACAGCCGTTTCATCTTGTATAGCATACCTTTTACATTTTGTCCAGCCCTAATAAGTATTTAAGGGTGTTTCTATTTTTTATCTTTCAATGCGCTTGTTATCATATCTCTTAAACCTCTTGTATCAATTTGTTTCTTTTCTGGTTCTTCTCCACCCACATTATTTAATGTTTTTTCTTCTTTTACTAATTGTTCAAAGGCTTTAGCAAAAGGTTTTTCGGTTCTTGAAGATTGATTCTTTTTTTCAACTTCTTCCCCTCTTTGAACCTCTGTCTTTTCCAAAACTGGTTTTACTGGCAAAGAAACATCTTTACCATCTTTTGATTGCAACTGTAATTTAGATTGTTCTCTGCGATAATTTTTCAAACAATCCTTACAAAATATAGGCCTCTTGCCATCAGGCTTAAAAGGAATCTTAGTATCAACACCACATCCCCAACATTTTGTTGAAAACATCTCCCTATCATCATTCGCTGTCTCCGAGACATTCTCATCACTTTTTATCTCAGACCTAATTTCTTTTTTATGAATATTTGCAGCGCTGTTCATTCCTTGACTTGTATTTGATGAATTTTTTTGTTCTCTTTGCGAATTCATTTCTTTTCCTTGGGCCAAGGCAGAAATTCTACTCTTAACTTCTGGCTTCACCATACCACTCCATTTCATAATCTTATCTTCAACAACATCTCTTTCCGAAGAATACCTCTCCCTGGAAGCTTGAATGATTTTATCTAAATTTTTTGAAGTCACTTCCATTTCAATCGGCTCTAAAGAGGCAGCAGAGAAAGGATCTGTTGCAACTCCATTAATCATCAACTTTAAATACATGGTGTATTTATTCAAATTAACTAAATCATTAGCCATAAAAATTGGCTCAAATTCCTTCTCCAAAGTCTCAGAATCCATTGCACCAATTCTAAATGAAGCAATTGTTCCAACATTTCCGAATACAGCATCTCTAACAGTTTCCTCTAATTGTGCAATATATTGATGTGCTAAAATAAGATTTAAACGATATTTTCGAGCTTCCGATAGAATGCCCGCAAAAGATTCTGTCGCAAAGTTTTGAAACTCATCCACATAGAGATAGAAATCCTTTCTTTCACTCTCTGGAATGTCCACTCTAGACATAGCCGCAAGTTGAATTTTTGTGATCATCATAGCCCCTAAAAGTGCACTGTTATCCTCTCCAATTCTACCCTTTGAAAGATTCATAATTAAAATTTTCTCACTATCCATCGCCTCTCGAACATCAAAAGCTGATTTTGTTTGACCAACTATATTTCGGATAAGTGTTGTTGAAAGAAATTGCCCTACCTTATTTTGGATCGGAGAAATTGCTTCAGTTAACATTCTGTCATTATATTTTGAAAATTCATCCTCCCAAAAAGCCCTAACCAAAGGATCAGTTACATGCTCCATAACTCTTGCTCGATACTCTTTGTCAATTAAAATCCTTGTTACACCCAAAAGTGTTGAGTCTGGATCCTCTAAAAGCGCCAAAATTGCATTTCTTAAGATATATTCCAATCTTGGACCCCAAGAATCAGCCCAAATTTTCTTAAAAACACCAACAAGCCCAGATGCAATTAAGTGTCTAAATTCCTGATCTTGACATTCAAGTACATTCAGAGCAACTGGATGTTTTAAATCCGAAGGATTAAAATAAATCACATCATTGATTCGATGAGCTGGAACTGCCTTCAAACACTCTTCAGCAAACTCACCATGAGGATCAATAACAGCCATACCCTTACCATTTCTAATATCCTGAATGGCCATGTTTTGTATCATGGTTGTTTTTCCCATTCCTGTTTTACCAATAACATACATATGCCTTCGCCTGTCATCAGTCTTGATTCCAAAAGCACTTTGTTTATTTCTGTAATTAGTCTTTGCGAAAAAGTTTATTTCTTGGTTTTCAAATTTATTCATCTTGTTTTTTGCTTGATTTTCTTGACTTTTCTAAAAAAATACATTGTGCAATTATAATACATTCATCTTGTTATTGCAATGATTCTTCAAATTCTATCGGGAGATTAGCTGGGGCACTACCCTTCTTGGCATGAATCCTTGAAACATTAGGAGATTGAACGGAAATGTCAGGGAAATGAAATACTGTTGCCAGCTCTTCAATATTAAAAACAAAGCCACCATGCGAAAAACTTCTATCTCTAAAATTCTGAACAATCCTTCTTTGTCTAAAAGTTAACCTAGATCCTATGAAATGATACAGTGCAAAAGTCTTAGATCTTGGATCTGGCATAAATGAATTAAGATTTGTGTCTCCAAATTGTTTTATAGCGCCCATAACACCAGCAACTCCAAGTGCCTTATTAAAATTCTCCCTTCTTCCAATATACACAAAGCGCAATGTTGTTTTAAAGGCAATTTTTGCGATGTTCTCATAAACAGCTTTCACTTTTTCCTGCTCATCTGGAGACAACCTATTGATATTAAAATCCTCTTTTACAATTTCTTCTGCTGAACTCCCCTCTGGTGACACTAATTCGGCCTCAGAAACAAACATTCCGCGAAGAACATTTCCGGGTAAAACAAAAAGTTCTCCAAGATACCCAAAAATACTCTTTTTGGGCTTCGCACCATCGCCTTTTCCAATCATCTTGTTTATATATTCAACACTTTGAGGATGCCACTGACTCTCTGAAATTGGAGTAAATACTAATTGCAACCAAACATTTTGATTTTTCCCAAGAGCACTCATAACTTCAGTAAGAGATGATAATGGATCAATCATAAGTCCCGATATCTCTTCTTTAAACTGTTTGTGTGTTCTAATGGGCAGTTGATCCTCCTTGACCAACTGTAATGTTGTGCCCCAAACATCCCATTCTGCATTAGGAAGATTTTTTGGGGTGTGTGTCCAAACATAATCATCCACTTCAAAGACCTCTGTATCAGGATATTGAGCATATATCTGTGCCTCAACATTATTCCTAGCCATAGCAGGACATCTTATGTAAAAATGAACACTTCCAGAGTGAGAGGCAATTTCGAAAGAAAATTTATCTTGATTAGTTCTCCAACCACAATATTTCTCAAATTTATTAATTCCTGAATATGTATGTAGCCCATGAAATACCTGTTCCATTATTTTTGGACCTTTTTCAGTATCAGCGGGTGGGATAATTTCCAAAACAATATTTTTAGTCCCCATGGCCCACATTAAATCAATATACTCCTCCCAAACTAAAAGAAAGAGTTTCCAAATTGGTACTGGCAAGACAACCCACCAAATATTTTTAAACAGATCTTTCAGGATTATAAAAAAAACAATATCACCATTAGCAATCATCATCACAATCACCAAAAACAAAAGCAGAATAACTATGCCGCCTAGAATTATTGTTGATCTATTTTTCGAATTTATATTTTTAAATAGCATTTGTTTTTATTTCCAATGCATAAACTTCAAGAGACATTGCCTTTCTAACCTTAAACGATTTGTTTCTTTAAAGTAAATTTTCCATCATTAGTTTTATGAAAAATATTTCTATCAGCCAAAGTAACTTTAACAGTAGTTTCTTTGACTTGTTTTTTTGAAAGCACATACTCTATTATCAATTCTCTGTCTAATGGTTTTTCTTGTTTATTCAGAAAAGAAAAGATTACTTCTTTAACAGTTCCTTCTGGAAATCCCCAGTTATTCAAACCATAGATACCTCTCCCTACCAAAACAAATCTATCATCCTTAATCAATTCATTATGAACTGTTTGTGGAAGAGCCTCTTTTTTATTTACCCAATAAGTATTTATGTGCTTTGTTATTTTTCTAAAATGCAATGGTGTGTCGTGTTTTTTAAGAACCAAGAAAGCCTTCTCTCTTGCGCCTCGCTCAGAAATTATTTTCCAATTTTTCATCCCCCACTCTTCAAGAATATTTTTATTTACAAACCTGCTCATCTCTAAAATCATCCTCAATCGCTTAGAACCAGTTTCTCCTGCAAAAAAATCTGCATATTCTGAATTTCTAAATTCCAAAAGTATATCCTGAAAAAGACTTGGGACCTTGTTTGCCTTAATGAACCTAACAACTGCATTGTGAGCCTTTAAAACTTCCCTATCTATCTTGTCACCCCTCAGAAACCAGAAACCTCTCATGCTCAGCTTTCCCTTCTTAAAACTCAATTTTTTTGAACTATTTAAAATAAACATAACCTGATTTCGCTCTTTTTTAGTTATATTCTCTTTTAAAGTTTCTTTTAATTTTCTTTTTTCACAAAAACCACCATTCTCTTCGATTGTTTTAATAGCAATACCTACCAAAACATTAAAATCATCATCTTTTTTAACAGCTTGGAGCTTTTTAAAACTATCGCCTTCAATCTGCCTCACTCTTTCTCTGGTAATTTTAAATTCATCACCAATTTTACCTAAAACTTTTGGATCTTTTCCATCCAATCCAAATCTTTTAATAATAATCTCACGAGGTCTTTCTTTTAAATTGTCTAAAAGTTTTTTCGTAATCTTATTCAGTGCGAGACTTGACATCACCTCTTTGCCCATACAACCCAAAATTAGTAATTATCTTTTAAATAAAGCATTTTTTTGCACAAAATAATATGCCATTCAATACTTTGGCGTATAATAACACAATAACCAAAAATTGTCAAATGTTTAATTCTACCACTATCCAGCTACCTAAACCCCCATAATCTGCACATAAAAATCTCTCGTTCTAGCTCCATCCAGTTCTACAAAAAAAACACTCTGTTGTTCTCCGAGTAACATCCTTCCTTTCTCTATCGGAATTGATTCACTAGAGCCTAAAAGCATCACTTTACAATGACTATGTCCATTACTCCTACCATCGGATGTTCTTTTATTTGTAAGTTCAAACATGTCATGCGCATATCTTTCGTCAACCGGAACCAATCTATATAATATACGAACCAAATCTTGTTTCAACATCTCTTCATTGTGATTTATCATCACAGAAGCTGTTGTGTGCGGAGAGAAAACATTAACAACGCCATCCTTAATCCCAGAAAGTTCTATAAATTCCTCGATTTGTTCTGTTACATCTAAAAAATCAACCTGTTTTTCGGTTGAAAATTCAATTCTCTTGATTCTTATTTTCATTTTATTTTTGCTGTAAAGTTTATCTTTTAATTTTATTATACTGCAATTACATAGATATGTAAAACATTAAAAAACAATGCAAAAAAACCAGCAACTTAACAAAAAATTCATTTTCCAATAGAAATAAACTCTCGATTCACAACTACAAAACAAACAAAACCGCCCAAAAGGCGGTTTTGTTTTAAAGTGGATAAAGAAGATTACCCCCTAACTGAATCTTTAAGACCTTTTCCAGCCTTAAACTTTGGTACCTTAACTGCAGGAATTTGAATTTTTTCTCTTGTTGCAGGATTAATTCCTTCTCTTGCTGCTCTGTGAGAAACTGAGAAAGTTCCGAATCCCGTGAAAGCTACTACGTCTTCTTTTTGAAGTGAGTCCTTAATTACATCCAAAACTGCTTCGATTACCATTTCTGTATCTTTTTTGCTTTGTCCAGTTTTTGCTGCGACTGCATCTACTACTGCGCTTTTGTTCATAGTATCACCTCCGTTCTAGTTATTAATTATTTTTATTTAAATTTAACATTTTTTTGTTATCTTTAGACATTCTACATCATTTCCCCTAGTTTAGGCAATAGTAAGAAAAAAATCAAATATTTTTTTATCTAGCATATTCAACCGACCTTGTCTCTCTTAGAACATTAACCTTAATTTCTCCAGGATAATTTAAATCTTCTTCTATTTTTTGTGCTATTTTTTTGGCCAGTTTAAGCGAATCTAGATCTCCAATTTTATCAGGATTTACAAAAACACGAATTTCTCTTCCTGCTTGAATAGCGTAACATTTATCAACCTCTCCAAAAGACAACACTACCTCTTCTAATTCTCTTAATCTCTTTAGATAATTTTCCAGAGTATCTTTTCTCGCTCCTGGTCGTGATGCACTTAAGGCGTCTGCTGCTGCAATAATGAATCCATAGTTATCTCTAAATGGATAATCTTCATGGTGTGACTTAACTGCATCAATAATCTTTTTTGGCTGATTGAATTTCTCTAAAATACTAACACCAATCTCCACATGTGTCCCTTGTACCTCATGGTCAACTGACTTTCCAATATCATGAAGCAATCCAGCTTTTTTTGCAATTGCTGAGTCTAATCCCAGCTCTGAAGCCAACATCCCTGATATATGAGCAACTTCCAAAGAATGCAATAAAACATTTTGCCCATAACTAGTTCTATATTTTAAACGCCCCAATAATTGAGATAGTTTATTATCAAGACCTGGAATTCCAACATCATAAACGGCTGCTTCACCAGCTTCCTTAATTCTCCTATTAAGCTCTTCCCGAGCTTTTTCAACAGATTCTTCTATTTTTGATGGATGAATTCTTCCATCTTCAATAAGCCTCTCAAGTGCAATTTTAGCAGTTTCTCTACGAATTGGATCAAAACCAGAAATCACAATAGCCTCTGGTGTATCATCCACAATCACTTCCGCGCCTGTCAACCGCTCAAGAGCCTTGATATTACGACCTTCTCTACCAATAATCCTTCCTTTCATTTCATCAGAAGGAATTGACACTGTTGTTGTTGTTGTGTCTGTGGCATGTGAACCCGCATAACGCTGCATTGCGGTCGCCATCATATTCTTTGCTTCCTTTTCCACCTCTTCTTTCTTGTCTCTTTCTAGAGAACTGATTTTTTTAAGAATTTCATCTTTACTGTCTTTTTCTGCAATTGAAATTAACACTTTTTTTGCATCTTCCTTTTTCATTTCTGCAATCTTTTCAAGACGCTCAACTTGTTGCTCTTTAACACGCAAAACTTCTTCTCTAACTTTTCTAATGTCATTTGCTTTGTTTTGCAAAACATTTCTTTCTTTCTCAAGTTGAGAAATTCTGTTGTCAATTTTTTGTTCCTTAGCCTCCAAACGATTTTCCGCATTCTGTAAATTCTCCCTTCTTTCTTTTTCTTCTTTTTTAACTTCCTCCAAAACTTCAACAGCTTTATTTTTCGCATCAACTAACTGTTGCTTAACTTTAATTTCAGCATCCTCAAGAATTCTAGTAGCTTTTGCTTCAGCTGTTCCAGCTTGATTTTTTGCAATCACTTTCCTCGCAAAATAACCACCAGAAGAACCCACCAAAAGGGCCACCAGACCAATCACGATTTCCATAATTTTTTACATGAATCGCTGCAAAACTAAAAATTACCGCTCATTTATTGAGCATTTTTTTATAAAAAGATTTTTAATAAGCGTAATATAACTTCTATTATTCATTTTTATCTTCCATAATTTCTCTAGATTGCAACTATTCCTCGTACTTTATCTAGTTAACTTTCAAATGAAAAAACTTACTTTTTCATTACCTAATACTACCTTTTTTCACCAAAGAAGTCAAAGTATAAGCAATTAACTTTGACTTTTGGCTCTAAAAAAGTTCTCCTAAAAAACAATTTCGCTACTTTCCCTTGAACATTTTTATTTTCTCTTGCACAACCAGTTGAACTTTATCTCTTGCCAAACCCAATAGTTTTCTAGGATCAGACACATCACATCCAGAAACAGTTTCTTGACAAATCGTGGTCAAAAAAGCCACTCTTATATCCGTATCCACATTAAAACAACAAATTCCACCCTCAATTGCTTTCTTCACATTTTCAGCTTGCCAATCAGAAGCTCCATGCATAATCAGTGGTGTATTGGGAATTAATCTACGGATTTCAGCCAAACGATCCCAATCAGGAATATCTCTCTCCTTAAAAAATCCATGGGCATTGCCAATACCAACTGCCAAAGCATCTATCTCAGTTTTCTCAACCAATTCCTTCGCTTGTATTGGATTTGTCATCACGGAATCCCAATCAATTTCCTGATCCTCTCTTCCAAGATATGGAACAGCGCCAAGTTCGGCCTGAACAGTAACTCCATGTCTGTGAGCATAATCAACGACCTGCTTTGTTACTTTGATGTTATCTTCAAATGATTTTATTGACGCATCAATCATAACTGAATCGGCCCCAGCTTCAATTGCACTAACAACATCATCAAAATTTTTTCCATGATCTAAATGAAAACCAATTTTAGCACTTTCAGATTCACATTCAATAACACTTGAGACTAACTTTCCCATCACATTTGAATTTGCATACTTAAAGCCACTTGTTGTAACTTGAACAACACAAGGCCCTTCTTCTTTTGCTGCACGCACTATTGCTTGCGTTAATTCAAGATTTGAAGTGTTAAAAGCACCAACTGCATAATTTCCTCTCATGGCATCCCGAAGAATTTCAATCGTTTTACCTCTCATTTTTTCTTAATTTAATTTTGATTATCTATAACTTTGGCAATTCTGACTAAATCATACGGCAATAGACTAGCACTACCAATTAATGCACCATCCATTCCCGAATTTACACACACTTCTTTTACATTATCACCCTTCACACTACCTCCGTATAAAATTCTTATCTTATTCGCAACAGCTTCTCCGTACATTTTCATTACAAGTCTTTTGATTAACAATCTTGCTTCCATAATTTCGTTTGAATTTGGTAGGTGGTCTGGATTATTTGCGCTAATCGCCCAAACTGGCTCATAGCAAAGAATTAGGCTATCCATTTTTGCAGAAGAAATATCCATCAAACACTCTTTGAATTGTTTTTTAATAACTTCCAATGTCTCATCATTTGCTTTTTCTTCAGCACTTTCACCCATACAAAGAATTGGTGTTAATCCAGACTTCAAAGCAGCTTTCACTTTCAAATTAATCATATTATTGGTTTCTCCAAAATATTTTCGTCTTTCGGAATGACCCAAAATAACATATTTACCACCAACACTTTTTATCATTGCAGGGCTATCCTCACCAGTAAAAGCACCTTTTTGCTCCCAAAAACAATTTTGTGCGCCAAAACTAACATCTTCATGATCTATTTTGCCAGTAAATTGGCTAAGCAAAGCAATTGGAGGACACAAAACTATTTCTCCCCTCTTGAGATCTAAATTTTCAGTTGCTTTTTCAAAATTATCAATCCAACTATTAAATTCAAAGGTCATATTTAGACTCATTTTAAAATTCGCAACTGTTATTTTTTTTCTATTACTTATCATCTCTTAATAATTCAAACATTTAAAAATAAACGATACACCCCATTTTTTACAATTTTATAACTCCCATTGTTAATAATAAAACAATAATCCCTGCGATCATTATTCCTAAAGAGATAATAAACACTGCTTTTGTTTTATTAATTCCAAATAAAAATGCTGCAAGTGCCCCAGTCCAACCACCGGTTACTGGTAAGGGAATCGCTACCAAAAAAAACAAACCCCAGTCACCATATTTTTCAATTTGCTTATGAACTTTTTTTCTTGTTCTAGCAAATAACCAATCGAAAAACTTTCTCCAAAATTCAAACCTTTCTATTAGAAAAGAAGTCACTTTTTCCAAAAACATAACCAAAATAACCATTGGTATAATATTCCCAAAAACAGACCAAAAATAAGCTAAAGCCGGATTCATACCGAAAACAGTAATCGCAACAGGAATTGAACCCCTTAACTCAAAAACTGGGGTCATTGCTATTATCATTGTAGAAATCTCATCAGGAACTCCATTAAGCAATTCTACTACCTTTGTTACCTCTATCAACATTTTTATTCAATTATTTTTATTTCCACAATTATTCTTCTCTTAAATTATGCTTTGCGCAAATACTCAGCCGCAATCTCTGGCTCAATTGCAGTTATATCTGTACCACTAGATAATTCAAATCCTGCCCAAGTAGATGTTCGTGGCAAAATTTCAATATGCCAATGATAGTGCTGGTAATCCTTCCCGTCACAAGGAGCAGTATCTATATAAAAATTAAAAGAAACTCCTTCTATCACTGTCGTTAACTTTCTTATAGCTTCATGCAAGGCTTCACCAGCCGCAATCTTTTCTTCGTCACTCATTCTTTCAAAATATGGCATATGTTTTTTAGGAATTACTTTCATCTCAAAAGCCATTCTTGAGACAAAAGGACAATAAACAACAAAAAGTTCATTTTCAAAAACTAACCGCTTTCCAAAGTCCATCTCCCACTCAAGCATTGTACAAAAAACACATTTTTTATTTGCACGAAAATAATTTTCAGCACCATTTAATTCCTGGATAGTAAATGGTGAAATAACAGGAACCGCAATTAATTGTGAATGTGGATGTTTAATTGACGCTCCAGCCTTCTTGCCATGATTATGAAAAATTTCAATATATCTAACTGATTTTTTACTCATCAAATCAAGATATCTAGTCTGATAAGCATCAATTAATTCGGCCACCATAATAGGGTCCATTTTTCCAATATGTTTATAATGATCCCTTGTCACAACGACTTCATGATAACCAACACCATCCATCATAAAATAAGGACCTTCCTCTTCGTGAGAAATTTTTCCACCCTTAGGTCTTGCTAGCGCTGGAAATTTATTAGGAAAAACTCTTAAAGTCCAATCATCTTCATTGGTCTTGTAAATAAGAATATCTTTTTCTTGACCAGAGGCTATAGGATCACAGAATAAACAATTTTCAACTTCATCTTTATCATTTTCAGATCCCTCTCCAGAGAAAAAATCATCTGGACGCTTATTTCTGCCTGTGGCAATAACAACCCATTCATCAGTCACTAAGTTATGTCTTAGTTGAGATATTTGCTTTGCTGTTTTATTAATGACTTTAAGCCCTTCTTTTTGCTTCCTCGGACTCTCTTTTTTTACCACAAGCTTCTTCTTATTTGTTTTATTTTTTACACCACTCATTTTGTTTTTATTTTTGAAGATTTTTTAGCTTTAAGATTTCTGAATCTGAAAATTAAAAGTTCCCTAACCCCAATTTAATCAATCTTTTTTGTTTCTTGTTCTTGATTCTGTGCTAAATTCAATTCAGCCATTTCCTGTTCCTCTCTGTTTCTAAGTTCAGCAACTTTCCTTTTTAACTTATAAGTGCCCTTCAACATATTCATTTTAACTTTAAATAAATCCTTAAATGTTGAAAAATAACCACTAATTCCGACCAAACTCTCACCTTTGTCCACCCAATCAATTGGGACTTCTTTAATTTTATATCCAAGTTTTTTACTAATCATCAAAATCTCGAAATCGATTCCCCAACGATTAACTGTTGTCCGTGGTAAAACATCTTTTGTAGCTTGCTCAGTAAAAGCCTTAAATCCACATTGAGTATCTTTTACTCCCCACAAACCAGTTCCAGCCTGAATTAAAAAATTTCCTAAATCACCGAGTAATTCCTTCCATTTTGGTTGATGAACTCTAACTTCTGATTCTTGCAAATCTCTTGATCCTATAACAACATCAGCACCTTCTTGAAATTTTGGAATAAAACGATCCAACATTTCAATTGGAGTTGCACCATCCATATCCGTAAAAAGTCGAATATGCCCTTCGGATGCCAAAAGTCCTTCACGAAGTGAATATCCTTTTCCCATGTTTTGAGTTCGATCTATAATTCTAACATTTTCAATATTTTTAGTAATCTCCCTAACTAACTCTCCAGTTCCATCCGTTGGTCCATCTAAAACAATAACAATTTCCCTTGATTGACCTATGTTTTTAAAATATTCATCGATTGAATTTAAATGATTTCTCATCTCCTCTGTCTTTGTGGACTCATTGAAAGTAGGAATAACAACTGAATATGTCGGTCTGTTTTCTTGTTGCATAATTTCTGTTTTAATTAGGTTACTACGACTTCCAAAAACACATAATTTATTTTAATAAAGGTGTTTTATTTATAAAAAAATGAATCTGAAAAAACAAATTAAATTTTCTTTATAAAAAAAGAAAAGTTATTTACTTTATTTTAACAAAACTATACCTTTCTGTCTAACCATCCTTGTAAAAGAATTCTCGCAGACTCAGCGTTATCATTTTTAGAGATTCCCTTTTTCCTAAATTCAGCCAAATTTGATTGAGCAACTTTAGTTGAAAAAAACTCTTCTTCAATCTCAACATCAAATCCCCGTTCTTCAAGCTTTACTATAAAATTATCAATAATTTTTTCATTAGCGGTAAATTGTTCTTTCTGGTTGCCAGTTTTCCCCACAATAATTTTTTCAAAAGGAAATTCCTCTGCTAATTGATTGATTTTTTCAAAAATTTTTCTTGTATCAACTTCACAATATGCGTTAGCAATTCTAGTTTCCGCATCAGCTATCGCAATACCACAAAAAGACCTCCCCCAATCAATTGCCAAATAATAAATTTCCTCTACCATTCTTCTATAAATTAAACCTTAATGCCACCAGTAACGACCTCGCAGCCCTTTTTAGTAACAACAACTGTATGCTCGAAATGAGCTGACAAACTTCCGTTATATGTAACAAAAGCAAACTCATCTTCCCCCAAAGCGATTCTATCATCACCCACAGCCAACATTGGCTCTAGTGCCAAAACCATATTTTCTTTTATCTTTAAACCTGTATTTTTTTCTCCATAATTTGGAATTTGTGGTGCTTCATGAACAGCATGACCAACTCCATGCCCAACCAACCCCTTTATTGTAACAAAGCCATTTTTAGTGGCATATTCGTCTACAGCAAAACCATAGTCACCTAACCTCGCACCATCACAAATCTTAGCAATTCCCGCACTTAAACTTTTCTTAGTTGCTTCTGTTATCTTTCTGGCTTGCTCACTAACTTCTCCGATCATAACTGTGGTAGCAGCATCTGTATACATCCCTTTATACTCAACTCCCAAATCTAAAGAAACTAAATCACCTTCCTTTATAATCCTATCTTTTTTTGGTATCCCATGCACAATCTCATCATTAATTGAAACGCAAAGAGAAGCTGGAAATGGCTCGCCATCTCCATCAAAATAATGTAAAAAGGCAGGAGTGCCTCCCTTATCTCTAATATATTTTTCAACAATTTCATCAAGTTCCATTGTTGTTACTTTTTCGTTAACAGCTTTTTTAGCCCTTTCAATTGCCAAATTCATAGCATCTGCTAAAATTTTTCCGCTCTCTCTCAACAGTTCTATTTCCTGCTTTGTTTTCAACCTTACCTTCATAAACTTAAATTATTTATATCCTTTATATAGAAACAAGCAATAAGTATTGCATTTATATAGATATTATAGAAAACACCTATCTAAAGTCAAACCACTCTTTTTTAAGCACACTTAAACAATAACTAACTTGTAAAAATTTGCCTTAAAAAATACCCCCGAAACAAATTTTGCTCCAGGGATATACTTAATCGAAAGCTCTGTATTTATATCAGAGCTTCCGCTTAGAAAGTTCATACAGTTTCTGCAAGCTTCGCATAAACCTTCCTTCGACCTTATATTTTGGCCAGTCTCTATTCAGAGGTTGAACAGACCGGCCATTCTTGTCGATACACTCAACAATCTTTGCATAGAAACCATCAAACCATTCCTCTACTGATAAAGACGAATGATTACTGATTTCGTTTCCTAAGCGAGAATAACTCGTTCTCACTGTTAGAGGAAACCTCGTTCCACGAGGAAATTGAATTCCCGTGCCAAGACTTGGTTCCTCTATTTTTGTGATAGAGTTTGCAAAATCAATTACTCCATCTCCCCTTCCCTCCACAATGACATCGGCAAGCCTGTAAGTAATGTCTCCCACAGGAACCGTAATTAGAATATAATAAGTCTTACTTTTCGGGAAATTATTATCTCTATAACCTCTTTGAACTGCAGAAGCACTGGTTACCATTAGAGAAAAAAATATTACCACCAAGAAAACAATTGACATTCTCAATACATTACTCATAGTCTACTCCTTTTTTGTGTGTTTAATACGCGGTGTGAAATAATTTCACTAAATCTTCACTTTTAAAAAATAAAGGTACTTGTTTATAATTTTAATTATACACTATATTCTAACTTTTGTAAAGGAACATGCGAAATCTTTATTAAACATCGCCTTATTTCTATTGACTTTTTCAAAATAATATGTCATCCTAGGCATATTGATAAAGCCCTGGGCGTTTCCGCCTTTCTTTTATGAAAGGACTAGAAAAGCCAACCTCCACCAATGGGTGGGTTTTATTTGTACTTAAATATGGTATAATTAATTAGTAAAATCTTATCCAAATGGAATATGAGATTAATTTTCTTGTGTTACAATCAAACACAGAAACTATTGATGCAATCCGGGACAAAGTAAAGTCCCTGATCAAAGATCACAAGGGTTCAGTTATCGATGAACTTGTCTATAAAAAAAGAAGACTGGCTTATGAAATCAAGCACGAAATGTATGGTTTTTTCACAGTATTAAGATTCACTCTTGAAAACAACCCAGATATCATTGATTTAAAAAGAGAATTGAACTTGGTTCAAGATATCGCTCGCTATATTATTGTTCAAGCCAATCAACTTCCTAAACTCAGTCAAGAAATTCTTTCAATGGAAAGACGAGAAAAAACAACTGTAAAACAAGAAGATGTTGAAAAAATAATTGCTAAATCAGAACAAAGCAAGGAATCAAAAGAGGTAAAGAAGGAGGAAGAGAAAAAAGTGAAAGAAAAAACTGAAAACGAGGACTCAAAAAAAGAAGTTAAAGTTGAAGATAAAAAAGAAGAAGTGAAAAAAGAGGAAGTGAAGGAGGAATCAAAGGAAGATAAAGATTCTAATGACAGATCTTCCCTAGAAGATTTAGATAAAAAATTAGACGAGATTTTGAGCATATAAAAACTAAATTCAAACCCTATGGACCTCAACAAAGCGATGCTAATTGGCAACATTGTAAATGACCCAGAGATGCGAACAACTCCAAATGGACAAAATGTTACATCTTTCAGGGTTGCCACAAACAGGCGATGGAAAAATCAAGCCACTGGTGAATACAATGAGGATTCTCAATTTCATTCAATTGTCGCTTGGGGGAAACTTGCAGAAATTTGTTCTCAGTATATGAGCAAAGGACAAAAAGTTTATATTGAAGGTAGAATCACAACAAGATCTTGGGATGATCCCCAATCAGGGCAAAAGAAGTATATGACTGAAGTTGTAGCAGAAAATGCAATAATGTTAAGTCAAAAAAGAGATGGTAACACTGGTGCAAATTATGCAGGACAACCTGCGCCAAACCAAGCACCAACAAATGCGCCTCAGAAAAATAATGTCTCCATTCCATCACCTGAACAAATTCCTACAATAGATGTAAATGATCAGGATGAAATAAGAGTGGAAGATATACCGTTTTAAATTTAAACAAACTCTAGACCTATGATGAATAGAAATAACCGAAACACTATAAAGGTGGAAAGCAAAAATTGTTATTTTTGCGCAAACAATATCAAAGAATTAGACTACAAGGATGTCATCCTTCTACGAAAATTTATCAATACTGTTGGAAAAATAATTCCAACAAGAAGAACAGGTACTTGTGCTAAACATCAAAGAGCACTTTCAAAGGCAATTAAGCGAGCAAGAATTCTTGCACTTCTTCCTTTTGTAGCTAAATAAAAAATAAAAAAGGAACGGGGTTAACGCCTCGTTCTTTTTTCTTTACAAACAAACACTATGCTAACATTATCAGGAATTAAGGTTGGAAAAAAAATTATTATTGAAAGTGAGCCTTTTGTGGTTCTTTTTGCACAACACTCAAAAATGGGTCGTGCCGGTGCTGTTCTTAGAACAAAACTAAAAAATCTTGTGACTGGAGCAACAATAAACAAGACTTTTCAAGGAGCTGACAAGATACCACCTGCTGAGATAACAACCCAGAAAGCTCAATATTTATACTCGGACGAACAAAATCATTATTTTATGAATGGTGAGTCTTATGAACAATTTGAAATTTCAGCCAAGGTTATTGGCGACAATAGTAAATTCCTAACAGAAGGAACGGAAATTGATGTTTTGTATTTTGGGGATTCAGCAATTAATATTGAACTTCCAATCAAGATGGATTTTGAGGTTGTTGAAGCTCCCCCAGCAGTTAAGGGCAACACCGCTGATGGTGGCTCAAAACAAGTAACAATTGAAACTGGGGTAAAAGTAAATGTCCCTCTTTTTATTAAGACTGGCGACAGAATTAGAGTAAATACCCAAACAGGGGAATACTCTGAACGAGCAAATTAATTTTATTTCGATATTTTTCAATTAAAAAACAGCCCTCTATTTGCGGCTGTTTTTTAATATATATAATAAAGTTGAAAATCTATTCTTTTGTGCCATCAAGATTTACATCATAAAGAATTTCTTCTTGTACCAAGCGATACTCAATTAACTCCTTTTCATCAAACCAATGTGGAATTTCCATTTGAGCCTCTTCGACTGATCCGGAAGCATGAACAAGATTTCTGATTGCTCGTCCATCCCTATCTGACATTTCATATGAATCCATAACATAGTCACCTCGAATTGTTCCCACATCAGATGTGAGCGGTTCCGTTCCACCAACAATTTTTCTTACCATCTTAACAACATGTGCTCCTTGCCAAACCATCGCTACCACAGGACCACTTGCCATATATTTCTTCAACCCCTTTAGAATGTTATCAGTAATTTCAAAAGGATCATTTGAAGGAGGTGTCATTCCCTTACTTTTGTAACCAGCAATTGTTTTCTCTCCAGTTATTCTTCTCCATTCTGGATCAAGTGTATAATGAGCTTCAATATGTTCCGCTGTTGGAACAACTGTTTTCATTGCAACAAGTTTAAATCCTAAATTCTCATGTCGTTTGATAATTTCACCAATAAGGCCTCTTTGAACACCATCTGGTTTTACCATCACAAGAGTTCGCTCTTTTGAAAAATGTTGTTTTTCAGTCATAGTTTTCCTATTTTTTAATTAAAAAACCCACAAAAATATATATGGAGGTTTGTATAAACTTATCTTAGCATTTCTATTTGTTTTATCAAGAACCAACATTGTAATGCGTATTTAAATTACCTCAAAACACATTCTTCGTTGGGAATTCTACAAAATACTTCTATTGTTCCATTCTCGTCAGTTCTTAAAATCGGTACACCTACTTTTCCTATCAACTCCAAAACTTCAACTGCTGGATGTTTGTATTTGTTTCTAGCTCCAACGGAAATAATTGTGAACTTTGGAGAGGTTGCTACCAAAAACTCTTCTGTTGTTGAATGTTTTGAACCATGGTGTCCGATTTTTAACCAATCAACATCAATATTCTCTCCATCAGTTATCATATCTTTTTCAATATCACCAGTAGCATCTCCCGTAAATAAAAAAGAATTTATTCCAAAATCCATTCTCAAAACTATTGAATTCTCATTTCTGTCTTTACTTTCAAGCGTCGCATCATCTGGATTAAAAATTTCAAAATTTAGATTATTACCAATTGAAATTTTTGAATCTTCTGTTAGAATTTCTTTTTCAATATTTTTTTCCAATAAAACACTTTCCAATTCTTCAAAAATTTGAGTATCCGCACTAGCCCCATTACCCAAAAAAACTCCTACTTCATAATTCTTCACGACATCAATCAATCCTGCGAGATGATCGAAATCGGGGTGTGTTAAAATTACTATTTCAATTTTTTTGTCCATTATGGGCATCTGTTTGCCAAGCTCTTCTAATAATTTCCTACCACTCGGTCCCCCATCAATTAATATTTGATATTTACCAAGATAGCTAATCAAAGTAGCATCGCCCTGTCCGATATCCAAATAGGAGACTTCGAGAATATCATTTTGTTTATTCCCAAATGAAACTACCTCAAAAACAACAAGAACTAAAAACAAAACTCCGATAATAAAAACTAAAAATTTTCTTTTTTCAAATTCAGACATCTAAATTTTTATTTATTTCTAACTTCTTTCAATTTAAACACAACTCCAATAAAAAACAAATAATACCCAATTACCCACCAAACGCCAACATCACCAATTTCAATATTCGCAAAAGGAAACTTTGCTAATTCTCCAATTGCAAAAATTTCAAAATGCAGAAAAAACCAAACTATTAAAGAAAATATTTTAGCAGCAAAAAGAGAAAAGAAACTGAGGATAATCGACATAAACCCTAACAACATAATGATTGGGATAAGTGGTAAAATGATAATGTTGGCAAGTAAAGAGATTAAGGAAAAAGATTCAAAAACATAAACCAAAAGACCTAAAACTCCTAGTTGTGCAGAAATTGTAACTAAAATTATCGATTTAAGCTCTAGGAAATCATCCTTAATTTCCATCAATAATGACAATGGTGCATAAATTAAAATAATTCCAAGTGTCGCCAGAAATGACAATTGAAATCCAACATCATATAATAATATAAAAGGGGAGAAAAAAACCATCCCGGTCGCTGCGAAAACTGCAACACGCACAGAATTAGCTAAACGGCCTTTTTGCATCGCCCAAAGCATAAGAATTCCCATTATCGCAGCCCTTGTTGCGGATGACGGAGCACCTATCATAATAACAAAGAGGATAATTCCAAAAACAGCTAACAAAAAAGCTTGTTTTCTCCAAAATCCCAAGCCAATCCCAAGCCACATTAGAATATTGGCAATGATTGTAATATTATAACCAGAAACAGCCACTGTGTGAGTTGTGCCTGTAATACGAAAATTTTCTGCCACACTAGTAGGCAAACGGTCATCACCTCCTAGCAATAGTCCTGCCAAATAAGCTCCCTCTGGTTCTGGCAATAAGATACCGATTTTCTCTTCAAATTTTTCCCTTAACTGGAAAATTCTTCCCATAAAAAAACTTCTCTGAGTTTTTGTAAGCTTTTTTATTTTTGCAGAAGAGCAAATATAAAAAACTCTTTCACTAGCCAAAAATCTTTTATAATTAAATTTTTCATACTTATTTTCAGGAATTTTCATTTTACACGAAACTTGCAAGTAATCCCCAAAATTTATTGTTGGCTTTGGTTCTGCAAAAATTAAAACATTTTCTACAAATCTATTTTCCAACCCTTCAATCTCAGCACTAACAACAATTTTTTGATATTCTTCATTAATTTCAGGAGCTCTTTTCACTACAACTTCCCCATTAAAATCAAATTCTTCTTTCAGTGAGTCTAGTCTTAAAATTTCACCGTTTATTTGCCAAACTCCTATCAAAAACCCCAAAGACAAAAAAAGTAGACGCCCGATACGCCTACTTTTCCATACAACCATACTCACAAAAAACAAAAATATGCCCACTCCTATTAACCAAAACTGCACCTCAATAAATGCTCTTATCGCAACACCAACCAAAAAACCAAATGCTATTAAAATTGAAATTTGTGAAATAGAAAAAAAATTTTCAAAAAAATTTTTTATACTCATGCAAGCCTAGAAAAATAAAAATTTTAATGTGTCATTTTAAATGATATTTTTAATTCAAAATGATCAACATCTTCCTCAAGTTTTCGACGAATATCGTTCAAACTATTGTAAACATCTCTGTCCTGAACACTCAATTGATCTTCTTGGGACAAAAACTTATTTAACTGAGAAACAAATTCTAAATCAAATCGCTGTGCTCTAATTCTGTTTCTAAAATCAAATTCATTAGAACCTCCCGTTGTGATTCTAAAAGAGGTATTCCCTATTTTCTCAATCTTAATTTTCTCACCATTATAATTCCCTTCGACCCTCCTTGTAAATTTCAAAATCTCACTCATATTTTTTTAAATTAAACATTAATATCTATATCTACAATTTTTTCTCTTGCCGTCTTCCCTCCTACAATAACAATATTACTCTTTGCCGTCTTAAAGTGCTTTGAAAGCAATTTTATAACCGCCTCATTTGCCTCTCCTTTTGCAGGAAGTGCCGTAGTACGAACCTCAAATTGTTTTTTTGCAATTTCCACGACTTGATTTCTACCGCTTTTTGGAAATACTTTAATGTAAATTCTCATCTATTAAGATTATCTCTACCATGAAATCTTAAAGTCAGCTTATCTTTTCCTTCATCAATTTGATTTTTTAAATACCTTGCATTAATTCTTTTTTCAGAATCTGATAAATTCAAATTTTCATCTTCATCAACCCTGTCAATAAAATCACCAATCTCCTCATTAAATTTATCTGAATACATACTATCCCTTTTACTGTTCAAATCAGCTTCACCGGTGTGCAATTGATATGCACCTTGTTTAATTTTATTAAAAAGCATTTGATTACCTCTAAACCTTTCTATCTTTCTTTTAATTTCTATTGTTGTGGCCATTATTTTATTTTTATCTTATTACAACTTTCTTAAAATATTTTTGCAATATTTTTTCTATTTTCACCAAGTCAATTTCTTTGCCCTTTGCCCTATCTCTTAATTTTTCATCCAAAATTTTTCCTTCATCACGATATTTCTGAAGTGCAAAGCTATCAATTCCCTCCAACCATTCACCAATCATTTCAAAATCTTTCACAGTATGAATTCCTGGCACAACTGTTGTGCGAAATTCATATAAAACATTTGAGTTCTTAATTAATTCAACACTTTTTTTTATATTTTTTAAATTAACAACAGCGCCACAAGTTTTCTCATAATTTTCTAAACAATTTTTAATATCCATTGCAATAAAATCAATTAATTTCTCTGAAAATGCTTTTTTTAAAATTTCAGGATTAGTTCCATTTGAATCAAGTTTAACCAAAAATCCCAAATTTTTAATTTTTCTTAAAAAATCCAAGATATCAATTTGCACTGTTGGCTCTCCACCAGTTACACAAATTCCCTCCAGTTTACCTTTTCTTTTTTCAAGAAAAGCAAAAAAATCACTCTCTTTCACAAAACCTCTTTCAAATTTATCTACAACAACGACTAATTCTGGATTATGACAAAATGGACAACGAAAATTACAACCAGCCGTAAAAACTGTTGCAGCAATTTTCCCCGGATAATCAATTAGCGTTAGTTTTTGTAAACCTCCAAGAATCATACCTATAAATTATATTTATTAAACCCCTCTTTTCATATAAAACATTCTCTCCCTTGAAGCAAGTTATGCTGACCATTTTTCACGCCTAGACTGATCATTTTCTGAATCTTCATATTTAGTTGAACCTTCTCCTACGGTCGAGCCATCTATTAAAACATCTCTTGCTCTTGAACCATCTGGTGGTCCAATAACTCCATTTTCTTCCAAAAGATCAATAATCCTTCCCGCTCTTGAAAATCCAATTCTTAATTTTCTTTGTAACATTGAAGCAGAAGCTTTTCCAGCATCAACAACAATTTCTTTCGCTTTTTCATACAATTCATCGTCTGGTTCACCTCCAGTACCCTCGCTTGCAAAGACTCCAGTCGCACTGGACAATTGTTCTTCCAAAGATTGGGAGAGATCCTCCCCATCATCATATTTAATTTTATCAGCCTGCTTTTTAACAGCACTAACAACTCGCTTCACTTCATTTTCTGAAACAAAAACACCCTGAATTCTCATTGGCTGAATTGAGTCAGCGCTTTTATATAGCATATCACCATTGCCAATTAGTTTTTCTGCACCACCTTGATCCAAAATTGTTCTTGAATCAATTTGTGTTGCCACTTTAAAAGCAATTCTTGTTGTAATGTTAGCCTTAATTAGGCCAGTAATAACTTCTACTGATGGTCTTTGTGTTGAAACAACGAGATGGATTCCAATGGCACGAGCTTTTTGCGCTAAACGCACAATAAGTCCCTCTACCTCTTTTCCATGAGTCGCCATTAGATCAGCTAACTCATCAATCACAATCAAAATATATGGCAGCTTTTCTAAATATTCCTCAGTAACTTCACCTGTTTCTTTGTCTATTATTTGCTTCTTCTCTCCTTCTTCCACCTTTTGATTAAAAGAAAGAATGTCTCTTGAACCAACTTCCTGCAACAACCCAAATCTTCTTTCCATTTCCCCAATTGCCCATTTTAAAGCATTTACTACTTTTTGTGAGTCCACAATAACTGGTGTTAAAAGATGTGGAATTCCCCCATACAAAGACAACTCTACTCTTTTAGGATCAACTAAAATCATTCTCAATTCTTCAGGGGAATTTTCAAATAACAAAGTCGTTAAAAGCACATTAACACAAACACTCTTTCCTGTTCCTGTAGAACCAGCAATCATTAGATGTGGCATTTTTTCAATATTTGCCAAAACTGGTTTTCCACTAACATTCTCCCCCCAAATAATACTTAGGTTTGACTTTCTGTTTTCAAATTCAGAACTCTCAAGCATCGTTCTCATTTTTACAAAAGATTTCTTTTTATTTGGCACTTCAATTCCCACCAATGACCTTCCTGGAATTGGAGCTTCAATCCTAATTGAACTTGCCGCCAAAGCTAAAGAGAGATTATCCTGTAAAGACAAAATTCTACTCAACTTTACTCCAACGGCTGGACTAAAGGTGTACTGAGTTACTGTTGGTCCAACCGAATATTCTCCAGGGATTACTTCAATTCCAAAATTATGCAAAGTCTGTTTAATTATGTCGATTATTTCTTTATGATTAGAACTTGCTGCTCTTTTTTCATTTTTTTCAACCAAATTAAACGATGGTGGTCGCCAATTTATTCCACTATACACATTTTGTTTTATATGACCTCCTCCGACTTTTTTTTGAGGAGACTCTATTACATCATCGGAAATATCATTTTTTGGACCCTCAACAAACTCAAGTGATTTAATATTATTTTTCAACTCTTCTGCTCCAATTTCTTTCTCGACACCTTTTTCAACAACTTCAGAATTATCATCCTCACCCTCTAAGGCATCTGTGTTTTTATTTTTTCCAATCCTTGGAATAGTAACATTCCCCTTGATTCTATCTATTAAAGAAAAAATTGAAGCATTAAAAAGCAAAATCAATCCTATAAGAGAAAAGCCTGATAAAATTATTACCGCTGCTATCTTACCTAGAAATTTTGCCAAAGGATACGCAAATGCAAATCCTAAATATCCTCCTGCTTGGCCGACCTTAGCAAGTTCAAGCATTTCTTTAGGATCGTGAAAAATATGTACCAACCCCAAAAGCATACTGTATAACAAAACTGCTCCAAATGCAGCCAGTGTGTAACGAATTGGTTTCATTTTCCTGAAATAAAGAACTCCTAGAATAAACATTATTAGAGGTAAAAAATATCTTCCTGCTCCAAATAAAAAAGCAAGCCCTTTGTCAATATACTCGCCAGCTACGCCAGCTTTTCCAAACAAACTTAAGAGAAAAATCAAACTAATCATTATCAAAAAAACAGCAATTATATGTTTTTTTGCACCTCCATCCAAAACCGTTTCTTTTTTAGTTTCTTCTTTTTTCGGTTTTTTTCCCATTTTATTATTTTAATTCAAACCTTTTTTATTTTAAATATAACACAAAAATCATCTTTAGATTAACATGTAAAAAAAATTATCACAATTATTTCAATACACAATCATACTTTTACTGTTCGATGTTTTCTTAAGAAATATATCTTACTAGCCTCAATGATTATGGTTTCGAAAATCGTTAATCCTATGATTACAACCCAGTCTTTTGGATAAATAGCAACCGTTCCAAGTAGGTTTTGAAAAGTTGGCACATAAATACCAATCAATAGAAGAATAAATCCAACAAGAACTGCCCAGTTCAAAAATTTATTAGAAAAAATATCTCTTCTGAAAACCGTTTTTTTAAATGATCTAACAGAATAAGCGAAAGTTAAAGAATCAAAAACCATCAATGAAAAAACTAGAGTTCTAATCCTATCAACATCATCGAGCGTTTGACATAGATAATAAAAAAATAAGAAAGTTAAAACTCCATTGATCAAAAAAATTGTCAAAATCCATTCCTTAATTTGTAAACTCAAAATTGGCTCTTTGGGATCCCTGGGTGGTTCTTGCATCACCCCCTCAGTTTCTTGTTCACTTGTTAGCGCCATATTAGGCAATGTATCTTCAGCTAAATTTATCCACAAAATCTGTGCTGCTATCAATGGAAGAGGTAGCCCAAAAGCCATTGCACCTAAAAACAAAAGAATTTCCGTAAAATCATCTGCAATTAAATATATCAAAACCTTTCTAATATTAGAAAAGGCGACCCTTCCTTGCTCAATTGCTTTCACGATTGTTTTAAAATTATCATCCAGCAAAATAACATCTGCAACTTCCTTTGCAACATCCGTTCCACTTCCCACAGCAACGGAGATATCTGAAGCCTTTAATGCTGGAGCATCATTCACTCCATCCCCAAACATTGCCACCACTTCACCATTTTGATGCAAAGCTTCAATAATTTTCAATTTATGCTCAGGAAGTGATCTCGCGAAAATCACAACTTTCTTAACTTTTTTTGCCAGACTCGCAATATTCATTTTCTCAACATCTTTACCCTCTAAAATTTGATTATCTTTAACCTTTAAACCAACCTCCTCAGCAACTGCTTTTGCTGTTAATTTATGATCCCCTGTAATAATAATTGGATGAATACCAGCACCTTGAATCTCCTCCATTGCAGACCTAACATCAGCTCGCACAGGATCTTTAATTGCAATAAAACCAACGAGAGTCAGGTCTTTCACTAAATCAGAAATTTGTTTATATTTTTCTTTATCGATATCTCGATACGCACAAGCAACGACTCGCAATCCTTTCTTCGTCAAACTATTAAGCTTCCTGAGCATTTTTTTGGATTGAGAACTTTCAAGTCCCAATTTTTTTCCATTGAAATCAATTTGTTTCGTCCTAGCAATCAGCTCCTCTGGAGCACCAACTACTAGCAATTTATTTTTTCCCTCAACTTCTCGCAAAGAAGCAGAAAATCTCAAATGCGAACTAAAACTAACTTTATCAATTAATTTCCATTTCTTTTCTAATGCCTGAACATCAATTCCTGCTTGTAACCCAGATTTCAAAAGAGCTTTGTCTGTAAAAAATCCACGGACTATCCAATCATGTAGTTCATCTTTGGGGTTTTCAATGTAAGCATCGTTTGTTAATGTTGCTATTTTAATTGCCAAAACATCTGACTGAGCACTCTCAAGACTAAGTTCTCCCGTAAAAGAACTTCCCTTACTCAAGAGTTCTTTTGTACTAGTTATAACATGACTTACTTGCATATTTCCCTCAGTCAAAGTCCCTGTTTTGTCTGTACAAATAACAGTCACACTTCCCAGTCCCTCTGCTGCAGAAAGTCTCTTAACAACTCCTTTATTTTTCAAAATTCGACGCATTGCTAAAACTAAAATAACTGTAATCGCTGGCAACAATCCTTCTGGAATCGCAGAAACGACAAGTGCTAGTGCAGCAATAAACATTTCGATTGGATCTTTCCCTCGCCAAACTCCTTCAGCAATAATCACAACTCCTAAAAATAGAATAAAAACTCCAACCAATCTTGAGAGCTTTATCATCGCTTTTTGGAATGGAGTTTTTGGCTCTTTTGTTCCAGAAACCAAAGAAACTATTTTTCCGAATTCACTATGCAAACCTATAGCAACAACGACTGCTGTTGCTTCGCCAGAATCAACAGAGGTTCCCATAAAAACCATATTAACCCTATCTCCAATAATTGAATCTTTTGGCAACTGCATACTCTTTTTTTCCACCGATAACCACTCTCCTGTTAAAGAAGCTTCGTTGACCTTCAATGCATTACTTTCAATCACACGACAATCAGCAGGAACTTTGTCTCCAGCACTCAAAAAAATTATATCCCCCTGCACCAAATTTTCTGAATCAATTTCAATTTTATTCCCATCCCGCAAAACCTTTGTTTTTATTTTTACCATTTTCTTCAAAGCCTCCAATGAGTTATTTACTTTGTTTTCTTGATAAAAACCAACAATAGTATTTGCAAAAACCACCACCAAAATGAAAATTGAATCTGAAATATGCCCAAGCAAAAAAGACACAACCACTGTTGTCAAAAGAATATACATCAAAGGACTATTGAATTGTGCTAGGAATAATTTAGTTTTCGAAAGAGCTTTTTTTTGTGGTAAGGAATTTTTTCCATCTCTTTCCATTTTCTTCTTGACCACTTTTGAAGAAAGTCCGCTTCTTGTCGTTACGATGTTTTTTAGTACATTATCAACAGAGTGTGCATGCCAATTTGTATATTGAGACATTGTTATTTGTTTTTATTTTTACCTTAATTTTGTTTTTATTATAGCACTTTAAGAAAGTTGGGACAATGTAATTTATCATCTCTTTATTTATTATGGGTGTAATTATTTTCTATTCATATATTCTTTCTTTTTTCAATTTACAATTCAACCTTCCTCACTTCACTTCCCGCCCACTCCAAAAATTTGAATAGGTCTTCTTTAGAAATCTGCACTGTAGCAGTATTGCGATTTGGGTGAAAATTTAGTTTTTCATCAACAAGAATATCCCTATCCAAAATGACAATTACTTCTCGCTTTTCATCATTAATAATACCAAATGGCGAAACTGAGCCAGATACAAGCTTCAAATATTTCTCCAACCGCTCATTCGATGCAAATCCAAGTTTTCGCTCACCAGTCACATTGGAAAGTTTTTTAAGATCAACTGATTTAAAAGCACTTGTAATAAAAAGAAAGTGTTTGTCTCCTTTTTTATTTCGTAAAAATAGATTCTTGATTTTCACACCATCAAGATAACCTTTGTGTAATTCTGCCTCTTCCACTGTGAAAACAGCTGGATGTTCATGTTCCAAAAATTCTATTTCCAACTTGCGAAAAATCTCATAAATATCTGTCATTATCATCTTCTCCAACAATTAAAGTCTTCTTTCTTTCTGTTTTTTCAACAATAGCAACTTTTTAAAAATCTTTCCAGTCTCTTTTTTGCTCTTAATAAAAATCATCCATATGCTAGTATGATAAATATTATGAAAAAACTAACTCAACCATTTTTCAATAGATCAGCACAAATAGTTGCTCAGGAATTACTGGGTAAGATTTTAGTTTATAAAAATAAAAATCATTTCTATTCAGGAATCATTGTTGAAACCGAAGCCTATGTCGGACCAGAAGACAAGGCTAGCCATGCTTCTCGTGGAAAAACTCCCCGCAACAGCCCAATGTTTGAAGAAGCAGGAATTTGGTATATCTATTTAATTTATGGATTTTACAACTGTCTCAATATAGTTACTGGAGAGAAAAACTTCCCCGCAGCTGTTTTGATTAGGGCCATTGAACCAATCGATGGAATTGAAGAAATGAAAGTTAATCGCCGTTGTGAAAAATTAGAAAATCTCACAAGCGGTCCGGGAAAACTTTGCCAGGCTTTTGAGATTGATAAAAATCTGAACCACTTTTCTGCAACAAACAAAAAATCTCCCTTGTTTATAGGAGATATGGGGACAAAAATTTCAAAAAATAAAATCATAAAAGCCAAAAGAATTGGCGTTGACTATGCTGGAAAATGGAAAAATAGATTACTGAGATTCTATCTCAAGGACAATGTTTTTATTTCGAAGAAATAAAAATGAAAACATATTGCGTTGTGCTGAAAAATTTGCTTCAAAAAAAATCTCCTGCCTCTCTTTTCCAAATCAACCAATTCTTACTCTTTTGCATTCCCTTTTTGTTAATGTCTTTTTTATCAAAATCTTTTACTAACATCATTTGATAACGGCCCTTCAACTTCTCCCCTAAAAGATTAAATGATATTCTGCCATCAACTAGATTTCCTTTCATAAGTCCCCACACACCCTTATCCCAAATTTCAACCTTTCCTGCCCCATAACTTCCCTCAGGAACCGCTCCTTCAAAACCAATGTGTTCTAAGTTTCGATTTTCAACTCTAATAGCTAAGCGTTTTTCTTCTGCAACCATTGGAAGATTTTTTGGAACTGCCCAAGAAACTAAAGTCAGTTCACCAGTCTCCGAATCCTCCATTTTTAAACGAAAATCATAGTGTGGATGAGAAGTTGAATGCTTTTGAATCACGAATAATTGCTCGGGCAAATTCTTGCTCGAGTTATCTTTTAAGCTCTCATCAAAATTGTTTGATTTATCTGCCTTCATCTTAGCTATATTTTAACATCTTTTAGCTTAAACATCAATTATTATTACTGTTTTTAGAACACATAAATACTTCTATTTCCAATTCCAAAAAATATTTCTTTAAAACAAAAAACAGAAATTAAAAATAAAAAATCATACCAAATACTTTGACATTCGTCGCTTTTTCTGTTATTATTATAAATCAACAAGGAAACAAGCGACTAACAACTAACTAGCTTTATTTTTTCAGATTATTTATTAGTGACACAAAATACCAAGTTACTAGACAATTAGATTAAACTTGCACAAAGACCATTCGTGATTTATACTTATTTTAGTACATGGTGTAAAAGCGTGAAAAACAAAAATAAATAATCGAAAAAACAAAATAAAATGTCAAAAGAGAATTCTTCCAACCGAAGAGACGATCAATCTACTGATGAAAAAATTCAGTCACTTTATGCAATGATTGCAACAGCAGAACAAACAATTCTTTCTGCAAAGCAAATGCTTTCAACTATGGATGCACCAATGCCTAACAATCCTTCTTCTCGAATGGATGTTACCGGTGGACAAGTTATCCATGGCGCATTTGATGGTCAAATAATGGTAGGTGAAGACGGGAAACAATACCCAGTTCCAGCAAACTATGCCTCAAAATCAAAACTCGTTGAGGGGGATGTCTTAAAACTAACCATATCACCTCAAGGAACTTTTATGTACAAGCAAATTGGACCAATTGAAAGAAAATTTCTCATTGGAACAGTGAAGCAAGATGAAAGAGGAAATTTCATCATAAACACAGAAGAAAAGGACTATAAAGTTTTACTTGCGGCTGCAACATATTTCAAAATTGAACTTGATGATGAAGTGACTATTGTCATTCCAAGAGACAAAGAAGCTGTTTGGAGTGCAATTGAAAATGTTGTAAGAAAAGCTTCTGACCCCATCACCTCTCGCATTGTCTACAAAAAACCAGAAAAAGATTTTTTTGATGAGGATGCTTTTGAAAATGAGATTGAAGAAGATAAACCAAAAAGACTCTCTGCTGTTGAAAAATTACAACAAGAAATTGATGAGGAAAGAAAAAGACATACAACAAAAGAGGAACTTCTAAATGAATGGTCTCCTGAAGCAAGTGAAATAGAAAAAGAGGCAAAGCAAGAAGTTGAGTTAGAAGAAAAATAGTGTTAGACTGAAATTCACAAACTTATTTAAACAAACTAGAATAGATGTTGAGAAATATATTAAATAAATATCCAGCGATTGGACAATTTGTTCGTTTTGGATTGATTGGAGGACTAAATACTGGGGTTGATCTTATAATTTTAAATATTCTGATGTTTTCCACTGGACTTTTTGTTGGTACTCCCTATACTTTTTTCAAGTCGATATCCTTCATTTTTGCAGCTACATTTAGTTATTTTATGAACAAACAGTGGGCGTTTAAAGATAGCTCCAAGGAAAAAGCTGTTCAAAAATTTTCTCAATTTTTTGCCGTCTCTTTAATTGGAATGATTGTAAATGTTTCAGTTGCATCTCTTGTCGTTACTTATTTACAACCATTCATCGCTACACAAATTACATTCCTTACTATTGATCAAAAAATTTGGGGTTCAATAGGTGCTTTATTTGGAACAGCGATTGGTCTAATTTGGAACTTTATTGGATACAAGTTTTTCGTTTTCAAAAAATAAATCCCTCTCTTTTTAGTTGGGGATTTTTTTAATCCCAATTTATCAAAAAAAGCAAACTAACAACTTTCCAGAAATTGACCTCTCCTTAAACATTTTAAAGATTATTTGGTATATAAATCAAATAATGTTATACTTTACTTTGTTATTTTAGTTAAAAACAAAAATCATTCTAAATCGATATAATCTCGGTGTTTTTTTGTTTTCCACAAGTTATCAACACTCAAAAGAAAATAATAAATCAAAATCCTTTGATAAAAAAGATTCTCTTTGACTTTTATTCCTCACTTACTATACTTAAAAATATCTAAAGATTTCTAAAACTATAATATCGGCAAATTAAAAGATGTTAGCATTATATCAAAAATACAGACCAAAAAAATTCTCTGAGGTAGCAGGTCAAGAACATGTAATCAAGACATTAACAAACGCAATTTCCAACAATCGCATTGGTCATGCATATCTGCTTACTGGTCCTCGCGGAACCGGAAAAACAACCCTTGCTAGAATATTTGCCAAAACTATAAACTGTCTAAATCCGGTCACTCCAAAAAAATCATCAGTTGCAAAAATCGAACCTTGTGACAAATGTGATAATTGCAAACTAATTTTAGAAAACAGAGCTCTTGACTTCATTGAGATTGATGCAGCTTCTCATACGGGAGTTGATAATATTCGCCAATTAAGAGAAACTGTCCCCCTACCACCATCAGCTTTAAAATATAAAGTATATTTAATTGACGAAGTTCATATGCTCTCAATAGGAGCTTTTAATGCACTTTTAAAAACCTTAGAAGAACCACCTGCGCATGCAATTTTTATTCTTGCAACAACAGAACTTCACAAGGTACCAGAAACTATCATTTCTCGTTGTCAGCGTTTTGATATTTCGCTACTAACTCAACCCCAAATTGTTGATTACTTGTCTTATATTTCCAAAAAGGAAAAGGTTCAAATCGAAACAGAAGCTCTTGAAACAATCGCACTCGAAGCTGAAGGTGGGATGCGGGATGCACAATCAATTCTGGGACAAATTCTTTCATTGGAAGACGAGAAAATAACAGCAAAAGAAGTAAATGACATTCTTGGAACATCTTCTAAAAAAGCAGTAATTGATTTTGTAGAATTTCTTTCCAATAGAAACTTGCGGGATTCTTTAGATAGAATCGAAAAATTACAACAAGAAGGAATCAATTTAAGAAATTTCAATAAAAATATTTTATCATTCTTGCGAACAATTTTATTATTAAAAACTAGCAACGAAGCTGGTAAAAAATCTTCTGCCCTATTATCCAAAGAGCAACTTTCAAAATCACTCTTGATAGTTGAAAAAATTTCTCTTTCTGAAATTCTTGCGTTAATTGATCTTTTTCAAAAAAGCCTTGGCCAATTCAAAGACACAACAATACCACAACTACCACTCGAACTGGCCACAATCAAACACTGTTCATCAGGTGAATTGATAGAAATTAGTCAAAGAACAATCAAGTCGTCTGTGTTTGTGTCTCAAAAAAAGAATCCTCAGACAGAAAGCTCCTCAAACCAATTTACGCAACCCTGGCAAAAACAATCACCCACACAACCAGTCATAACAAAAAAAATATCTTCAAACAAATCAACTGTAGAAGATGTTAAGGAAAATAAAACAGAAGAAAAAAAGCCTGCTCCAGTCGAAATATCTAACGAACAAATAGCAAATCTTCCAAGTAGAAAAATTCTTTTATCAGAAGTCCAGGACAATTGGTCTGGAATTTTAGAAAAAATAAAACCAAACAATAGATCTATTCATGCTTTCCTTTCAAACTGCATTCCGTGTGGTGTTATTGATAAAACAATTTACATCAAAACAAAATATGATTTCTATAAAGACAAACTTTCTGAAACTGAAAATAGATTGACAGTTCAAAAAACCACTGCTACAATACTGAATGCAGTGATTAATATTGCATTTGTCACTGAAAAAGAAGGTTCGGAAATGAACTTTGATGCACAAGAAACAGAAGATAAAAATCACAATGTTCTCCACGATGCAATGAAAGTGCTCGGCGGAAAAATCATCAAAGACTGATCCGACTTTGTTTTTTTATTTTAGATTACAAGAAAATTACTGGGGAATAGCCAAGCGGTAAGGCAGCAGGTTTTGATCCTGTCATTCGGGGGTTCGAATCCCTCTTCCCCAACAAATAATAATAAAACACCCTTTAATAAGGGTGTTTTATTATTATCCTTGTTTGGAAATGAATTCGAACGGACAGCAACGAACGAAGTGAGTGCCGATGGATTCGAGCGAGCGAGGATTCAGCGCTGTCCTGGACAACGAAGGCGGAGCGAAGCAGAGACGAGGCGAGAGGATCAATTTAAATTAAAACAAGATTGTGAAATGACATAGGAGCATCTATTTCAAAAAAACAAAAAGTAACATCCCGATTAAGATACTACTTTTTATAAAGAAATAAAACTACCTACTTAGCAAGACATTTTATTTGTGATGACAGAAATTTATATGCTCCGTCAATCTCACTTGATTTTGAGGTTAATCCTGGAAATCTATTTATTTCCATAAGATAAGGGGCTTGCGTGTCTCTGTTGATAATAATATCCGAACGAGACCATGATAATCCCAATGCCTTACTAGTATCCAAAGCCATTTGTTTTATTTTCATAGGTATATCACTTGGATTAAAAAAAACCTCCGTAGAACCATTATGCACATTAGCTCTAAATTCCCCAAGTTTTGGAAATCTCTTCTCGCCTGAAACAACTTCCCCATTTACAACCATAACACCCCAATCATAATCATTTGGAATAAATCTTTGGAATAGATATTTTTTATGTTTAGGTAATTTTTTCATTTCTTTAATAAGCTCTTCTCGCGTATTAACAAGAATTGAATCTGCTCCTCGTGCACCTTTTGTATCTTTCACTACCAAGGGGTATCCGCAAATTTTCTCAATTTGAAGAAGTCCTTTTTGAATATCTTTACTTCCTAGAAATAAAGTATCTGGTGCTTGAATATTATTTAAAGCAAAAAACATATGGTCAGTAACTTTTGAAGTTCCTTTTTCAACATATGAATACGGTACTTCAGAGTTCTTTAAATAAAGCTTAACTGCATACGCCAAATCTCTTGAAACCCAAGAGGAAGAAAGCCAAACAAATGAAAAATCTTTTAAATCAACCCCTTTGTGAGTTATCGTGGCTTTGTTGTCTTTAAATGAAAATTCTAAATTTTCATAAGTGCCTTTAATTAACTTAACATCAAAAGGAAATTTAGCTATTACCTCTGAAAGATTTTTTAGACATGGCAATACTAACAGTTTGAATTTTTCTGACTTCATTTAGCTTTTTTTAATAATAAAAAGGCCTTTAGGGCCTCAATCGTTCACGATATTCGCAATAATATAGCAATTAAATTTGCCAAGATGAACTATTCAAACGAAAAAGATTACAATTTAATAATATCTAAAATTACGATACTTGTCAAGGGTTAAAATTATGAGTCTAAATGTTTTTATCACAGAAACATTTACTCAAAAAGATTCTCGTCTTCTTGCTATTTTCACTGAACTATGCTATTATTAATCAACAGTAAGTTTCTTGCTTTCTTTCCTTGCAAAATACTAATAATATAAGCAAAAAAGAACAAGCTACGGTCGGCTTGCTTTTATTAACTAAGTATTTATGTAAGAAAAAAATTATGGCAAAAAAACTATATGTAGGTGGCCTAGCTTATGGCACTACAACAGACACGCTAAAAGAATTGTTTGCTCAAGCGGGAACAGTTGATTCAGTTGACATCATTATGGATAGAATGACTGGACAATCAAAAGGTTTTGGTTTCGTTGAAATGTCTTCTGATGAAGAAGCTCAAAAAGCTATTGAAATGTATGACGGTCAAGAAATCGATGGTCGTTCAGTAACTGTAAACGAAGCTCGTCCTCGAGAAGAAAGACCAAGAAATGGTGGTTTCAATCGTGGTGGCGGAAGAGATGATAATAGAGGAGGACGATACTAATACTATCTCTATTCTAAAATACTCTAAAAAAATCCTCGTAAGAGGATTTTTTTGTTACTTAAGGTATAATTTTAATTTCTCTTTTAATTTAAATTCCGAGAAACATCAATTTATATCTTTACCTTTGAGAAATTAATTATCTTGCCATCTTTAATTTCAATATTTTCACTTCTTAAAATCTCAATTTTACGCCTCACTCCATAAGCAAATCCTCCCACTTCTCCATTACTTTTCACCACTCTATGACAAGGAATTTTTGGTGCGAATGGATTTCTTTTTAATGCGTTTCCAACAGCTCTTGAAGCGCCAAAAAATCCAGCATTACTAGCCAAGTCACCGTAGGTAATAACTTTACCCTTCGGAACCTCTAAAAGTGCTGTATAAACAGCTTTCTCAAAAACTGAAATCTCAACACTATTTTTCAAAAACAAGTTTGGCATCTTTTTTCAAAACAAGTTCTTGGTCAAATTCACCATCCATAGTTTTTACATGCACTTTTACCGGAATATCTCCTACTCCTGATTGCTTTTGGATATAAAGTTTATAATCATCTTTTACAAAATCTGGCAACTCATAGGTAATAACGGCTTTCGTTTGTCGATTGATTAGAGTGTGTGCAATAAAACCAAAATAAGTTTTTCCAAACTCTTCTTGGATATTTGGATAACTAACCATCTTTCTGTCAACCAAATTTGAGCCCTTTGGTACATACATTCTTAAATATGAATGATAATCACTTGTTCTCCAGTCACCATAAGTAGCTGTGTGAGTATAGGTATATTCCAATGTTGCAGTTGGTTTCTCAAGTGTTAAATCTACATTATAGCTAATGTCTCTTTTCATGAAATAATCCGATTTCAACGCACCAAGATTTGCGTCAACCAGCATCAAATAGTCTCCATCCCATGTTGTATCAACAATACCTCCCCATTCAACATCTTCAATCATTTTCTGAACTTCAGCGTCCTCAAAGCTAATCATAATGTCTTTGTTTTGCAATTCTGCCAAAGCAAGGTCAGCTGTCTTTTTTAAATTTTCAGGACTAAGCAGTTTTTGAGCCACCGCTGGTGCTAATTTCTTCATTACAGCTTTTCTGTTTTGTGTATCAAGAGTTTCATCCAAAAGATATCTCTTCTCCACATATTCCTCCAACTTCAACACCGCATCCTCACTTCGATATGTTCCATATCCCCCCAAATCTATTGGCCCTGTAATCTCCAAAGCCCTGTTAAGCACTGAGGAATTCACAGCAATTACTCCATCGAAATTACTATTCCCTCCCGACAAACGATAAAAATATTTTGCCTTTTCTACATTGGTTGGAAAATCCGCAGAAAAATTAGAGTCTCTAAATTTCCATTTCTTGATTTGCATCATTTTTGTAAATGGATATGGCGGAGTTATTTTTGCTGTGATTCTCTGATCAAGTAAGTTTGCATCTTCAATAAATAAATCTGTCATCTCGCCATTTTTAACCTTAACAACAGCATATTGCCCCAAGAACCCTCCGCCTGGACGAAGTTCCATATTATTTTGCAACATCAACATATACCTTCGTTCAACATTGTCTTTTTTTAACATATATTCAACCAGTTTATCAACTGTTTCTATTTCTTTTTTAGTGTCCTGTTCCACTGGAAGGAATTTAACAATTTTCTCAAAAGTTGAAATGGTATTGACAATCAAAGATGTTTTGTCAATGTCTCCAGACTTCCAACGATGAGCGAAAATACCAGCACTAATAATAAAACCAACTAAAATAAGTATAATTATAATCGTAACTACTTTAAACCCCCTTTTCTTTTTAAGCATTTTTTTAATTCCAAAATTTATATTTATTTACCAGAGCAATGTAGCAATATTAACAAAACTAATTAAATGTTGCAATGATCAAATTCTCGTTAAATCAGCGCCTTAGATTTAAAATATAAATAACTGCAACTGGAGCAATCATCCAAGCTAACTGAGCCTCGTCTGAACGAAAAAGATTTAAAGCAAAGACTGAAAAGGTTTCATTCAAAACACTCTTCGAATACCAGTGCATAACAATACTAGCAACAAAACCAACTGTTGTAACAGAAACAATTATTGTCTTTATCCATTCGGAAATCAAACTACTTCCAACAGTAACTTCTCCAAAAAATTTCTTGAAAATAAAAAACAATATAACGGAAGCTAAAAGTAAAAAAACTAATCTAATTGTTGGCTCTCCCATCCAATCGAAAAACATCTTTGTTTGTATTGCATAAGCTCCATAAACAGCTGCAATTAAAGCTCCTAAATTTTGTTTTTTAACCAAAAGAACCAACAACACGCTAGCCCCTAAGAAAAGAAAGGTCACCCAAACATCACCAGCAAATTGTTTTGGCACCCCAAAACCAATCAATAAATCAAGCATTTTTTTATTTTATTTTAAACTCACTAATCTTTTCTTGTTTGTTATTATAACCAAAAAGTGTCATTTCTTTTTCATCAAAATCAATTTTCAAAAATGAAACACCTTTTTCATTCACAGACATATTTCCAAAATCTCCAACGGAAAAATATGAAACACCTCCTTCTTTTTGATTAGAAAAATTCCCTTGATCGCCAGAAACAACCAAATCAACATTGTACTTTATAAATAAATCTTTCACCTTATTTTTAACTTCAACAAAACATTCACCTTTACATTTTTTTTTGCTTTCAAAATCATTTATTGAAGTATATGAAACTACAATTGTATTTTCTTTTTTATTATTTAATAATTCATTATCAAGCCAACTCAAATTATTTTCCCAATCATCACCAAAAAACTTGGGACCTAAGAGCAAAATTTTTGCACTTTCATACTCAAAAGAATGAAAGAAAAGTAACTCACCTTTTTTTATTTCCGTTTTCTTACCAAAAAAAATCTCATTCCAACTTTCTATACACTTTTCACCACAAGCAATATCAGGATTTCCAAAAGTGATACTAAATTCATTTTCAAAGTTCGAAGAAAGTAAATCTTTTATTCTCAAAATTCTCTCAGAAATAATTTCAGTTTTCCCATCTTCAAAATCAATAAGCCCTCCCGCAAAAATTACTGGGCCAAAATCTAATTTGGCTATATCTGCTAACCTACTTTCTATAACATCGTCTTCGTTTTTCACTTCAACATCCAACGCACCCCCGATAAAAACCAGGGATTCTTTTTTAGAAATACTATCTTCGACATTAGAGATTTTCGTGATCGATTCCTCTTTATTTAATTCCTTCTCAGCCGCTTCTGCATTATCAATTATTTTCAAATTTATCTTCCCAGAAAAATTTTGCTTATAAGCAAATACATTTTCATCATTGATACCATCTTTTATTCGGCTAAATTTCTGATTATCTTGGCTTGTACAATAAAATATTCCACCAACAAAAAAAACTGACAAAATAATCACTCCCAAAAATATCACATTCAATTTTTGAATTAATTTCATTTTTATTTTTTTAGAAAACACAAATGTGATTATATTATACAGCGTAACCAGTAAATTTAAAAGTCCCTAAAGGTTTCATTGGCAACAAAATAAATACCTTTTATTTTGAGATAAACTCAATTGAATTTATCCTTTTTTTACTATATACTTTAAAATATTTCGTAAACAAAATAAATGTTTTCTTTTTGGCATACCCTTCCACAAAAAATCAATCCCGTAGCCTTCGAAATTGCAAATTTTAGTATTCTTTGGTATTCAATTTCTTATCTTTTTGCTTTTTTTACGGTCTACTTTTTCATTAAAATCAAAATAAAAAACAATAATCCCCTTGCTACAAAAATTTTCCGAAGCGAAAAACCTTTTGAAGTTTTTGAGACTCTCTTTTTTTATTCAATAGTTGGTTTAATCCTGGGAGCTAAGATTGGGTTTATTTTTTTCTATGATTTTTCTAATTTTATCTCCAATCCCTTGCAATCATTAAGTCCTTTTTACAACAACTCTTTTGTGGGCTTTTCCGGGCTATCTTTTCATGGCGCGGTTGTGGGAATTATACTTGCGAGTTTTTGGTTTTGCAAAAAACATTCCTTGAACTTCTTACATATTGCAAATTTCACTATAATATCAATTCCTTTGGGTTATTTTTGGGGAAGAATTGGAAATTTTTTAAATGGTGAGCTATATGGCAGGATTACAGAAAGTCCAATTGGAATGTGTTTTCCAAGAGCTGGCGATTGCTTACTTGGGAAAAGACATCCATCACAATTATATGAAGCTTTAGGAGAAGGATTTTTCCTATTTCTTATTCTTTTTTTACTCAATAAAACAAAGGCTGGTGCGAAAATGCTATTCCCTTCTTGGTTAATTTTCTATGGAATTATTAGATTTATAATTGAATTTTTCAGAGAACCAGATTTACAAATAGGATTTATTGCATTAGGCTTGACAATGGGTCAATTATTATGCTTTTGTATGATAATAATGGGTGTTGTTATTTTATTATTTAATTTCAGTCATCATTTTAAAAAATAAACTTCATAATTTCTTTATAATGAAAATTCTAGCCATCGAAACCTCCTGTGATGAAACTGCCGCTGCAATTTTAGATTGCAACGAAAACAATAATCAAATTAAACTGATTTCAAATATTGTTTCCTCTCAAATTAAACTTCACGCTAAATGGGGAGGCGTAGTTCCTAATCTTGCCGCCCGAGAACACCTAAAAAACATTGTACCTGTAATAGAGGAGGCTCTTGAAAAAAGTGGCTACTCATTAGATATTATCGACCTAATTGCTGTTACAAAAGGTCCTGGTCTAATCCCAGCTCTACTCATAGGAACAAATGCTGCAAAAGCCTTGTCTTATTCTAAATCCATTCCGCTCCTTGGAATTCATCACATAGAAGGACATCTCTACGCTCACACAATTGGTGACGATCCAAATAATATCAACTTCCCCTTATTAGCGCTAACAGTTTCTGGTGGCCACACACAAATTATCTTAATGAAAGATCATTTAAAATACGAAGTAATTGGGCAAACACAAGATGACGCCGCGGGCGAAGCTTTCGATAAGGTTGCAAAAATGCTCGAACTTGGATATCCGGGAGGCCCTATCGTCTCAGAATATGCAAGTAAATTTGAGGAAACGAAAAAAAAGATTGCCGACAAAAATCTATTAAAAGAACTTGAATCAATTATCTTTCCACGACCAATGCTTAATAGTGGTGATTTCAATTTTTCTTTTTCCGGACTAAAAACATCTGTTTCATATTTTTTCCAAAAGATTCAAAAAATGAATCTTGACGACAAAACTTTGAAATTATACAAGATGGCAATCTGCAAATCTTTTCAAGATGCTACCGTTGATGTTTTGACGAAAAAAATGAGCAAAGCCACTAAAGAGCTATCACCAAAAACAGTTATTTTAGCTGGCGGTGTTTCAGCAAATCTATTTTTGCAAGAAACTCTCGAAAAAGAAATATCAAAAAATTTCCCCGAGGTTAAATTTTTAAAACCAGCATTAGAATTTTGTGGCGACAATGCTGCAATGATTGGCGCTGCTGCTTTTATAAGATATCAGAAATTAAAAGATCTCGGACAACTAGATAGACTCAAAACTGAATGGGAAAATTTAGAAGCAGATTCGAATTTTAAGCTTGAAAGTGTCTAATTTGTGTTTAATATTATTACATTGAGATTTATTTTTACAAAATAGCAACTTCCAGCATTTTAAAAATCAAGGGAGGAAATCCGATGTTAAAAAACCTGAACATTCCGAGTCTAGAAAAAGTTTTTCCCATAATCGGAAAGGTATTGTACGCAGTAGCTCTATTATTAGCATTTGCGTTTCTTTTGTTTAGTGCTAACCAAAAAAATAACCACAGAAAAGTTGGACTCAGTCATTCAATGGCACTCGAAGATTTCATCATAAACATAAATGAGGAAAAGAGTTTAACGGAAGAGTGACATCTCGCAAGAATGCTTTTATTAAAGAATGCACTTCAAAGCTTTGATAATAAAGCTCTCGTGGATGATGGCTTTGTTTTATCCTGAGATATTCTCTTGGTGTCAGATTCTCCTGAAAATTACCGCATGAAAATATTACTAAATAATTTTACATATGAAATTACTGCGGATGTCAGAAACAGATATCTCAATGCCTTGAGGGAGTTTTACAAGGTATGTGATTTAGAAATTTCTTGGGTAGCTGGCATTGCTGGCTAACCCTACTCTGAACCATAAACTGTGGAAATAAGCCGAGTTCGAAAATTTTCAAACTCGACTTATTCATTTCAAAAATAAAACAGGTCTTGCACCTGCTTTATTTTTTATTTATTTTGATAACTGTCTTAAATCTTTCAAACCAGCTCTTTTCCTAATTTCAGCTTCCACGATTTCTCTGTCTCTTCCATATTTATACCTTGACAACTCCTTAAGGGCATTTCGCATTTCGATACTACCTTTTGTTGGAGGATATGTTTTCATATCAAATGATGCTGAAGTTTTATTGTTCATTAGGAGCTTTGCAAAGCACTGATAGTTTGCCACATTAATCAAGTCACTAGCATCAAACTCTGGGGCAAATTGCTTTTCAAGAAATTCTGCATCCTCTGAACCAACTCGAAATGCGCAAATAGAACCAACATTACCAAAAACGGCCTTGGAGATGTTTTCTGAAAGTTGTCCAATAAATTGATGTGCAACTATAAGTGCAAGTCTATACTTTCTTGCTTCTGCCAAAATCTGAGAAATTGAATCAGTCGTGAAATTGTGAAACTCGTCTATATATAAATAAAAATCCTTTCTTTCATCTTCTTCCATATCAACACGAGAAAGTGCTGCCATTAACAATTTACCAACAATAATCATTCCCAATAAATGACTGTTAATCTCTCCAATTTTCCCCTTGGAAAGGTTTACTAAGAGAATTTTTTGCTTATCCATAATATCCCTGAAATCAAAAGTACTCTTTTGTTGAGAAATTATAGGACGCATAATATCATTTGAAATAAATGTTGTAAGTTTTGATGTAATATATGGGGCAATGTTTTCCAAAGCAGCGTCTCCGCCTGCTTTTTCGGCCTCTTTTTCCCAAAAATCAACGACTGTTGCATCCTGACAACGCTTTAGTTTTTCTTTTCTAAATTCAAGATCACGAAAAACTCTCGGGACTTCCATTAATGTTGAACCAATATCTGGACTATCCATAACCAACAACATAGCATTACGCATATATTGCTCAAACATTGGACCACCAGTTGATTTCAAATCATACAACTTGTCAAAAATAGCTAAGGTTTCATTTATAACAAATGTTTTTTGTTCTGGACGCTTCGGATCATATTCCATAATATTCAAAGAAAATGGCCTTTCCATATCAGATGGATCAAAATAAATCACATCATCTGCTCTTTCTTTTGGAATATTTTCCAAGATATGATCAATCAAATCGCCATGTGGATCAATAATGCACATTCCAGATTTCTTAGCATCCTGTTTTGCCATTTCTTCTATGAATGTTGATTTACCTGTTCCGGTTTGTCCTATGATATAAAGATGCCTTCTACGGTCATCCTCTGATAATCTCATTTCCGTTTTAGATCCTCTAAAGTCACTATATCCAACAGCGAGACCTTCTTTTGGTATATCTGCTGGAGGAGGAGCAATTTTAGATTTGAGCCAATTTATCTTTGGGGTTTCTGTGGTAGAAATTGGAAAATGAAAAATACTTGCCAATTCTTCAGTATCCAGTACCATCTTGTACCTGTCTGAAAAATTTCTAAAAATATAATCATAGGCGATTTTATGCGCATTTTTCGCCTTATTCCTAATTGCAATAAATTTATTCAAACTTTCATCCTCAAACTGAACAAAGGCGTTTTCTATTGATGCCAAAATCATTTCGGCCCTCTCTTTTGTTGCAGCTGATGCAACTAATCGCACATTAGTTTCAAAATGCGCTTTTTTAACCTTAGATTCAAGCCTCGATATCACCTCTTGCTCTTCTGGTGTCAAGGAAATTGGTGTTTTTTCAGCAGCTTGTTCTTTTACTGTCTTGCCCATAAGAACACCTGAAATATCTGAACCAAGATTCTTTGCAACAAGCCCCGTCTTTGACATTGAAGCTTCACCTAATCGTTGTCCTTGCTGCATTTGTTGAGCAGTCCTTATGCCTCTCTCTTTCCACTTCCTACTACTACGACGCAAAATAATTTGAATTGCCGCTCCTTCTTGCTCGTCTTCAAGTTTTGATAATGCATTTGCAATATTTTGCAAAGGATCTGATTCAAGATGTCTATATGTTCTTATCGGAAAAGAATCTTCCTTCTTAAGCTGTAAGCGACTTGCAACAGTAACCCCATCTGGTCTAAATATTGTATATTCTGAAGCACTTTCAATGTGGGCAGCTGGATAGAAACTATGTATTTGTTTTTCAATAACCTCCTTAAAACGAGCTGGCATAGCTACATAAAACACAATATTCTCACTATCAGAAGAGACTGCAATTTCAAGTGCAATATGCGGTTCTCCAAAAATAATTCTATGAAAAAAATCTCTATGTTGCGGTAAATCAGAAAGAGATGATAATAATTGTTCCATCTTGGAAATCTCTTCTTTTTCTCCAGCTCCTCTTGTTTCTGGGGATTGCCCATTTTGAGACTTTGGCTTTACCACCTTAATAACATCCAGTGTTTGGTTTAGGGATTGAGTTAAATCAGCCCTAAACCTAAGATATCTCCGCAGTAAAAGCCATCCACCAGAAATAAGCATCAACATTCCAGTGAAAAGCGAAAGCCCAAAAAACAAACTTTGCATCATTTTTATTTTAAAAATTTATTTCTTTTTTATTTTATATCCTCCAATAAACCTTTTTTAATAAGAGCTTCCCTTGCCTGATCTACTGTTAAATTGTCGTGTACCTTGTCTAAGATATAATTATTGTTAATATGTTGTGCAACCTTTATTGCAAAATAAGGGTTTTTTTTGGAAGCTATTTCAACAATTTTAGCTATTTGATCGTCTGGATTTTGTAAAGAAGTTACATCCTTAGCATGGAATTTTACATGCTTTTCCTCATCTTCTTTTGTTTTTTGATTATCACTTTGTTGTGTTGTTTTGGCTGGAGATGGTGTATTTCCTATTTTTTCTTGAGCTTGCTCAATCGCAACTTCACTTTTGTGAACCATCTCTCGATTCCTTTCAATTAAATTTTCCAGTTTATTTTTTCCACTTCCCTGTTCTTTCTTAGCATTTTCAGCATTTTCAGCATTTTTTAATTTTTCCACAAAGCTTTGGGCGCTATCTTCAACCTCTTGATTAATATCTAATTCCTGTTCTGGCATTTTTTTACCTTATTAAATTATAAATCCTTTCTAAAAAATTTATTCCTCACCAAATGATTCTGTCACATTTTCCACCTCTGACTCATTTCCTATAGCGTTATTCATAAATTCATGCATCTCTTTTTTATATTTACCTATTTCGTCCAAAATAAGACTCTCCACATTAGGAAGATTTTCCTTCAAAAATAAATCAACCTCTTCCCCGCTTTCACTAGCAGAATTTATTACGCTGGCAAAATCTTCTTTTTTATTTTCAGGGAGTTCGGAAACTATTCTTAAAACTATTCTTTGTTGAATAATCTCTCCCATTTGTATTAAAGTTTCCTCTCGTTGCTCTTTTGGCAGACTATCGATACCAAGTTCTTTTATTAAATCAACTTGAGCGGTTTTGATGTTTTCTTTTAAAGACATTTATTTTTTAATTATTTTTTATCAAATTTTTCAATATATTCATTAAATTCACTTAATTCTTTAAGTAACTTCTTGTTTATAGTTTTACCCCCCTTGATGTACGCAATAATTCTCTCACTAACGCTACAATCTTCCATACCTGGAATATTTTCGGTCTCCTTTCGAATTTCATTAGCAAGTAACATCGCTCTTGAATGATCCAAATAAAATAATTTTTCTTCTACACTATCTGCCTTAAGTATCTCATTGTCATCAACTACAACCTTGATTTGTTTCGCAAAATCGCTCCACTTTTTGTCTTTAAAGGTGGTTGTGATTTCCTCTTCTGAAACTTTCATTAAACTTTCATCAATATCATCCCCTAATTGCTCAGGTACTTGAGGATTTGTTTTTTCAACTTCAGACTCCACTCCAACTTCACCTAAACTCTCTCTATTGGTTTCAGCCGCCTTCTTTGGCTTTTCACCAACTTCCTCTTCTGGCTTTTCAGATTTATTTTCTTCAGGAACTTCTTTTATTTTCGCTTCACGATGAACATTATCTCCACCTACTTCTTCTTTCTTGCTAACTGGAGCGCCTTCTTCAATAAATCTCTCATCGTCTACATCAAAATTCACTGTGGGAGTTTTCTCTTTTGGCCAATGATCCATTCTTGCTTCAATCTTCCCATTCTCACCAATTGGTGCCAGTCTATCAATTCCTTCTTCTTTTGCGATTACCCCTCCTTCTAGCGAATCACTGTTTTCTTGAAGAAATACTGGCTTTATTATCTTTGGTTTATAGTTCTCTTTTAAGGCATCTTCTAAAACAATTCTTCCCGGTTTTTTTATCGCCGTCTTATCTATTTCATCATAGACAATTCCAGCAACTCTGCCCATTCTTCCAGCCTCTCTGACATCAACAGTTCCTAGTACCTGCCTCACTTCTGGCGATAAACTTAAACTATTATTTTTCCAAGCAGCTACCGCCTCTGCTTCTGTTTTTGGGAAATCATCCAATTGTTTTAATGTCATCTTGCTCATCGCCCGCCAAGTAACATCTCCCTCCTTAATTTTTAATTCAACTAATCTTGAACTGAGCTCTTCCTTTGTTAAAATTTTTGGACTGTTCTCTGCATCCGCTAGGACTTCTTTTTGATTTTCCAATTGAGAAGATTTTTGACCTTGTGATAAGCTATCGACACCCCCACCATCATCTGTCTGTTCATTTAATTTATTTCCGAAAAATTTCTCATGCTCTATTTGTGCACCAGGCAATGAATCAGTCTCTGTTTTTGCCCTAAGAATATATTCTCTTCCCCCAGCCTTTATGCGCTTAATCCAAAGACCTTCCGTTTCTTTAGAACTTCCTCCATGTTCTTCAATGAATTTATTATGAGCTTCTTCGCTATATTTTAATTTAAATTCCTTATACGCATCAGTTTTCTTTAATCCCCCAGCCTCAAACTGTTCATCAATTTGTTCTAAACTAGCTTCTTTAAAATATTCATCTCTGTCATTTCTGACATGCTCAATCCAAGCATTATTTGCTTCAATTTTAGTTCCATCATATCCTTCAACAAATTTGATATGAGCAGCCGCACTGTGCTCTGCTTGAAATTTCTTAAAAGCCTCAGTATCTTCAAATCCTGCCGTTTCAATTTTATTGTTCGTTTCTACAAATCGATTCTCCGGAGCTCTTTCTTTTGAATTATTTCCTTCTGGATATGAACCTCCACTCTTTGCATTAATAATCTGGGAATCACTCGATTCATTTACATCAAATGAACCAAATTCAGAAATTTTATTTTTTGCATCTATTACTCGATTTTCCCAAAAATTTTCTAATATTTCGTCATCTGCTCCGTTATGATCTTCGATAAATTTTGCATGCGCCTCTGGGCCAAATTTCCGTTCAAATTCCTCCAAAACCGGCTCTTTTACTCCACTTAATCTTAGTTTATTTATTGCATCCTCAAAAGATTCATTTTTAATATTAGCTAGACTTTCAATAGCATCAGGTCTTTCTGTTGATGACTCAGGACTCGACACACTTGCTGCCTCAGCAACATTTCTTGTAGTTGTTGTATGATTCCCTGAATCGTTAGGAATTTCAGAAGTAAAATTGGGAATATCTGACCAATCCAAAAAAGCTCTGGCCCCACCCCCTACAACAAGCCCCGTAATTCCTGCCGCTGCCATAGCCTTAAGATTGTCATTTCTCTCTATGTTCATTTTCTTTTGCACCATCGAAACCATATCAAGTTGACCACCCTTACTAAAATAATTGTCTATTGTTTTTTTCTCAATTTTAACCTTCCTTTCATCTCTTGTTGATTCAGTTCTATTTTTAACATCCCTAAAGGCTGCCGCACCAAGAGCTCCTCCAGGTAAACTTCTAACCACCTTCATTCCCATTCTCGAAACTCCAACTCCTAATGCAGTACTAATTGCCCCACCTGCAACAAATGAACCAACTGTACCAACTACACCAGCCAATAATGTTCCATAAACGAGCTTCTCTTTTCTAGACAACTTTTTATATCCAGCCGATAAATTCTCAATAATACCCTTTTCACGCTCATTTAAAATCTCTTTCCTTGCATTATTTATCTCTAACATTTTATTGATAAGGTCTTGCATTGGACTTATTTTCTCGACCATTTTCTCTCCTGAATCAGTTACAACCTCTGAATCAACAACTTTCTCCATAAATATATATTTTCTCATTAATTCATTTTTATCCTCACTATTCACCATTCCATGATCCAGGGCAATTTTTCTACTCTCAACTCTTGTTTGGATAAAATCGCTATGTGCTTGCTTAAAAGCACTCTCTGTCTCTTTTATTCTTTTCTTTGCTTCATACAATTCTTTCATCGCTTCAGCATCATTTCCAAGAAAAATTTTCATCCTCGCAAGACTTCTTTCAACAATCCCCAATCTATTTCCCTTTTTTTCATAATCTATTTGTGCGTTCTTCCAGTCTCGAAATGCCTCATTCATTTTCAAGTGTTTTTCTTTTTCGATATGATTTTCGTCTTTCTCTCCCACTTCAATTCCTGGTTCAGTCTCTATTTCATCTTCTGGTTTGTCTTTTGAAGTTTCTGTCTGTTCAGCATCCTTGACAATTTTCTCAAAATTTATTGATTCATTTAAGGTACCCGTTTCTTCTCCACGCCTTTCAAGTTCTTCTTTGTATTTTTTTATACTAACTTCAACTTCTTGAAACTGATTTTTTTTCTCTTTATTAGTTTTATTACTATCTAATAATAAATTGTTCCTGATTTCATTCAACTGCAAGAGTTCCTCCTGCAAAACAGAAGTTTCAACTTCTTCAAGATTTTCCTCAGATTTATTATTTTTTACCTCCTCTGTGTTCTCTTCTTGCTTGTATTTTTCTTCTTGACCACCCATATTCTCCTCATCTTTTCTCCCAAAATCGTCTGTTCTGTCCATCCATTCTTGAAAATGAGTTCCTTGCTTCTTCAGTCTTTTTCCTCTTTCCTGATTATCAATTATTTTTTCACCTTCTGTTTTATCCATCCATTCCCGAAAGTGAGTTCCTTGGGCCCTCAATGCCTTCTCCGTTGTTGTTTCTCCTGGACCTTCTTTTATTTTCACCTCTTTTTTTAATTCGTTTTTTATCTCCGAACCTATAGCTGACTCTGTGCTAGGAGCTTCCTCGTTTATTCCCAATTTTTCCTTTGGCCAGTTATTTTGAACTTTTTTTTCATTTCCAGAATCAAAAACTCCATCAACATTCGACTCTTTTCGATAACCTCCATTTAAAATCATCTGTCTCAATTCTTTAACTGAAACATACCTACCCTCTTTTTCTCCGGCAATTAAAATTCTAGCTTGATGTTGTTTACTTTGTTGTGAAAATTTATCTTTTTCAATTACAAAAGGCTTCAATCCTCCCTGATTGCTTTTAAAAACAAATTCCTTACTTTTTCCAAACTCAGCAACAAAATCTTCTGCCCTCATTCCACCAGCTTCAACTTCGGGAATGACTTCTATTTCTGGATATTCTTCATTAATTAACTCTTCTAATTTATCTGGAGACATAATTTTTTCCCCACCAATATCCGTCCCTTCAACTTGAATTTCCCATCTATTCTGAGCTTTCTCATATAGATACTTCGTAATTTTAAGTTTTTTTATCCCATCCTTGCTTTTATGAACAGACCCAACCACACCAAAAATATTCATCATATCCTTAAGACTCAAAACCTCTCCGTTCTTTTTTTCTAGTGCACTTACCTCCATTGAGTCAATTTCTTTAAAAGATAATTCTTCTTTACTACCATCACCACTACCTTCTTCCACTCTCTTAAAGTTCTTAAACAACTCTAAAAATTCTTTACCGTCCATTATTTCGTCATCAGAACCACTCTTCCAATCAGCGTCTAAATTGATTACATTTACACCCTCCTCAACCATTGTTCCAGAGGGCAAAAAAGCAATATGAACTCTACCATTTTCATAACTAACAATTTTCATATGCTTCTTACCATCCTCGCTAACATAAATCTCATTAGGATCTATTTTATGTAACTGAAAAAAATCCTCTCCAAAATTCTCTTCTTGGATTTCTACTTTTTTATTTTCAATACCTTTCTTGTTATCTTTTTTTTGAACTTCAACCTTTTCTGTCTCCAACTCAACCTCTTCAATCTTTTTAATAAAACTTTCATCAACTAGACCCTCTACCTCACCCTTAACAATTCTCTCCAAACTAGAAAGTCTTTTACTTCTCAAAAATTCACAAATAACCGCATCTGTAGCTTGGGCATTTTCCAAATTCAAATCACCCGCCATTGCAGTTTCTTTTAACTTGGCAGCAAGCTCTGCAAGATCAATAATTAATTTTCCCTGAAGCTCCTTTCTTTCACCTGGAGAATGCTTCATCAGATAATCGTTGATAACATCCTTAGAAAACTTCCTCTCAAGTACAGACACAACGCCATTTTTAATCTCCTTTCTTTGTTCTGTTTGCTCAAAATTTTCTACCTGCGAAGAACTTTCTCTTGATTCTTCTGTTGTTGTTTCTGACATAGATTTTTATAATAATCTTCAAGCAGCTTATTTTATGCTTTTTGTTTTTATTGATACAAATTCAAATAAACAGTTTTGGTTTTAGATTCCAAACACTGAAATTATTATTAGTTTATTTAATGATATTATACCATACATTGTTTACAATACCAATCAAAACAAATATAATAAATAAAACTAACAACAAAAACGAAAAGTGAAAGAAAAAAGAAGAAAAAAATACACAGTAAACAACCTTACACCGACAATAAAAGTTTTTTTACTAAACAACAAAAGAGCTTTTTTCTCTATCTTTTTTTTGTTCATTTTAATACTGTCGCTTGCACTAAGAATATATCATCTGGACAAAGCACCTACTGGAGTTTCCGAGAAAGAAGCAGACTTTGGTTTGCTTGCACTAAATTTAGAAAATGCTGGAATTATAAACTCCTTAGTCGAAAAAGATAGTGGCGTTTTCACACTTTTACTTTTTCTTGGTTTTAAGGTTTTTGGAATCAATTTTTTCGGCTTAAGAATTGTGAGTGCTCTAATTGGCATATTAACAATTCTCGGCTTCTTCCTTCTTCTTGGGAAATTAAAATTTCCCCGCTCTCTGTCTTTACTGGGAACATTTCTCATATCATGCTCTTTTTGGCACATAAACCTTTCTCGCTTAGCCCTACCTGAAATCCTCATTCCTTTTTCCACTATTTGGTTTTCATTTTTTTTATTTTGCGGATTTTTTTCAAAAAAATATAAGTACTTCATCTTATCTGGAGCATTTTTTACATTGGGAGTTCTAGTTTACCCGCTAATGCTATTTTTAATTTTTATCCCGATCTTCTTTTTCTCTTTTTTTATTTTTCTAGACAAAAAACTTTTATTAAGTTTACGACCTCAATTATTTCTTTTTATATTTTCAATATTATTTTTTTCGATTCCTTTATTTTTTCAAATCCAAAATAATCCTGGATTTTTTCGAAACAACTTCATTCAATTCGCAGACCCTTATGAATCAAGCACTTCCATCATAAAAAGCACCTTAGCATATCTGGGTTCTTTTTTTTACATAAACAACACCCTCCAACTCCAGAATAAGGATTTTTTACCAGCCTTTCCACTTGCATGGTTAATTCTATTTATTTTTGGTTTCTTTTTGTCAGCAAAAAATATTACCCTGACAATCTTAGGCTCGTTAAAAAATAAAAGTATCCCAAAAAATATTCATGCATCTATTCTTGCTCAATCCATCTTCTTTGTGGCAATTTTAACTGGTTTATTAAATTCAAAACAAAGTCTCAGCTCTGAGCATTTCTCTTTAATAATGCCAGCAATTTTTATCTTCTGTATAATCCCACTTGAATACCTCTTGGAAGTATATCAAAAACTAAGACTATCTATTAGAATTTCACTAAAAAAATGGCGTTGGAATGTTATGCAAATCTCAATGTTAATCTTATTACTAGCAATCATCCTGACTGGTTTTTCACAGACATATTTATATTTTGGAATCTTCCAAAAAGAATTAAATGCGAGACACTTATTACAAAAAAAGGATACTGACTTTGGAAAAATAATCAAAAGCATTAACAGGGAAAAAAACAACTTTATTATATTTTCCGGAGATATTGCTTCTACGGAAAATTTAAAAACTATCGAATTTTCTGGCTTTCCTGAAATTGAAAACTATACTTTCGTTCACTCTCAAGAAGATTTCCCACAAATTAATTGTGAAGATTCCCTGGTGGTTTTTTATGACTCAAATGAGTTGCTACGAAAACAATTTCAAAAACAATGCCCTTTAAATAATTCTCAAAAACAATTTTATTCTAATGGCAAACAAACTTTTTGGACTATGAAGGAATAATACTTTATAATAATAAACAATAATTAAACAAATTTAACTTTTCATAAAAATGACAACAATAGACCCTACACAATTTAAAATTTGTATCGTTGAAGATGAGGAAAGTATCAGAGAATTATATCGCGCAAAATTAGAAGGGGAACATTATCAGGTTTTTACAGCTAAAGATGGTTTGGAGGGGCTGAAGTTATTAAAGGAAAATCCACCTAACATTGCCTTAGTGGACTTAATGATGCCGAATATGACTGGCTATGAGTTGATGGAAAAAATGAAGAATGATCCTGATTTAAAAAACATTCCCATTATTATTCTCACAAACTTTGACGACACTGAATCCATAAATAAAACAAGCCATTTTAATGCTGACTTTTATTTAGTAAAAGCTCAATACTCTCCATCTGATGTAGCACATATCATAAAAGAAGTTCTTGAAGCTCATCATGAATTTTAGTTACAGCGACTTGCCAAATTAAATAGAGATTTATTTTTTATTATTTCCAAAACAAAAAAACACTACCATTAACTGGTAGTGTTTTTGAATCTAATGTGAAAACACCCTTATCACATCAAGTTCAACTATTCTGTTTTTCTATTTTGTTGAAAAATAAGAAAATCTTATAATCAATCTCCTGACTAAATTTTAATTTAGAATTACAGTCAAGGTATCCCGCCTTTAGACCGTTTTAGAGACTCATTTTTCAATCTTCGTTTTTTCAAACTCTAATCCGCCTTATAATTTCAGGGAAACTATAATTAGAATTTTTAAAATGCACACATCGCACTAAAATTTCTTTAATGCAACCCAAAACAAATAGTTTATTTCATTGTAGCATAAAAAAATAAAATCGCAAAAAAAATTGACTCCTTAAAATTTAATTGTTATTATTGAAATGTAATTTATTTTAAATTAAAATGAAAATTATTTTTGAAAATAACAACAATTCAAACAATAATCAAAACCGCAAAAGACGGCTGTCATTTTAACTTAAAAAAGATTAAATAAATGCAGACCGTCGATTGCGACGGTTTTTTTGTTTCAAAAAACCAGGAGGGTACCATGACAAATTTAAATTCATCTCCAAGCAAAACAGTTCCTTTCAAAGAGACAAAAAAATGCTTATGTCAAAATTGTCAAAATGAGAAATTCGGAATCAAATTTCAAGAGACAATAGACGGGGCGATAATCTGCGAAGTATGTGGCAGAAAACTTGATATTTCAAGTTACAGTAATTAACAAATGCCAATAAAATTTTCAAGTGGGGGGATGATAAGATTATCTCCCCACCTTTTTATTTATCATTGCACTCAAACACCAATTTATCTTTTCACTTGGCAAATTTTCATTCCCTGAAAATTACCTACTTCTTCCATTAACATTTCTTCACCCCAATCACAAGTCCAGTCAATGATAATCATCCTGTTATCACTTTTAATTTCTGTTAGATTCGTTATCCTGTTATCATTTCCAACAACAACCCACTTACTAAAATCTTCCATTGGATTTGATCTGTGATAATATCTAACATTTTCTTCCCCGAAATAATATCTAGCAGATGTATAGCCGAATGGTCCATCCGCAACAACAATACTCTTATTAAAAACGGGATATTCTTTCATAAAATTTGAGACCTCTGTCCAACCTCCTTGAAATTGGATTGGCACCAATAGAAATATAGTTGCCACATAAATTCCAAGAGTTATTATCCAAGACCACTTTGAACTAAAAACTAAAGTGATCATTCCTGCGAATAGGAGATAAATCAAAAGTGCAGATGGCATAAAATACCTTGACACATAGAGTTTTAAATTAAAGTGAGCAAGAATGATTAGAAACAAAAGAGTCCCCAATGAGATAACGGCCAATACAAAAACTTCTTTTTTTTGACGCCCTTTAAACCAAGTGTAACATAGCATTGCTATTATTAAAGTAAAAACCAATAAACCCATTGATGTTCCATCGAACAAGGGGATATCTTTATATAATTTAACAAATTCAACTGATTCAGGAACCCCCCCACTCCCTGGTTGATGACCGAAAAAGAAAATCTGCAAAGTTTTTGGTATATCACTAAGATTAGCTGGTGGAATCCAACCCAAATTGCCTTTCAGCATATGTGGAATAAAATACCGAAGCCAACTGACAAAAAAAACTATTATGGTTCCCACTCCTATCCAGAAATTTTTATGTCCCAAAATTGCACTTATCCAGTTCTTTTTTTTAAAATTCTTTCCATAAAAAATATAACAAACATAAAAAATAATGAAAAAGAACAATGAAAGATAATGTGTCAGAAAAGACAAACCAGCAAAAATTCCCCAAAAAATCCAGTCTCTTCTTTTGTCATTATCTAGCGCCCTCACGAAAAACCAAACAGACCAAAGAAAAAGAAAACCAAATAATGAATACATTCTAGCTTCTTGTGAATATTCAATTGCAAAAGGTGAAATAGCGGTTATAGCTGCAGCCAAAAGACCAGTTCTGGTATTAAACATTCTCTTTCCAATCCAATAGATTGAAATCACGGTTAAAATTCCAAAAAGAAATGAGAAAGAGCGAATTCCCTCTGGAGAATAACCAAATAAAGCGCTCCAGGGTTTAGCCAACCAATAATATAATGGTGGATGAACATCTGCAAAAATCATCTGATTCATATCCCCCCAAGATGCTTTCAATAAAATTCCAGTAAAAGCTTCATCGTACCAAAAATCACGCTGCCAAATAATTGGAGTGTACCTTAGAATCATCGCCAGAAATGTTAACAGTGTCAAAATAATGGCTGGAAAGAATTTTTTCATTTTATTTTAGTTTATTTTTTTGTGAGAATATTTATCTTTATTATATAGCAAAAAAACTTTTTAGCATATCAATATCGAACTTAAAAAATCAAAATTATTTATCTTTATTTTTTTTAACATCTTTTTTCTTATCCTCTCTTTCAGTTTCTGTTTTCGCTTCTTGTATTTTTTCATCAGAAACACCTTTGACTGCTACTTCTTCTAATTCTTTTTCCCTTTCTTTATAATCTCTAAATCTATAAACCACTTTTCCTTTTACTCTTAAATCGACATATTCAAGTTGTGCTAAATCAATTTCTGATATCTTAACAGTTAAAATTTTTTTTAAAATTTTAACCTGCTTTTCTAAAGATCTCTCTGTCGAAAAATATATTTCCCAACCAACTTTCGTTTTGACCCTTACTTCACCCGCGACTAAAGAAGGGATGTATAATGATTTTATATCAATCTCTATGTCAGTATCTTCTTTCATTATTTTTGGCAGCTTGTTACATAGTTCAACAATTTCAATATGAGCAACTTTATCGCCTTTTTCAACGACCCTTCCACTTCTATCAGTAATTAAAACAATATCTTCCTTCAGTTCTTTCTCTTGATTCTTTATCTCATAAAAAGCTTCTGCAATCTCATCAATCAACCAACAGCTATTGTTACTACACCAAACGAAAGAATCTTTTCTTCTTTCCACTTCCAAAACTATTTTTGATGGAAATTTTTTCTCGACTCTGACATTCCTCGTCATAATAAATTCAGTCCTAATTCCCAATTGAATTTTTTCTAGGGGTGCTATCAATAAATTATTTCTAGGGAAAAAATCAAAATATTTTCCAGACATTTCTTTTTCAACAATTTGTCTAATTCCTATTTCATCTTCAGCAGCTCCTACAATATCAATCTCTTCGATTTGCATTGCTGGCGAAAATATAACTGTCCAAACTACTACTGCACAAAAACCAAAAAAAATAAACCAAAAAACAACTTTCTTAAATATTTCCAAAAAGGTGTTTCTCTTCTTATTTTTTGTTTTTTTATTTACAGCAGTCTCCCTTTGAATCATTTAAATTTCTTTAAATCTTTAAGCCTTGCTCTCGTTTCTCCTGACATCTGTTTGTTCCAATTCATCTGCCACTATTTTTGCTATCACCAAAGAGTTGATATTATGTCTTCCTGGTCTTTCTATCTCAAAAAACTTTTTTTGCATCTTGTAATCAAAAGCAAAACTCTGACCGGCATCATTTTCTTTTATATTGGATATTACCGCGTCGCAAGATTTATCCTTACCAAAAATAATTGTTTTTGAGTTGGCAATACTTGCCAAATTTCTTGTTCTCACATCATCGCCATTTAAAATCAAAGTGCCATCCACTGGAATTGCTTTCGCCAATACAGCAAATTCCTTGGCAATATCATCAAGTGCTATCTCCAGTTCTGGGAAATTTCTATCAACATTTGTAACTATTGCAATCTTTGGCCTCACTAATGAAAGAAGATATTTCATATCCCCTGGACGGTCAACTCCCATTTCCAGAACCAAAATTTTTGGAAATTTTCTAGAAAAAATCGAAATGCAAGTTCCTGTCAATAAAACATCCACCCACCTAAAAATTGAATCAAAACCAGAAGGAAGAAATAATACTGCAAGTGGCAAACCAATTTCAGTATTGAAACTTTTCGGATTTCCACGAACATTCGTATCGCGCCCCAATTCATCCAGAATAGATTCCTTAACAAAAGTTTTATTTGTAGTTCCAGCAACAGCTATCACAAAAGGCTTGTGTCGCAATAAAACAATTTTAGTTAACCATTTTAGATAAAATTGAACTATCACCTTAAAAATTTTTTTCATTTATTTTTCAAAAAAATTATTTTATGGAATCAATAAATTTACCAATTCTTCTCATTGCTTTTTCAATATTTTCTTTTCGACGCCCAAAACAAAACCTCAAGTGACCCTCTCCTTTTTTCCCAAAAGCTATGCCGGGAACAAGAGCAACTTTTGCGCTATTCAACAATTCAATTGCAAATCTCCAAGAAATTGAATTTTTCTGATAATCCTTTAAATCATTCTTGTTATTACTTTTTTTATTTTCATATTTCTCAAAAGCTGTAATTAATTTATCAGTCATTTTAGGAAAAACAAAATAAGCCGAAGAAGGATCTTGGTATTCAAACCAATCACTTAATTTATCCAATTCCTCACAAAGAAAATCTCTTCTTTGTCTGAAAATTTCTTTATATTTAATAACAACACCGTCAGCCATCTCTAGCGCAGCTAAAGCACCCCACTGAGAAACAACTGGCGCACATGTCACCAAAGAATCATGGACTCCAAGAATTTTTTCAGCCAATTCTTTATCCGCAGCCAAATAAGCAACTCTCCACCCAGTCATTGCATATGACTTAGAAAAAGAAAAAATATAAATGAACCTCTTTCGAAGAGCTGAAAATTGTGCTAACGAAAAAAAATCTTTATTAGAATAAATAAAATCTTTATATACTTCATCTGCTAGAATATAAAGATTGTACATTTGTGCAAGCTCTGCAAGTTGCATTAATTGTTCTTGAGAAAAAACCGTACCAGTTGGATTGTTTGGATTACAATATAAGATTGCTTTTGTTTTTGAAGTGACTCTCTTTTTAAATTCTTCGATATCGAAATCCCAACTATTTTCTTCCTCAAGAGGCACAAAAACAGGAATCCCCCTAGCGGTCTTAATGGCAGACTGATAAGAAGTGTAGGTTGGATCAGGAACCAAGACCTCATCTCCTGGTTCTAAAATTGTTAACAAACTGGCTGTAATAGCCTCAATTGAACCAGCAGTAACAATTATTTCTTTCTCGAAATCATAGAAAATATTTCTTTTCGCCAAACTATATTCTATTGCTTCTCGCAATTCTAAGATTCCAGGAGCCAGAGAATATCTAGCTACTCTTCCATCCTCAATAGCCTCAATAGCCCTCTTTTTAACACAAAGCGGTGTATCGAAACTTGGTATTCCTTGAGCTAGCGAAACTACACCTGGAATTCGTGAGCTAAGAATTTCTATCTCTTTTATTGGAGATATTCTATTTTCATCTTTCACCTGAAATTTTGTTTCATTTCTTATAATATAAATTATAGCAAAAAATCACATTCTGTCTATTTCTTAGGCGAAAAAAGATATATCTATTTATCAATTTCCATCTCAATAAGTTTATCTAATAACACTGGAAATTCCATCCCAGCAGCTTTTGCAGATTTTGGTGCAAGTGAGGTTACTGTCATTCCTGGAATTGTATTTATTTCTAAAAAATAGATCTTGTCGCTTTTATTATCCCAAATAAAATCAACTCTTGCTAAATTTTTACAACCAATGGCGCCAAAGACTTTAACAGCCATCTTTTGTAATTCATCACGAATTTCATCAATAATTTCAGCTGGGCAAATTTCATCACAAGCCCCTGCAACATATTTTGATTTATAATCAAACCACTGGGAATTTTTAGGCACAATCTCAATCACTGGAAAAGCTTTGGGGTTTTCCTTTCCCATAACCAAAACAGTTAGTTCTCTACCTTTAATATATTGCTCAAACATTACAACTTTATCATATTTAAAAGCAGTTGAAATTCCTTCTGCTAATTCTTCCTTGTTTTTAGCAATTGAAATTCCCACAGAAGAACCAAGCTCTACTGGTTTAATCACAACCGGAAAGCCCAAAAATTCTATTTCCTTTTTCCTATCTTCTATTTCATGCTTTTTAACAGTCACTGCCTTTGCCACTTTTAAACCTGCTTCTCTAGCAATTATTTTTGCTTTAGCTTTATTCATAGCAAGGGCGCTGGCAAGGCAACCAGAGAAAATATAAGGCACTCCGATCATATCCATCAATCCCTGTAATTTTCCATCTTCACCAAATGGACCATGAAGAGCAGGGAACACAAGATTAAATTTTTTCGAAAAAGCATCTAGGATAAATTTTTTCAATTCCATTTCTGGGTCATAACGAAAAATTTCATATTTATTCTTATCAAGCGCATCGAAAATCTGTTTACCTGTATCCAAAGAAATCTCCCTTTCACCAGAAATTCCACCAGCTAACAATGCTATTCTTATTTTCCCCATTTTTTAGTATTTATTTTTTAATATTAATCAAAGGATAATCTTTTAAAAAACTCACCTGGAGATGAGTTTTTTATTTTTTATTTTTTATTTTCAATTTTCTCGATGTTACCAGGCATATATTTCCGTAAAACATTGGGGATTACGACTGAACCATCGGCCTGCTGAAAATTTTCTAAGATTGCAATGATAAATCTTGGGGAAGGAATCGCTGTATTGTTCAACATAAATACATTTTTTCGATTACCCTCTTCGTCTTTATACTTTACATTTAATCTTCGTGATTGCCAGTCCAAAAAATTTGACGCACTTCCAGTCTCTCCATATCCATTCCTTGAAGGCATCCAAACTTCCATATCAAACATACGATACTTTCCTGCACTCATATCACCTGTACAAATTTCCAAAACTCGATATGGTAAACCAATTTCCCTGTGAAGCTCCTTAGAAATATCCAACATTTCTCTATGTAATTTTTCAGCCTTTTCAATATCGGCTTCACAAATACAAACCTGCTCTACCTTCATAAATTCATGCACTCTATAAAGACCTTTAGTGTCTTTCCCATATGAACCAATCTCACTTCGATAGCATTGAGAAAATCCACACATTTTTAAAGGCAACCTATTTTTTTCCAAAACTTCATTTGAATAATACGCCAGGAGTGATGGCTCTGCTGTTCCGATTAAAAATTTATTTTCTTTATTTGATTTTCCATCTGCCTCAATTTCTTTATTTTCTATTTTATAAATTTCATCTTTTTTTTCATCGAATTTTTTTCCAGTAAAATATCCACTTCCAAAAAGTACACTTTCTTTTACAAGTGTCGGTGGGATCATTGGTATAAAACCTTTTTGCACCAACTTCTCCAAAGCATACATCATCAGTGCCAATTGCAATCCAGCACCTTCGTTTTTCATATAATATCCCCTATATCCAGACACTTTTACACCTCTTTCAAAATCAATAATGTCCAAATCCTTCCCAAGCTGAATGTGATTCTTAGGCTCAAAATCAAATTTTTTTGATTCTCCCGCCTTTTCAATTTCCACATTTTCGGTTTCATCTTTTCCAACAGGAACATCTTTCGCGGTCACTGTTGGCACCTGCACCATCAACTCTTCATATTCCACATCAACTATTCGTAGTTCTTCTTCAAATTTTGAGATTTCTATTTTTAATTTTTTACCCTTTTCAATTTGCTCCTCGGATGGGCGCATTCCTTTGGCAGAATTTGCAAGTTCATTTCTCTCTGCACGCAATTGATCCATTTTTGTCATAATTTCTCGCCTTTTTTCATCAAGCGCCAAAAGTTTTTCCAAATCAATTTTAATATTTTTATTTCTAGCAGCCTCAGCTACTGCTTCTTGATTTTCTCTTATATATTTTATGTCCAACATCTTTTTGATTTTAAATTTAAAATAATTTTACTCAACTTTTTATTTATGGGATTAAAACCATAAAAAATATTTCTAAATATTCCCTTTCAGGATGACATATGTAAAATGTTTTTTTCGATAAAACTAACTGTATTCATAATGTCTTTATTTTTACACATTTAAAAGGTAATTTCAAGTAATTAAAGTTCTCTTAAGCCAATATTTCTATTCAAACAGTTTCTTTACCTCACCATTTTAATTAAATAGTGAATCTTTTTTAGTTTTATTAAGCGAATCAAATCAAACTAAACAAAAAACCGCGATCACGGTTTTTTGTTTTTATTCTACTAACTTGACTAAAAATATCTTGCCTAATTACAATTATAACAAACATCCCAATGAGTATCCTCTCTTGCATAAATATTACCATCGCTATCTTCATACATAACAGCGCCATCACCTCGAACGCCAGCAGGAGTAAAATTTGCCACAATATAATTATTAACTGCTAGTGTGTCTTCTATGTCCACTTTGTAACCATTCGCATGAGAAAATGTTGCCGTAGTATTATGCACAGTTGATGTCTCTGCTCCACCAGTTATGATAATTGGAGCTCCAACCTGACTTTGAAAATCAATCACACCTTGAGTAGTAGCTGGCAAAAGATTTGACACATTGGTAGCACCAGGGCTTGATTCCCAAACGGTAATATCATATGGAATCAAAGCATCTCTCGCATTTTGTTCATTCAAATCACTTGACACACTGCCAGTTGTTCCTGTGGTCCCCGTTGTTCCTGTTGCTCCTGTTAATCCAGTTGTTGCCAATACAGCAGAGCTTGGAGCAGCAGTATCAAAAACACTATCACTAACGCATTGAAATTCATACCAGCGTCCGCCAGAACCAACTCCAAGAAAAGACTCATTAGCAGAAATAAAAACCAAAATAGTATAAACAAGTAACCAAGAAAGAAGAAATCCCGCAAAACCCATCAGAGTTTTTGAAATAATTCCCTTAGCGATTGTTACTGTTCCTGGATTTCCAGCTGACACTAGATAGGTAACCCCTCCGATCGTAAGAGATAATAAAGCTAATATAATTATCCAGGCAAACATCAAATCAAAAATATTCTTTACCATTATAAGCAAATGGCAAACCGTGCAACTTTTTTGTTCGTCATAAGGAGTCCTGCTGTCATCGCAACTTCTTCCGCAAGGCACAATAGCTCTGTCAAATTGCAAAATACTCACACCAGCTATTCCTTCTGAAGGAGCCTTAGTTCCAGCACAATCAAGGGCTTTAGCTGTTAAAGGAGCGCCAAAAAAACATCCCGCAAAAAGAAAGATTGCCAATCCCGAGAAGAAAAAATTTCTGAGATTTTTAATTTTTATTTTCATCTTTTTTTATTTTTTATATATAATTTATAATGAAATATTAACTAGTTTTGTTTTAGCCAAGTTTTTTTATTTTTTCAATAGAAAGATTTTTTGGTTTCATAAGTGGAAAAATTTGACACTCTCTTGATGAACGATCCATTAAAAAAGAAAATACTCGTTCGCTCATTCCGAAACCACAAGTTGGTGGCATTCCATACTCCAAAGCTTCCACAAAGTCTTGATCGTGCATCTGGGCTTCAGCGTCACCCTCATCTCTCAATTTTTGTTGTTTAGCGAATCTTTCCGCTTGATCGACTGGATCATTCAACTCCGAATAACCGTTGCCGAGTTCACTCCCAGCAACAATTGGCTGAAAGCGTTGTGTAACGCTAGGATTTTCAACATCTTTTTTCGCAAGCGGAGAGACTGCTAACGGCACTCCCACCAAGAATCCAGGCCCTGCAATTGACTTTCTGCAATATTTCCAAAGATTATCAATTGCTCGAGTTATATTAAACCCTTTTTTGTCATATTCAACACCAAGCTCTTTCAACTTTTTTTCAATTTCATTAATAGTTGCAGAACTTACATCAATACCCGTCTTCTCTTTAATAGTTTCCGTATAATCATATCTCTCCCATTTCTTTGAAAAATCAACATCAAAGCCCTTAATTTTGAATTGCAAAGTTCCAAAAGTTTTTTCTGCAATATATTTATATAATTCTTCAACAAGCTCCATCCCTTTTTCATAATTTGCATATGCCCAATAAAACTCCATCTGTGTATAGTCTTGTAAATGTTCTGCATCCATACCTTCATTTCTAAATTGCCTTCCAATTTCAAAAGTTTTTTCAAGCCCTCCAACCATAAGGCGCTTCTGCCAAAGCTCTCCCATTGAAATTCTTAAATACACATCCATATCCAGTGCATTGTGGTGTGTTTCAAACGGTTCAGCGTCTGCTCCGCCAGCCGAAGTTTCTAGTACTGGCGTTTCCACTTCAATAAAACCCTTTTCCATCAAAAATCCGCGCACCGCATTCCAAAAAATACTTCTTTTATAAATTATATCTTTAGTTTCTTCATTAAATAATATGTCTAAATATCTTTTTCGAAAAAGTTCATCTCCATCTTGCAATGCCTTATGTTTATCAGGCATCGGCAAAATTGATTTCGTTAATAAAGTCAACTTACTTGCCAAAACAGATTTTTCTCCTTTATGAGTATCAAATCTTTTCCCTTTAACGGCAATAAAATCACCAATATCAAGATTCTTAACCCATAATTTATAGTCTCCTTCAAATTCTTTTTTATTCAAAACAACCTGCATTCTACCACTCTCATCTTGCAAATGCATAAAAGTTAAATTTCCCATATTTCGAAAGAGCATTATTCTCCCAGCGATGGACACTCCTTCTTCTACTTTTTTCTCAAAAACATCTTTTAAATTTTCTTTTTCAAAAGGACCCGCAGGATATGGATCAATTCCTGCCTCCTTAAAGTTATTCAACTTTCTAATCTTGTCTTGCTTAATGTTCTCTAGCATTGGAAACTGCTTTAAAGGATTTTAATCTTCTCCCCTTTAAATAAAGGAAAAATACAACTTAACTTTAACAAGAAAATCAATTGCTGTCCAGCCTATTTACAAGCAAAGACTCTTATCTTAATATTGATATCTACTGAACTGCTCAGCTGTGAATAACTATCAACATCCCAACCGTCGCAAAGTCATAAACTGTTTTTGCGGTACCAATCCCCAATCTTACGCATCCATGAGAAACAGGAATTCCTAAATGATTTGTACCTTCTTTGTATCCACTTGGCCATTCTGGCAACTCATGAATTCCATGCCCTTGATTTGTAAATTGAATAAACCAGGGCATATAAAGGCCATATTTTTTCGACCAAGGTCTTTTTGCTTTTGCCATAACTTTAAAAGTTCCTTTTGGCGTATCCATTCCCCATTTACCAGACGAGACCTTGAAGGCGCCCTCTTCTTTTCCATTATTAAAAATAAACATTGTTTGAGAAGAAAGATCAATGTCAATATATTTTCCTTCTAATATTTGAGGTTCTACTTCTTCCAATCTTTCTTCTGTCTTTACCGGTTCATTATTTTTCGCATAGTTATAAAAAACAGGCGGTGGAAATTTGGTCGTAAAACTTCCTTGATATATTTCCCTGGAGAAATCAAGATAATTATGTTTTAACTGCAGGTTTATTGTATATTGAGTTTTTTTATCCATCTTTTCCTCTGGTGTAATTATCAATTGTGTACCAGAATCATTAAATTTATGATTAAATTTTGTTGTCATTGGAACAATTTTCACCTCCATATTAAAAGGATCTTTGATTGCCCTATCAAAATCAATAGTAATGTGATCCGAGACATCAATATCCTCTTGTCCATCAGAAGGATACACTTCTCTTAATTCAGGAATAAAAGTTGATGTTATCTTCTTCGTAAATTTTTGTTGTGGCACATAGAACTGTGTCTTTGCTCCATCAATGGTCAATTCGTAAGTTGTTTCTGGAAAGGGAGGCTCTAGGAGTGTAATGGAAAAAATATTTGAATTTTCCCAACTTGTTTTTATTTTCAACGCCGGTTCGATTTTCATCGACTCTTCAACGCTTCGTTCCAACATTTTAGTTGAAAAATTTAAAATAATTGTATCTCCCAATTTCACATTTCCAGCATTACTAATCAAAACATCAACATCTTTCTCTTGCTTGTATAACTTAAGCCCCATTATTATGCCTGCAATAATAACTACAATAAGGATATAAAATGCCATGCCTTGAAAAATGACACTAAAATAAGAAAACTTCTCCTGCTTTTTATTTTTTTTACCCACTAAATTCATTTCTTGTTTTTTATTTTTCTCCCTATCCAAAAAGGAATTTGTTATTATTACCAATCATAACATTTTGAGAAATGCTTTTCCAAGTGCAAAAGATATTCACATTTAAAAAATCAGAGTTGCACAAAAAAATTCTCTAATTGCAATCTCTGATTCACATTGCTATTTGAAATTTCACTTCGCAATTGAATCACTTTTTCAATTATTTTAGAAATTTTATTTATAACTCTTGTATCCGCATTAATTTCCACTTGTTGCTTCACAAGACTCCTCAGATACCAAGTAATTTCATCTAAAGATTCTCTAAGTTTTTCCTTGTCAGTTGATAGCTCCTCTGTCAGTTTCAATCCTTCAATAACACCTTTTTTGAGAGCATCTCTAAAAAGTTCCAGGTTGTTTTTTACTAATTTAAATTTTTCTGGATTCGCCAACAATTCACGCGCCTTACTAATTTTTCCCTGTGAAAAATCAGCCACTTCCAATAACTCTTCTTTTCCAAACTCAATATTTTCATCTTGAAGTTGTGCTATAATATCCTCCTTTTCCGCAAGTCCAAACCTAAGGATTTGACACCTAGAACGAACAGTTGAAAGTAATTGCCATTCATTGTCACTTATCAAAATAATAATTGTATCAGAAGTCGGTTCTTCAATAATTTTCAATAAACTATTGGCGGCCGAGGTAGTCATTCTATCCGCTTCCTTAATAATCAAAAATTTATACTTTGCTTTATATGCGTAATAACTAATACTTTTAATGGCATTCTTTATTTGTTCAATTGAAATGTCTTTTTTTCTTTTTTTCTTTGCTTTTTCCTCAACAATTGGCTCGATAATGATTACATCTGGATTAGCACCACCTTCAACACTATGACAATCCTTCAACTCATTAACATCGCAAACAAAATCAAAAACCATATTGCATTTTCCAACATTTGCTGGTCCACAAAAAAGATATGTCCCTACAAGAGAATTATTTTTCTTTGCCTTTTTTAAAAAATTCCATTGATTTTTATTGATTTTCTTCATTCACTATTTTTAGTCTAGGTATTCTGCTTAATAAATTCTACTATTTTTTCTTCAAAAACTTTCTTGGAAAAATTTTCAGCATGCTTACGAATTTCAATATGGTTATAATTATTTTCATTTGCAATAAACCTTCTAATTCCGTCTGCTAAAATCTCCAATTGTGGTACATCAAAAAACTCCCCTGTCTTACCTTCAATTACAGTCTCCATTGTTCCGCCTTCTCTCAAAACAATTGCTGGTTTTCCTGCAGCCATTGCTTCCACTACTGTAATATTAAAGTCATCTTCAGAAGCACAAACAAATGCTCGTGTATTTTCATATAACTTTATTAGTTTTTTGTCATCGACGAATCCTAAAACTTTGATATTTTTATTGTCCTTTGCAATTTTTTCAAGAGCTTTTTTTTCCTCACCCTCCCCAACAATAACAAGTGGTAGTTTGAGTTTTACAAACACCTCTGCAATTAATTTTGTTCTTTTATATGGAGACAACCTTCCTACTGTCAAAAAATAATCATCATGCTCTTTTTGTGGATAAAATTTTTCCACATCAACTGGAGGATAAATTACTTCGGATTTTTTGCGATAATATTTATCGATTCTTCTCGCTGTGTATTTCGAATTAGCAATAAATTTATCCACTCGCTCAGCACTCGCTCTATCCCACATTCGTAAATAACTCAAGAAAAATCTAACAAATAATTTTGTTCTCCCTTTAAGCTTTTGTTCTTCAAGATATTCATGGCTCCAGTCCCAAGCATACCTCATTGGCGTATGCATATAACAAAAATGTTTTGTTTTTGGTTTCACGACAATACCTTTTGCAAAAGCCGATGATGAAGAGATAACGACATCAAAATCTCGCAAATCAAAAGTCTCAATTGCTGTTGGCATTAAAGGAAATAAGAATTTATGTTTTTTTATGAGAAATTTTGGCATCTTTTGCAAAAAAGAACTCTCCACTTTTTGGCTAGAAAATATCTCTTTTTTATACTCCTCATCTTGAAGCAAGGTAAAAATAGATGCTTCTGGAAAAATTTCACTCATTACTTTTAGAGTTTTTTCAGCCCCTCCTTGATATAAAAGAAAATCGTGTACAAATGCAATATTTTTCATCTCTAATTTTGAATTTTATTTATAAGTAAACACGGTCAAATCATTTAACTTGTTAGGATTGCGAAAGTAAAACCTTCGCAATACCTTCCCCGCATTTTTCCCAAGAAAACCTTTTTGTATTCTCAAATCCTTTTCTTACAACATCATCATATTTCTTTTTGTCTATCAAAATATTTTGAGCGACTCTAGCAATATGCTTTGGGTGCGTAGGAACTGCTAAAATTTCTTCATTCCCAGCGACTTCATCCATTGGCCCAAAATTTGATGTAATAACAGGAACACCAACGCTTTGCGCTTCTAAAATAGGAATACCAAAACCTTCGCACAATGAAGGAAACATAAAAATCTCTGCCTTAGCTAATAAATTAGTCTTTTCTTCTTCAGAAATAAATCCCAGCATTTTAATGTCTTCTTTATATTCGCTTCCATTAATTTTTTTTTCAATCTCTTCATACCCATAGCCAAATTTTCCAGCTAATAATAACTGTCCTTTATAATTATATTCTCTTTTCAGAATTTCAAAAGCAGCAATTATGTTCTTGATATTTTTTCGTTCTTCTATCCTACCAATATAAAGGATATACTTATCACTCTCAATTTTTTTTGATAATTTGAGATATTCCTTTTTAATTTCAAAACCATTATAAACAACTATTATCTTGCTTTTCTGAATTTTATACATCTTCACAAGATCTTTTTTCGTGTTTTGCGAAACTGAAACAATTTTTTTTGCCCAGCGACAACTTCTGGTGACAAAAAAGTGATGAAACCATCTTGAATATAAAGAATACCCTTTTGGACAATGTTCGTATTCGAGCCCATGCACTGTTACAATTGTTTTTCTAGGATGCACGAAAGGAACTGTATGCGCTGGAATAAAAAGAACATCAATTGGTCTTGTTAACATTTCCCAGGAAAGACCAGTTTGTGTCCAAAAATAGTTGAAAGGTACTACTTTTATTTTCCAATTTTTTGGCAAATCAAAATCAAGATTCTTTTTTCCTTTTTCTTTTACATATAGAAAAACTTCGTGGTCACCTAGGTGCTCCCGAAGATTTTTAATCGCTTGATATGCATATTCCTCAATTCCAGTTCTTTGCTTTATCAGTGCCCTTGATGCATCAATTCCAATTTTCATTTATTTTTCTTTGTTTATAGGCTGACCTTATTGTATTAAAACTAGGTCATTTTGGCAAGAAAAAATTAAACTAAAAACAGACTAGCATCTATTTTTAATTTTATTATAAAAAATAATTTAACGCCTTGAAATTGTTCTTTTATAAATCTCTAGATTATCTAAAGCCACTCCTGTTCCTTTTGCAACACAAAGTAACGGCTCATCCGCAACATAACAAGGAACACCGGTCACCTTCGTGATAAGCTTATCCAAATTTCTCAACAAAGCACCTCCCCCTGAAAGCACAATTCCTTTATCCATAACATCTGCTGCTAGCTCTGGTGGTGTCTCTTGCATCACTTTTTTTGCAGCATTAATAATTTCTCGCAATTCTTCTTGGATAGCTTCCGTAATTTCATTAGTAGAAATTCGAATAGTCTTTGGCAAACCTCCCATGAGATCTCTTCCGCGAACTTCTACATATTCTTCTTTAACTTGTGGCAAAGCGCTTCCAATTTCAATCTTAACCTCTTCAGCAGTTCGCTCGCCAATTGCAAGACCATGTTTCTTTTTTATATATTGAGCAATTGCTGTATCAATTCTATCACCTCCCACTCTCGCACTATAAGCAGAAACGATCCCTCCTAAAGAAATGACTGCTACTTCTGAAGTACCACCTCCTATATCAATAATCATATTCCCACTTGCACTGTTTATTGGAATTCCGGCCCCAATTGCTGCAAGCACTGGCTCTTTCACAATATAAGCATTTTTTGCACCAGCTTTGATTGTCGCTTCTATCACAGCTCTTCTTTCTGTTGAAGTTACACCTGCCGGAATTGAAACCATAACATCTGGTTTTGAAAATCTAATCTTGGGACTAACTTTTCCGATAAAATATCTAAGCATAGCCTCCGTCACACGATAATCAGCGATAACACCATTTTTCAATGGACGATACGCAGTTATTACATCAGGAGTTCTTCCGATCATTTCTTTCGCTTCATTTCCAACAGCAATAACCCTGTTATCATCCATCGTAACAGCAACAACTGAGGGCTCATTTACCACTATCCCCTTTTTTGGAACAAACACTAGAGTATTTGCCGTTCCAAGATCGATTCCAATTCTTTTTGAAAACATATACTATAAAAATAATCGCGCAAGTTAAAGTTTCTTGAACATTTTTTAAGGTTGTATCTTAATATAACCTCCTTTGAGGAAATTTTCAACTGACTCTTTTGTGGTTTGAACAATTTTTTTAGGCAACTTATCTATATCAAACCATTTCATCTTTTCACATTTATGAGGCTCTAGAATTTTAAGATCACCACTTTTTAGATTAGCTAAATAATTAATCGCAATCCAGTGCTGATTTTCTTTTTTAATAATATGGTCTGTATGAGGGAGATACCCCCAGATTTCAATTTCCAAATTTGTCTCTTCTCGCACCTCTCTTTTCATCGCTTCAATTGCAGTCTCTCCAAAATCAATTTTTCCCCCTGGCTTTGACCATTTTCCAGTTTCATTTCTACTATCCGCCCCTCTTTTTTGAAGTAAAATTTGACCCAGTTTATTAAAAATCAAAACCCCACCACCAATTCCTATATAATCTACTCCTATTTTCTTTTCTTTCATTTTGATTTTTAAATTAAATACCACACAAAGAATTATTTAAATTCTGAAACACGAAAATTTTTCTCATCAATTTTCTTAATATCCCTCCTCATAATCTTCTCATACTTTTTCCAAAAAGCCTCATCAACTTCTTCTATTGAAATTCCCAGACTTATAAAATTACCAATTAAAAGATTTAGCAAATCAATATTCTCCTCAATAATTGCTTGCCTTCCTTTGCCCTTAGTAACTGCCTGAGCAAGTTCCCCCAATTCCTCTGTCATTAAATTTAAACGAAAATTCATATCTTCATTATTAGTTCCTTTCATTTTAAATTTTTTATGAAATTGAGAAATAGCCTTATAATATTTTTTCATTGCAAGAATCCATTTTTTTAATTTCAGCCCCAATATTCTTCAACCTTCCTTCTAAATCTTCATATCCACGATTTATTGAATATACATCACGCAAAATTGATTTACCTTTAGCAGCAAGCATTGCTACCAAAATAATTGCCGCCGGTCTTAGCGCTGGCGGAGACATCATTTCAGCGTTTTTTATTATGGTTGGACCTTCTACATAAACTCTGTGTGGATCCAAAAGTGTAATATTTGCACCAAGACGATTTAATTCCGTAAAATAGATTGCTCGATTCTCAAAAACCCAATCGTGAATTAATGTTTTTCCTTTTGCCACCATTGCGATTGGCACGAAAAATGGTAGATTGTCCATATTGAGCCCTGGGAACGGCAAACCGTGTAGTTTTTCCTCTAAAGCCACCAATTTCGATGGAATAATTTCAATATCAACTAAATCCGTCCTCCCATTTCTCGCTTTATATTCTTTTTTAATTAAATATCTCTGCCCCATTTTTTCAAGCTTCAAAAGCTCCAACTCCAAAAACTCAATTGGACATCTCATGATAAGCAATTTGCTTTTTGTTGTAATTGCCAAGGAAATAAAAAACATTGCTTCGATAGGATCTTCGCTAATTTCGTAGATAATGTCTTTATTAATTTTTTTTAGCCCTTCAATTTCCAAAGTTGTTCCCCCAATACCTTTTATTTTTACGCCCAACTCTTCCAAGAAAAAACACAAGTCCTGTACCATATAATTAGAAGTTGCCATTTTAATAACAGTTTTTTCTGAAACTTGTGATGCTGCCATAAGTGCTGCCTCTGTCACAGTATCCCCCGACTCATACAAAACAACTTTATCAGCTTTCTTGAACTTTCCAGCGTCAACTTCGAAAGAATCTTCTTTTACTTTTATTTTAACTCCAAAATTTTCCAACACAAAAAGATGTGGCTTTACCGTTCGAGAGCCAAGCTTGCAACCACCAGCTTGTGGGATTGAATATTTTTTAAATTTTCCAGCCAAAGAACTCATCAACATTATTGCGCTTCTGGTTTTTTGAGCAGCTATTTTATCAATTTTTTTAATTTCAATATTTTTTGGCGCCTTTAGTATTAGTGTCTTTCCGTTTTTTATAATTTTCATTCCAATACTTTCCAACACCTCAATCCAACGATTCACTTCTTCTATCTGTGGAACATTTTTTAAAGTTGTCGTTCCTTCGTTTAAAACCGAAGCAGCTAAAATAGCGACTGCTGCATTCTTTGAGCCATTTACAGCTATTTTTCCGTGAAGTTTATTACCACCATTTATTTCAAAATTTTGCATTTTTTGTCTTCTGTTTAGCATTTATAAGACTATTCTTATTGTATTAGAGGGTGGTTGTTTTTGCAAGAGAAAAAATATTTACACTTCGATGTGGTTTTTTTATAATTAAATCTCTCTTTTAAATTAAAAATGACACCAAACAGTGTCATTTTTAATAAATAACCATTTAATCAAATACTTACAGGCCAAATTCTTGTAATTTCTTCACCAGCCTCTTTTGATCACGAGAAAGATTTTCTGGAGTTTTTATTCTAATTTCCACCAAATGGCTACCTCTTCCAAATCTATCCTCTCTATTAATGCCTTTATTTCTAATCTTAAAAACATCTCCCGATTGAGTTCCTGGAGTAACTTTCATACTCATCTCACCTTCAATTGTTTCAATATCAATTTTATCACCAAGCACTGCTTGTGAAAATGAAATCTCAGCAACAGAAACGATGTCATCATCACTTCTTTTAAATCTCGCATCTGGTTTAATATGGATTGTGATAAATAGACTACCAGGTTTCCCGCCTCCGGTTGGCATTTCTCCGTGACCAGTAGCACGAATTGTTTGTCCATTTTCAATTCCTGCCGGAATTTTTATATTAACTTTTTGATAATCTCTAACAACACCATCTCCTCCGCACTTCTCACACTTCTCTTTTGGAATTTGACCCTTTCCATTACACCTTTCACAAACTACAACCTGTTGAATATTACCAAACATACTTCTTACCATCTTGTGAACCTTCCCTGCACCTCCACATACATCGCATGTTTTGGTATCCTTATTTTTTGCTCCTGTACCATCACATCCATCACATAGGACTTTTTTGTATAACTCAATTTCCTTTTCAGTACCAAGCGCCATCTCTTTAAATGTGATTTCTATATCTACGGCTATATCAGAACCAACCTTCTCCCTTGAACCAGTGGAACCCCCAAACCCTGCTTGTGAAAATAAATCCGAGAATAAATCTTCAAACCCCCCATTGTTTCCAGAACCCGTTTGTCCAAAATCAAAATTAAAACCGCCGCCACTAAAACCACCAAAACCGCCGCCACCATTACCACTTCGCCCGGCATCTTCAAATGTCTGACCAAACTGATCATATTGTTGTCTTTTTTGCTTGTCAGAAAGGGTTTGGTAAGCTCCATTTATTTCCTTAAATTTCGCCTCATCCCCACCTTTCTTGTCTGGATGATGCTTATGCGCAAGTTTTCTATATGCTTTTTTAATTTCATCATCTGAAGCGTTTTTATCAACGCCTAAAATAGAATAAAGATCCTTACTCATTTTATTATAAATCGCTAACTTTTTATTAATTTATCCGGAGAAATTAAATTTCAATGTTTTCTATTTCTCTCACCTCTTTAACAACTTTAATTTTCCCCAGTTTAACAAGTATAGAAAAAATTCCTGAAATTGTCCAGAAAAGAATTACATTGGAAATCCAAACAATTGACCTGATTGATACAAATAAAGCTACGGCACTACCTATTGGCAACATTTCTGATACAATTACTTGTCCATTAATCAAATCATTTGCCCTTTTGTTTATTAAATTATTTAGAACATCATCAATTCTTTCGTTTCCATCAAGTTCTATTTGCAGTTTATCCGCTAGCATCGCCCTATTTTTTTCAACAATCATCCTCTCTCTTTCCCACACCTCTCTTTCAATTCCAGCCTCTCTTTGCGCTCTTATTTCGTCATCAACCTCATTCCTAATTTCTTCTAAGACGGTGCCCTCAAGAGAGATATCTTGGGAGCGTAAAATTTTCCGAAAATACTCATCCACAGTCACCCCCTCCAAAACCCAAGAAATCTCATCGTTGGGCATTACAATATCCACAATTTTAAAAGCAATTCTTGTTGTTTCTGTTGATATTTTAATATTGATTCTTGGCACATGCCCAACTTTTTGCAAATTTGCAACTGAAAAATAAAAACCAGCAGCAACTAAAAGGGTGAATGCAGTTCCAATTACCGGGACACCTCTTTTTAAAATTCGATAAATATCTATATTGATTCGATTATACTGCTCCGTCTTAATCCTTTCTATTGCAACTACACAGCTGGCCATAATAACCGCCCAGACCAAAAAAGAAGGCATTAGGTGGTCTTTTCCTAAAAAAACAGCGCCCATCATTCCAAATGAGCATACTAAATGTAAGATTCTACGATTGTGCTCCAAAACAACTAAAAAGTAAAAAAATCCAAAAGCACACAAATAAAGAAATGCTGCGAAAAACAGCCCTTCATAATTATTTACAAAAAAAGCACGATACAACAACAACCATCCCAGTGAAAACAAAATCACGGTTCCTATTGCTAATGTGTACAATAATTTTTTGTTTTTCATTTTCTTTTTGTTTATTCTTTGAATCACTCCTTTCCTCGCATTATTACACCTTCCTCTCTTTTTTGCTCTCTAATTGCATTTTTTTGCAATGTCATCACAACAGTTCTAATCATTACTGGATCTTTAACTTGCTTGAAAGTAAAACGCGCTTTCTCTCCAGCGGTTTGAATATAAACTTGTCCAAATTTCAATAAGGTAGGGATAATACCCTGAACTTCAGTAGTAACATCCTGAATTTTTCCGTGCTCCAATTCGCTTATCTCGCGCCTGAATAATCCCAACTGTTCTATGCTAATTATTCTTTGATCTGTAACAATCCAAACATCATAATAAAAATCAATCCACATTATAAAAAGTCCTAGCCAAAAAGCCATCAAAGAAAAACTCATAACCACATTAAACAAATGATTGTCAACTTCTATTGGAAGGTTATTTACTAAAATTGGAGCTAGAATAAAAATGAAAATAATTACAAATAAAAAAATCGCAAACGGAATTGTTTTTACTACCAAAATTAACCAATGTCTTCTTAGGATTAAGATAATTTCTTCATCCTCCCTTTTCCCTTTAAACTTATAATCCAAAAATTGGTGCTGATAATTTTTTTTGTTTTTATTCATAATTGGAAAAATCTTCAAAATCCAAGCCAGCAGGAATTACAACAAACTCAAAAGAGAGTGCACTCCAATCAATTTGAATTGCATTTGAAACATTAAAAGTTAGTATCAACAAACAACCAACAATAAAAAGCATCGTTGTTACTGTAGAGATTTTTTCATTTAATTTACTTGCTCGAAGATGGTAAATAACCGCTAAAAAACCTCCAAGGAAAAATGTCAAAAGAAGAAAATATACAATCAATGGTAAGTTTATCATTTTATTTTTTAGATTCTTTTATTCAGCTAATCTACTTGTTTTCTATTTTCAGGAATTTCAATTCCCAAATGTTTATATGCTGCATCTGTCACTCGTCTTCCTCTTGGCGTTCTCTCAATAAATCCAAGTTGCATTAAAAATGGCTCATAAACTTCTTCAATTGTCTGAACATCTTCAGAAAAAGCTGCGGCAATTGTTTGAACTCCAACTGGTCCACCAGAAAATTTTTCTATCATAACTCTCAGGACCTCCCTATCGGCTGTTTCCAGTCCAAGATTATCAACATCTAAAATTTCAAAAGTTGCAAGGACTGTTTCGTTTGAAATTATTGAATGATTGTTCATTTGTGCATAATCCCGCACTCTTTTTAAAAGCCTATTAACAATTCTAGGCGTTTTTCGTGAACATCTTGCAATGGTAGTCCTACCTGCCAAATCAGTTTCAACCCCCAAAATTTTACTATTTCTTTCAATTATTTGACACATTTCATCATCAGAATAAAACTCCAATTTGTTGATTATCCCAAATCTATTACGAAGTGGCGCCGACAACATTCCCAATCTTGTCGTTGCGCCAATAAGTGTAAATTTTGGCAATTCTAATTGGATCGTCCTAGCTGATGGACCTTTCCCAACAATAATATCCAATTTACCATCTTCCATCGCTGGATACAAAACTTCTTCTACAACTTTACTCAATCTATGAATTTCATCGACAAAAAGCACATCCCCGTCATTCAAATTCGTTAAAATTGAACCAAGATCACCAACCCTTTCAATTGCAGGTCCAGATGTTGTTTTTATCCCCGCTCCCATTTCCCTAGAAATAATATGAGCCAAAGTAGTCTTTCCTAAACCAGGAGGACCAAAGAGCAAAATATGATCAAGTGACTCCTTTCTTTGTTTTGCAGCTCCCATTAGAATATGCAAATTCTTTTTTACAATTTTTTGCCCTACATAATCACTCAAAACCTGTGGTCGCAAAGTAATCTCCAGCTGTTCATCTATTTCTTCTTGTTTATTTGTTTCAATCATCCTTCTTTAATTACTTTCTTTAATCCTCTACTCTTTTCTTTTCACCTTAATATTCTATCATTTTTTTATACTTTTCAACATAAGTTGATTCAAAAAATAAAAGTAACAGCAACTCTTGACAATTTTTTTGCTTTATGCTAGGATGTATTAACATAGATTGAAAATTATGTTAATGTTTCTTTACATTTTTGATATCAACCTGTAGACAAGGGTGCTCTGAACTCCCAAGGAATTTTTCTTAGTATAGGTTAGTGTGGTTCCGGCTGTGCTATCCTCGGATCTATTCCTGCCTTATGCCTTGTGCGTAAGCTTTTATTGTCTACAGATTGATGTTATAAATGCGCTTTGAAACTGCCTTCATAGGCAGTTTTTTGTTATCTGTTGCCAATATTACTCTGTTAATTTATCAGGATCCTCATCTAATCTTCGTCCGATTTGTTTGATTTTGTCAACATAATCAATTTCCGTAATTACATGCGCAACTTCATCAAGTGTAGTTTCACCTCTTAGAATGTGCAATATTCCGTCTTGTCCCATTGTCAGCATTCCCTCTTCAATGGCTTTTTCTCTAATTTCAATTGTAATTGGGTTTGTTGTTAAAAATTTCTGCATATTCCTACCGACTTCCAATACCTCCGTAATCGCAACTCTTCCTTTAAAGCCAAGATTGTGACATTTATCACAGCCAATTGGCTCAAAAACTTTATTCGCCGTTTTAGGGATATCAACTTCTATTTTTGAAGAGATACTATCCAAAACCTCCTCTATAATTCTTTTCTCCTCAGGTTTCATATCTCGCTCCCTCTTACAATGAGGACAAAGCGTTCTAACTAATCTTTGCGCAACAAAACAATTAGTTCCCGAGGAAAGATCTGACATAGAAACACCCATATTCAACAACCTTTGCACCGAACCAGCAGCACTATTAGTGTGTAATGTTGTTAAAATCAAGTGACCTGTTAAAGCAACTTTGTAAGCGGCGTTGGCACTTTCAGAATCTCTTATCTCTCCTACCATTATAATATCAGGATCCTGTCTTAAGATAACCCTCATAGCGCTCGAAAAAGTATATCCGTCATCTTCTTTCACTTGTGTCTGTAAAATTCCTTCCATTTGATATTCAATTGGATCTTCTATTGTTATAACTTTGAGCTTTGGATCTTTAAGATAATTCAAAAGACTATACAAAGTGGTTGTTTTACCACTGCCGGTTGGTCCTGTGTCCATAATAATCCCATTTGGCTTTGCAACATTTCTAAGTATCTTCTCAAGATTATAAGGATTCATATTTAACTCGGCTAATTCTGTCACCTGAACACTTTGACTCAAGAGCCTCATAACAATAACATCCCCAAAACCACCTAAGATTACAGATACTCTAACATCTATTGATTCCTCCCCTGACTCCCTTTCTTTATTTGAATAAACAATTTTAAACCTTCCATCTATCACCCCTTCTCTCTTGCCTGTCTTTACTCCCATTAGATTTTTAATCTCATTTAAAACAGTAAGATAATCATTCATTGATAGAAGAGCAACATCATGCAAAACTCCATCAATTCGATATCTGATTTTAAATTTTTTCAATCCAGGCTCTACATGAATATCACCAGCACCTGTATACACAGCTCCAATCAAAACATATCTCACCAATTCCTTCGGGGGGAGGGTAGAAAATAATTCTTCAAATTCTTCGTAATTGTCTTTCACTTTCAACATTTCCTCCAAGACATCATCTTTGATGAAAATTCCACGCGCCAAAGATTGAACAACTATTTTTTCATATAAATCAATTAGATATTCTCCTTTTCCAACAACGCGTTGCAATTCTTCAATCGAAGTGACTCCGGAAACTGACTTCAAAATTCCATCCTGTTCCAGAGTAATCATTCCGTTCTCTAGCGCTGCACTCCTAATTTCATCCTCTGGAGCCATTTTTTCAATCGCTTCCTTAATTTCATCTGTAATAACAAGTATCTCAAAAATACCAACGCGCCCTTTATAGCCAAGTCCATGACATTTAGCACAACCCTTTGGCTTCCAAAGTTTATCAATGTGCTTAGGAATCGAAATATCTGCCTTAGGAGAAATAAGCGCAAGCATTTTTTTTATCATATCAATAGTTTCGCTTGCTGGTACATATTCTTCCTTACAATGTGGACATAGACGCCTCAAAAGACGCTGGGCAACAAAAGCATTTACTGCGGGCGCAATCAGGTTGGGCTTAACTCCAAGATCAACAAATCGTCCAATTACACCACTAGCACTATTTGCATGTGTTGTTGAAAGCACTAAATGTCCAGTCAAAGATGCGTGAATAGCAATCTCTGCAGTAGATTCATCTCTAATTTCTCCAACCAAAATTATATCTGGATCTTGACGCATAATCGCTCTTAATCCATTTTCAAAAGTATACCCTTTTGAATCTTCAACTTGTGTCTGACTTACGCCAGGAACTTGATACTCAATTGGGTTTTCAATACTAATAATTTTTTTATCAACAGAATTTAAACGGTTTATTAGAGCATAAAGAGTTGTAGTCTTTCCACTTCCCGTCGGTCCTGAGTTAATTATTGCACCTTGTTTTTTCTCTGACTCATTTACAAGCCATTCATAGTTTAAACCTTCTAGTCCCATCTTACTTAAAGACAAATCGTTGATACTTTGACTAAGTAAACGGACTACAATGTTTTCACCAAAATTTCCTGGCAAAACTGAAACACGAAGATCCATCGCTGACTGACCCTCTCTTTCAACAGAAAAACGACCGTCTTGAGCAATGTCACGCACATTTATCATCATTTTCGAAAGAACCTTTACCCTCGAAACAATCGTTGGATATATATGTATCGGAAATGATGCAACTGTCTGAAGAACGCCATCAATACGAAACCTTAAACGAACTTTTCCTGTCTGTTGAGGTTCGAAATGGATATCCGAAGATTGCAATTTAATTGCACCAGCAAGAATCATATTCAAAACCTTGGTTACTGGAAGATCTCGAATTTTTCTATCCATATCCAAAACTCCTTTTGTTTCATCCTCAAAAGCTGCTAATTCCTCCCCTGTCAAACCAGCTCTTAGTGTATCAAGAATTACACTCAGATTCTCCTTTTCATATTCTTGCCAAGCTCTTTCTATTGAAGACTGTGACACCACAAAAAGCTCAACCCTCATCCCATCATCCTCTAAATCAGTAATAAAATCTCTAACTTTTCCACTTTCAGGATTAGTGGTAACTATCTTAATTGATCTTTCTAATTTATGAACGACTGCAATTCCCAAATTTTTTGCTGTTTCCTTATCAATAAATTTAACATTTTCTTGATCAATTGGAAAAATGTTTAAATCTAAGTAAGGAAGATGCATATCCTTTGCAAGTTTCGAAGCCTCTTCTTCCTCAGAATCCCTCCTTAAGTGGGTTAATGTTTTCTGAACTCCTCCTCTTCTAGCAAAATTAATAGCCTCTTTGTTCTTTTTCTTCAACTCAAGCAATCTAGCTCTTTCTTTTTCATTCTCTAATTCTCTTTCTATTCGTCTTTTTTCACGAGCCTCTAAATAGCGCTGTTCCCTTTCTTCTGGAGATTCGTCTTCTTCATAAACAACTCTTTCCACATCTTTATCTGCATTTGTTTTAACAGTTTGCGAGCTATCATCCACAACAGCATCTCCTTGATTTTGTTTTTCTTCTTCACTCATAGCTATATAATTTTTGTTTTAAGTATTTCTAATTGTTTTTATTATAGCACACACAGGAAAGCTTGCATAAACAAACTATTCAAAACTTGGTCTCTTTCCTTTAAAAATAACGACCTATTTCTCAAAGATTCTATCTCTTAAATTTCTCCACTCTTGAATTGATAAATTTTGCGCCCTGACATTTTCATTCCAACCAAAATCATTGAAAATATCGATTATTTCATTCTTATCTTTCTTTAAACCAATGACAAGATTGTTGAGCAACTTTTTTCGTGGACTCGAAAAACCACTTTTCACAACTTGAAAAAATTCTTTTTCTAATTTTTTTGACTCTCTTTTTTTTGAACCAAAAGGCTTTGCAAAAATAATAGCTGAATCAACTTTTGGCGATGGATAAAAAGCGGTCTTTGGAACAATATCAACCAATTCAACTTTACAATAATATTGAACTGAAACAGCAAGTATATTCATTGCCCCAATTTCACAAGTAACCCTCTTGGCAACTTCTTTTTGGATTAAAAGCACAATCAGTTTAGGTTGAATTTCCGTCTCCAAAAGTAAACGAAAAATCTTACCTGTTATATAATAAGGGATATTTGCAACCACCTTATAATCACAAAAATTGTTCTCTTTTAAAAATTCTGGCAAATTAATTTCCAGAAAATCTCTCTCCACAATTTTGAGACTTTCCCTTTTTTTATTTCCGCCATTTGAAAAATATTTTTCATTCAAAAATTTGACCATTCTTTGGTCTTTTTCAATGCAAATTACTTTTTTTGGTATTTTAATAAGCTGGTCGGTCAACAACCCAGTTCCTGGTCCAATCTCTAAAACATTATCTTGTATTTCTAGGTTTGCTGCGTTGACAATCATATCAAGAAATTTCTCATCATTTAAAAAATTTTGTCCTAGAGATTTCTTAGCACAAGGTGAGTTTTTGAAATTATTATTCACCCCACTTTCGCTTCTAAATTGCCTTCTTTTTTCTTTCCTAGTTATCATTTTTAAAGCCATTAGATTTTTAATTTCTATTGCAAAATTTCCTCTACTTTCACATTTACAAGTCCTTTCCCTAGTGAAGCTATTTTTTCAAAAGCCACCGCTTCCAAGTCAATTCTTCTTCCAGTTGATAGTGCTGGCCCAAAATCCTTCACTTCTACAATTACTTGTTTTCCGTTTTCATTATTAGTCACACGAAGCCAAGTTCCTCTCGGAAAAATTCTAGAGGCACAGGTCAATTTCCCAGTATAACGATACCAACTTGCAACACCAGTTTTTACCTTCCCTACACTGATTTTACTTCCAATTGTAACAATTTTTGCAATTGGCTTCTTTATCGTTTCTGAAGAAATAACTTCTTTAGAAATTTCCTTTCCATTTTTATAGGTAATCTTATACTCAATTATTTTCTCCCCTTTTTCGCCTTCTTGCTCAATCTCCTGTTTTCTCCATTGTAATTTTGGATCATCTTTTTCAATTACCTCAAAATCAATCTCCTTTTTAACAGCAACATTTTCCACATTAATTCGTGTCACCACAATCTTATCTCCTCCATTAATAATCCCTTTTCTAGTTGGCTCAACTTTATCTAAATGACCAAGCTCAACGCCAGCATCGGCAAGTGCTTGCTCAACCGTCTTTCTAAATGTATTATGCTCTATTACTTTTCCGTCAACATCAATCTCAAACCTTTTGTTTCGCCAAATCTCTATCGTCATTCCTGGTAAAAGTTTTTCTTGTTTTTCAGGATAAACCAAATCCTCTTCACCTAGATTGATTTGATGTTTTTCAATAAACTCTCCTACACTTTTAGCGTCGGAATTTATTTGATAAACCAAACTCTCATCTTGTAAGATTATTGCATTTTTATCCTCAAAAACCAATTGTCTCTTTTCACTGAATAAAGCCTCCGATCCTTTCCAAATCAGCAACCCCGCTAGAACCAAAACAACAACTATTATTGATCTTTTGTTTTTCATCAATAAGAGTATATCATATCTAAAAACTAAAAAACAATGGTTTTGAGGTTATTTTCAGAACATTTTTGAACATCTTTTTTGACAATAAAAAGCTTTTTATTGGAGCACTTTTATTACGAAAATGCTTGACAAACTGATTAAAATATGCTATATTAGAAAGTATATCAGTACCTATCATTGTCCCTATGTAAAGTCAATAACCCATCTTATACAATAGACGAAAGGAGTTACACATGACAAATCCCAAAGATAAAGATTTAGAAAAAAAGATTTTAAAACAAGAATTAGCCGAGACAAACAAAAGACTATTGGCAACACTTGATTATGTTGTAACACTGGAGGAGAGGTGCGCCAGCTGGAAAAAAATAGCAAGAAAATTCCAGGAGATGGCGTTGATAGACGGATTAACAGAGGTGCCAAATCGAAGATTCTTCGATATAACATTCGATGAAATCTTCCAGAAAAGGCTTGCTGGGACAGAAAAAATTGCAAGAAAAAGAAGCAGTGACAAAAATCAAGGACCACTAACATTACTGTTAGTAGATATAGATTTCTTCAAGCCGTATAATGATGTCTCTGGTCATCCAGCTGGAGACAAGGCTCTTCGTCAGGTAGCCTCAGCAATGAAGAGTTCTTTACGAAGCAATGACTTCTTAGCTAGATACGGCGGAGAAGAATTTGTCGTAATTCTTCCCAATACAAGCCATACTGAAGCTCAACTTGTGGCAGAGAGAGCAAGGAAAGCTGTCGAAAATCTTGGAATCCCACACCCGGGCTCTGGGACAAGCGAAGTTGTAACTGTCAGCATTGGGTTGGCCGCTCTCTCGGGAGAACTCTCCCCAGAAGAATTTCTGGAGGCGGCCGACAAAGCCTTATACAATGCCAAGAGGAAAGGGAGGAATTGCGTTTATTACGATTAAACCAGGAAGGCACTGGACTCAAAAATGAGTCCAGTGCCTCTTTATTTTTATTTATCTTTTTTTATAAAATAAAAATAAATTAAATTCATCATTATAAACCAGAGCCCTTAAATCATTGACAAACACAATAAAATATGCCATATTCTCAAACATACTAGTACTTTATTACAAGTAAATGATTTTATAAATCACATATAAATACGCACTCGGAGGTAGCTTATGCAAGAATTAGAGCAATTGAAAGAAATTTTTTACCAAAAAAAAGTTTCTGACGAAACAGTATCATATGTAAAAGCGCTTGAAAAAGCATTGCAGATGGCTGTTGCTAGAACAAAAAGATTGGAAGAAGACAAAAAAAAATTACTAACAAGTTTTAGTTCTTTCAGAGTAACAACCCCTTTTGATTTAATATCTGGGGCTCACACTGCTACTTTCTTTGAAGATGAAATAAAGAAAAGAGTATTGGAAAGCAAGGAGAGTAAAAGCCCCTTATCTCTAATCATCATTGAAGTGAATCGCTTCAGGGACTACTGGAATACTTCCAAATTTTCAGAGGGAGATTCACTGTTATACGAAGTTGCTTCTAATCTACAAGGCTTCTTAGGGCCCACAAGCTCACTCTCAAAAACAGATAATGGGCAGTTCTCTGTTTTGATTCCCAAAACAAAAAAGGAAGCTATAAACTTAGCATTAGGGCTTCAAAAAAGCCTTACATCTCTCAAGATTCCACACTGCGGCAACACAGAGACAATTTTTACTTTCGGTGTTGCCACATTGGGAACACAAGAATCTGTAAAAGCTTTTTTGATCCGGAGCAAAAGGTATTTGCGATTGTCTAAAAAAGAAAACTGTTATATGTATTGTGGTGGCGATTAATGCCACTAGACCACCGAACTCAAAACTAGAATTCGGTGGTCTTTTTTGTTTCTACAAATTCAAAAGGACCAGTGAAATTCTACTCTGGTCCTTTTTTAAGATTTAAGAGATGGATATCTCTTATTTTTTTTCCTCCATTACTAATTGAGGTTGAGGCTTTCTATTTCTGGTAAATTTAGACACCAAGGACAAAACAGCCAATCCTGCAACAATAAAAAGTATATAATTTGCGATATTTGGAATGTTGACTTTTTGTTTCAGTAAGAAACAATATATCACCAAAACAGATAAAAGAAATGTTTTAATCTTCCCAAAACTATTTGCGGCAGTTGCGAAGCTCAATCCAATTTTACGAACAAAATTAACTGTACTTCGTAGATACTGACCTAAAAAATCTGTTATTACACAAACCAAAACAAGTTGCCAAAGCAAATCACCCTCAAAACCAAAATAAACCAAAGGGATTAACAGCTTAATCTTGTCAAAGAGAGGATCCAGTTTTTTGCCAAAATCCGTAACTAGTCCAGTTCCTCGAGCCACAATTCCATCTAGTAAATCAGCAAAAATGCCGAAAATAAAGAGGGAAATCCCTATATTTGGATAATTATAAAAATACAAAACTATCCCAATAGTAGCAGTTATCCCACCCCAAATAGTGATTGCATTGGGATGTAAAAAAAACTTAAAACGCAAGATTATTTTCTTAGCTTCCTTCTTATCTTTTTCTATGGCTTTTTTAACCAAAAAAACTAACAACAAAGAAAAACTAACAACAAAAACCACTAATGCAATTTTGTTCATCACTACCCTCCTCAAGGCTTTTTTGTTGAAATCAGTTTTTAATAAAAAGAAATAATAAAGTACCCACAATAAGGCTATACCAAAAAACAAGAAACTTCAATAGTCTCTTGTTTTAATGTCTTATTTTTCAGAAAATTAAACTTTTTCCAATGGGGCGAATCCTTTTGCCAATTTCTTCAAACCTGACTTCGGAAAAACAACACAAAAAGTTTTTTCATCTTGTGAAACAATAATTCCTTGACCAAATTCTTTATGTCTCACACTTTCTCCATCGCGAAAATCTGATCTATTTTTTTTCTCATTTTTCTTTTTGGGTTTCAAATCAAAACTTGTTGGCCTTTTTATAAATCCCTTTCTATCTCCAAAATAGTCATCCAATCCTTGTTCTATAACAGATTCACTCCTAAAAAAATCATCGTCCGCCAAAGCCTCGTCATATCTTTGTTCAAACAATTTGGGTTCAATTTCATCAATAAATCGTGATTTAATTGAAATTTGTGTTGACCCATAAATATTTCTTGTCATTGTATACAACAAGTGAGCCTTTTGTTTTGCTCTAGTAATTCCCACATAACAAAGCCTTCTTTCTTCTTCCATTTCGCTCTCATTCATTGTTGCCCGAGAATGTGGCAGAAGACCTTCTTCCATCCCGACAATAAAAACTGACTCGTATTCAAGACCTTTAGCACTGTGCAATGTCATAAAAGGAACAACCTCAGTCACACCTAAATCATTGTCTGTTTGAGAAACCAGAGTAACCTCTTCCAAAAAAGCCTCCAATCCATCTTCGTTTTTATCAAATTTTCTCGCAACAGTTAAAAGTTCCTGCACATTCTCATGACGAACCTGCCCCTCTTCACCTTCTTTCGCTAACATTTTTTCATATCCGCTATCTCGATATATTTTCTCGATCAGCTGGGTCACTGTTTTGGTTTGCGAATCGATAAGTGACTCTCCCATTAGATTATAAAATTTTTGCAATTCCTTTGCTTTTGAGGGAGGGATTCCAAATTCACGAGAATCCTTTGCTTTTACAATTTTCTCAATAGCCAACAATAAATCTCCTCCTAAATCATCGGCAATTTTAATAATTTTTTCAATTGTCTTGTCACCAATTCCCCTAGCAGGAACATTTATAATTCTTTCGAAGCCGATTTTATTACTTGTATTATGTACAAAAAAAAGATAGGCCAAAATATCTTTAACCTCTTTTCTCTGATAGAATTTCATTCCTCCAATTATTTTATAGGGGATTCCAGCTTTCATAAAAGCTTCCTCCATTGCTCTTGATTGAGCATTTGTTCGGTATAAAACCGCAAAATCGTCAAATTTAAATTTCATTTCTTTTTTGAGTTTTGTAATTTCTTCTGTTACAAAAATAGCTTCCGTCTTCTCATTTCGAGCCTCAAAAAGTGTAAGTAAATTTCCACTATCATTTTCCGTCCACATATTTTTTTCCTTTCGGTTAACATTTCTGGAAATCACTTGATGGGCAGCATCTAAAATGTTTTGAGTGCTTCGATAGTTTTGTTCCAACAAAACGACTTTTGCGTCTGGATAATCTTTTTCAAAATCCAGAATGTTTTGTACATCAGCACCTCGCCAACCATAAATTGACTGCCAATCATCTCCTACTACACAAAGGTTTTTATGTTTATCAGCCAACATTCTAAGTAATGTATATTGTGCATGATTAGTATCCTGATATTCATCTACCATTATATATCGAAACATTGTTTGATATTTCTCCAAAATGTCTGGATTTTCCTGCATCAATTTTACTGTGAAAAGAATAATATCATCGAAATCAAGAGCACTTGATTGTTTCAATTCTTTTGCATATTTCAAATAACATTTCGCCACAAGCTCCTCAAAATAGCTTCCCGTTTGCTCTTCAAAACTTTGCGCATCAATTAATTTATTTTTTGCATTTGAAATAGCACCCAAAACTGCTTTTGGTTTTATTTGATCCTGAGAAATCTGCAATTCTCTCATCACTCTTTTCATCAATGCCAATTGATCCTGGTCGTCATATATCACAAACTTAGACTCAAATCCAAGCCTTTCAATTTCACGACGCAAAATCCTAACACAAATCGAATGGAAAGTTCCTACATGCGGAACATCCGAAGAAAAAATTGTAGTCTCAGGAGGTAGTCTCAAGAGCTCTTTAACTCTCTCTAGCATTTCACCTGCTGCTTTATTAGTAAAAGTAACGGCTAAAACATTTTTGGGGTGTATTCCTTTTTCCAAAATTAGATATGCTACCCTGAATGTTAGTGCTCGTGTTTTTCCTGAGCCTGCACCAGCGAGAATCAAAACAGGACCTTCTGTCTGAAGAACTGCTTCTTTTTGTCTATCATTTAAACTATCAATTAATTTTGACATTTATCTTTATTTTTAATTTCAACTTATTTTTTTCACTATACCATAGTAACTCAATCTCTTATTTTTGTCACAAAGAAAAAAACTTTCAATTCTGTTTGCTTTTTTGTATAATAAACACGCAGCAATTAATTTATTTAAAAATAAAAAATGAAAATTATAGTAGACCAAGATTTATGTATTGGTTGCCAAACTTGTGTTGCGATCTGTCCTGAATCTTTCCAAATAAATGACGATGAAAAATCTTCTCCAATTTCAGAAGAAGAATTTCCTTGCACAATGAAGGCTGTGGCTGATTGTCCTGTTGGAGCAATTTCAGTTGTACAAGACAAATAATAGTTTTTAGCAAAAATAAAAAGTGCCCAAATTTTTCGAAAAATGGTCACTTTTTTGATTTTAAAGTTTTAATCTTGTTAAATAAATATATTATGTTATAAAAGAAGGGTTATTAAAATGTAATTTTTTGTTATGCAAAAAGAAGCCGAACTTTTAGAAATAATAAACAAGTCAGATTTATCCCAGGAACAAAAAAATCTTTGGGGCAATGCAGTTAGTGAAGTTGATGATGAAACTGCAACACTTCTAATCGAAGCTATTAATGCAGATGAAAAGGCTTTGGAGGTTTTAACTTTCAATCTAGAAGGAAAATACGAGGAACTTTCTGAGTAGACTTTTACAATCTCTGTCATTTTTCAAACTTAACCCCCCATACCTTAGATTCAGGTATGGGGGGTTTTTCTTTTTATGTTATGTGTGTTTTTTCCTAAAAAACATCGCTCTTTCCTTCAAAATACACTTTCGGATCCCCTTTTTTTCTTATTATCTCCCCAATCTTAATTACACCGGGCTGTTTAATTTCATCTCCAGAAATAAGCAAGAAGCCAATCCCATAATTCGTTGCTTTAAGCATCTCCATTGTTGAGACACCCCCTAACTTTTGAACAAGTTCGAAAATTGAATGAGGATCCCATGTCCGCATATCAATTTTCATAGCAGTGTTTTTCGGCAAGACGCGGATTGGATTTTCAACTAATCCGCCCCCGGTGATATTTACCATTCCGGTGATATTGAATTTAGACATCAGCGTCTTGACCTCCTTCACATATATTTCTGTGGGAGTGAGGAGTTCTTCACCAAGTGTACATCCCAACTCTGAGTAATATTCCTCAAGTGCTTTTTTAGAAAATTTAGGAGTTTCCAAGAAAACTTTAAAAATTTTTCTTACCAAACTGAAACCATTCGAATGTAGTCCCGAAGACGGAAGACCATATACATTCATTCCCTCTACAATTCCATTGCCCATAACTAATTGTCTTCGGGATTCAGCAAACCCAACAGCAAAACCAGCAAGGTCATAGCAGTCAATTTCGTACAAACTTGGGCACTCTGCCATTTCACCACCGACGAGAGCATAGCCACCAGATAATTTACAGCCTTCAATTATCCCTTTAACAATTTCTTCACTTTTTTTAGGCGTTTGTTTCCCTTGAACAATATAGTCAAGGAAGACCCCCGTTGTTATGCCACCAGTCAACAAGTCGTTAACACACATGGCTACCAAATCTATTCCGACCGTTTCATGCTTATTTAAAAGAATGGCAAGGACTAATTTAGTCCCAACGCCATCGGTTGTTGTTGCCACGATTTGTCCACTTGGTAATTCCACCAAGGAACTAAAACCACCCAAGGTGCTTATTACCTCACCAGTTGAAAGTAAAGGATATGTTTTTTTAACTTCAGCTGCAATAAGTTCAACTGCCTTATTTCCGGCATCAGTATCGACACCGGCCCCTTTGTAAGTCTCTTTTGCTTTTTTCATTGTTTCTTCCCTTGTTTTTTACACTTCAAAATGAAATGTATTTTGATTTAGGAGTCTTTAAAAAAATACTCCTGAATGGAAACTACCAACTACTTTTTGCTGCCTTTTGAAAGTACTAAAGACTTAAAAGTCTTCCAATTAATATCCCATATTTGATTTTTAAAAGCAAGTTTTTTAAAATTTTTTTCTTTCTCGTGAAAAAAAAGTAATTGTGTTATTATTAATACATTCATAAAAAAATAATAAAAAAACTTACGCCTCTTAATATAATTTTTTCATTTAAACGGCGTAACTATTCCTGCCTATGGAAAAAACACAAACTACTGCCTATTTTTCAATGGAAATCGCTCTTCAAGATGAAATACCTAACTATGCTGGTGGTCTTGGCATTCTTGCTGGTGATACTCTACACTCCTGTGCCGACCTTGGCAGTGATGTTGTGGGCGTTTCATTGATTTATCACCAAGGTGATACCGAAGAAAACAGATTTAAAGCTGAGCAATTTTTAACCTTGCACGATGAAACTATTGAGATAGAAATCGAGGGCAGAAATATCAAAATTATGATCTGGGAGTTTGATCTAAAAGGTAAAAATGACAAATCTATTCCAATCATCTTCCTTAGTAGTGACCATCCCGATAACAAGCGCTGGGATAGAGACCTCACAAAATATCTTTATGCTGCTGATCGCTACACACGACTCGGCCAAGAAATGATTTTGGGAATTGCAGGAGTTCGTGCTTTGGAAATTTTGGGTTACAATAACCTCAACACCTACCATATGAATGAGGGTCATTCAGCTTTTTTAACATTAGAGCTTTTAAGGAAATACGAATTCGATGCAGAGAAAGTCAAATCACTTTGCACTTTTACAACTCACACTCCCGTCCCTGCAGGCCATGACCACTTTGAGTATAATTTGGCCTATAGCACAATGAACAAAATGATGCCTCTTGATATAAAAGAATACGCAACATATGAAGATTTAAGCACAACAGACCTGGCTCTTAATTTAAGTAGAGTCTCTAACAGTGTTTCTGCAAAACATCGTGAAGTCTGTGAAGGGATGTTCCCTCGACATAATTTTGAAAATGTAACTAACGGCATATACCATCCTCGTTGGGTTGGAAAAGAAATTAAAGAATTACTCGACGAAACATTCCCTGGCTGGGAAGAACAACCGGAATTGCTAAAAAATGCTGTAACAAAAATTAATTCAGAAAAATTAGTCGAGGCAAACAAAAAACAAAAACGCGAATTAGTAGATTGGCTTAATAGCAGAAAAGAACTTTTCCCATTTGAAACAATCCAAGATGATGATTACTTCGGTGTCAAAACATTAACAATTGGTTTCGCTCGGCGTTATGTTCCTTATAAAAGACATACTTTAATTTTCAAAGACATGGAGCGTCTTCGAAATATGGGTTATCGAAAAATTCAACTTATTTTTGCTGGAAATTGTCACGAAGGCGATTCATTTTGCAACCAAATAAAACAAGAAGTTGAAAGGTATAGTAATATGCTTCGTGGGCAAATTAGAGTAGCTATTTTAACAGAATACAATATTGAGGTTGCCAAAAAATTAATCTCTGGTTGTGATGTTTGGTTAAACAACCCTATCCCCCCGAGAGAAGCGAGTGGCACCAGTGGAATGAAAGCAGCTCTAAATGGTGGCATAAACCTTTCAATTCTAGATGGATGGTGGATTGAAGGCTTTAATATGAACAACAATGCTGGTTGGGCTTTTGGAAATGAAGCGTTTGAAGAAGGAGAAAATCAAGACACTCATGATTCAAAAGTACTTCTTGAACAATTAACAAATTTGGTTGATTGTTATTACAACCGAAAAGACGAATGGTCCGAAAGAATGAAAAGTGCAATTTCACTTGTTGGATATTTCAACACTCACCGACTCGTAAACGAATATCAAGAAAAGATCTGGACACCTAAGAGTTAATATTTTTCTTTCAAAAAACCACCATTTATTTTGGTGGTTTTTTTATTTAACTTGAAAAATAATTTTTACTCATACCTAAGCGCATCAAGAGCATGAATTTTTGCTGCTCGTTGAGCTGGCATAATTCCAGTAACTAGACCAAGAAAAAGAATAAAAGAAACAATAGCGGCAACAAAATAATAAGGTATATAAACAAAATTGGAAAGCTCAACTCCGTTTTTATGTGCTAAATATACGAGGGCCTTATTTACTACCATCGCCAACCCATACCCCCCAAACAATCCCAACATTCCGCCTGCCACACTAATTAAAATAGCCTCAAAAATAAACATTTTAAAGATATCTTCTCGTTTAGTTCCCAACGCTTTTAGAATACCGACCTCCTTCGTTCTTTGCAAAAGAGAAATACTTAAAGTATTCAACATTCCCATGGCAGAGATAGACATTATGATTGTGCCTAACACTATCATAATAACTCTAATTACCACAAAAAAACTATTAATATCTTCGATGATTTCATTGACACTTTCCGTTAAAAATCCAAGCTGTTGAACTGCGAGTTCAATATTTGCCATTTCATCTACATTTTCAACTAAAATTTTCCCTTTTTGCGCAGAATCAACTCCAAACTCTGAGCTCAGATAAGTAAAGGGCACAATAACAATTGAGGCGGATGATTCAGTAATTCCAATAATTTCAACTTCATTACCAGTAACTGTTGTTTCTTCGCTTACCGAAGAAGAAACCTCTTTTGAAAGAACCACTCCGAGTTTAACTTTTTTGCCTATCAATTCTTTGGGACTTTTAAAACCAAGGATGTTCGCTATTTGCATTGAAGCGATTATGCCGTTTTCATTATCAGTGAATTTCCTGTCACCTTCTTCAAAAGATGTTTTTGCTAACTCTAAATAATCCTTATTTTCTCCATATATAACAGCATCAATCTGAGAATCATTATATTCGAGTTTACCACCCGTGCTAACCTGTCTTGCCACACCCTTCACTCCTGCTATGTTTTCAATTTTAGTAACAAAATCACTATTTAGTGTAACAAAATTATCCAAGTTACCGTTATTTATATCCATCACATCGCGCGGGTTGTTTTTTGTCACCTCATCGATTATCATCCCTTGAACACCGAATCCTATGCATAACAAAAATGTTATTATACCAATTCCCAAAGAAACTCCTCCTACTGTAAGAAAGGATCTAGTTTTATTTGCACGAAGATTTCTCCATCCAAGAAAAATAATCATATGCATTTTGATCTTTGAATATTTTTCTTTTTTCCAAAAAGCTAATTTCATTTTTTATTGAGTTTTTTATTTTCCTGCGTAATTATTTCCGCTACACGACCATCCAACATCTTAAAAACCTTACTTGCATAATGATATTGATCAGGATTGTGTGTAACCATTAGTATTGTTATTTCAAATTTTTTATTCAACTGAGAAATAAGATCCATTAATTCAACTCCTGATTTTTGATCAAGATTTCCAGTCGGCTCATCTGCAATAATAAACCAGGGATTGAGGAGAAGTGATCTCGCTAAAGCAACTCTCTGTTGTTGACCTCCAGAAAGATCAAAGGGTCTATGTTTTGACCATTCACTCATACCAACAAGCTCCAGCATTTGTGCTGCCTTTTCAAGCCCTTCATGAAATTTTAAACCACCTATAATTGAAGGAACTGCAACATTCTCCAAAACACTCAATGACTTAAGCCAAAAAGCTTGCTGTGGAATAAATCCCACACTTTTATTTCGAAAATCAGCTCTCCAATTTTTCGTATGTTTCCAAATATCGGTACCTTTAATATAAACACTTCCTTGAGATGGTGCCTCCAAACCATAAACAATGTGTAATAAAGTTGATTTTCCGCACCCAGAAGGACCAACTAGCATCGCAAAATCACCCTGCTTGATTTTAAGGTCTACCCCATTAAGAACAGAAATTTCATTCTCTCCAATAACAAACTCTTTTTTGATATCACTAACAACAACAACACCTTCTTTTTCAGCGTACAATTCAACTGTTGCTTTATCGTTATTACGATGACTTAAGCTTTTCAATATGTCGGCTTCTTCCCTTAAGTCACTTTCTTTTTTTTCTTTAATTATTGCCATAGTTTTGATATCCAACTAAATTTATCAGCAAAAGTTCCTACAACTATTTCCGTTGCATTTTCTTTTGAATCTTCAACAATGACCGTCACAGCTTTTGTTGAAGTTTCATTTCCTGATTCATCGAATGTTTTAACGATATAACTATAAACCTGTCCTGGATCAACAGGAATAGTTACTAGATGATATGTATTTAAAGGGTCTTCTGCCGAACTCTGTTCAAAATTAGCCAACACTATTCCAGGGCTATAAAAAACTTTTGCAGTTGTAATTTCATCTGTTTCGACTTTGATATACAAATTTGCACGAGCATCCTTTCCTCTTCCAATCACCCTACCAACTGCACGATTAGAAAGAATCCCTGGAGGCCTACTATCAGCCTTGGTAATGATTTTTGTATCTAAAGTTGTTGCAGAAACTCCATCTTCAGCTGTTCCTCCAACATTGATTTCATATTCAACTGATGGCGCTAACCCCTCTAGTTCAATTGAATGTTCAGTTACATATTCGTTATCCAAAAAATTATGAAGGGAAGCCTCACTTGTCATTTTAAAATTAATTAAAGTATTTGTCGGTAAAGTTGTGTTATATTTTACTATCACAGTCGGGATATCAACATTCTCCTTATTTTCAACAATAAGATCAGAAGAAATTGGTTGCTCTAAAGTTCTGAAATTATATCTATCCGAACTAAACTCATTCAAATCATCATCTATGGCATCAATTTGAAAACTATAATCTGTTGTACTATCAAGCCCTGTTAATTTTATCATATGGCTGCTTCCCGAGGAAGTTTCCTCTATTAGCTCAGATAAGCTACCGCCCTTACCATAATGCAAAGTACATTTCGCACTGGTATTAGTTGTCCAAAAAATTGTTGCTACATCAAGACCTACATCAGACGCCTCGACTTCTGAAATTGTTGGAGGTGGCAATGTTTCAAAAGTTAAAATGTCACTCATTCCTATATTTCCATCTGGGTCTATGTATTTTGCTCTGTAATAATATTTTGAGCCAGCATCCAAACCAGTGAGTTCAACAATATGATCTGTTAGAGAATCAACTTGTCCATTCGTTTTTCCAAGACTCATTGATTTTCCATATTCCACAAAAGAGCTGGCAAAACGATTAGTTCCCCATTTTATTGTAGCTTCATAAGCCTGAACTGTGTGAGTTGGTTCTGTTACTAATGTAGGAGGAGTTGTGTATCTTCCTGTAGGAATTATATTCACTGTAGTTGATGCAATGGAAATATTATTAGTACTATCCTTTGATTTTACATAATAATAATAAGTTCTACTTTCAAGTTCCGTGTCAACATAAGCACTTCCAGATGTTGATGCCACTTCTTTAAATGTTTCGTCGTCATCACTTCTGTAGATAATATAACCATCAAAATTGTCTTCATTGATTGAGACGGGAGGGGACCATTTAAGTGCTATTGAATATTCTTGATTTTCTCTATCAGAAGTATCAAAAATTTGAATATTAACTGGCGCTCCAGGGGCTGATGTGTCAGCTTCGAAATCTACATAAGCATATAAGTCATAATCAATATTTTCAGCCTCATCCATTGCGCATACATAAAAACGATTCAATCCTTTCTGTGTTGCAAAAGGTCCAGGACCAGCAGCTCTAACGGCTGTATTTATTATATTATATGCATTTGGTAAAGCGTTAACTGAATATACATATTTTATTTTATTAGCATCTCCCATATAAGACTCTGGTTGATCCCATTGAAAAGCAAAAGAATTTATTGTTGATGTTTCCGGAGTTACAGTCAAATTCCTCGGCGGAGAAGGAGCACTTGAACTGAAATAATATTCCTGATTTATAGCTGCCGAAACATTTCCAGCCGCATCAACAACTCGTAAATGAAACCAATTTTTTCCAGATTGATAAGCAGCAACGGTATGTTCGTCATTTGGAAGAGTAAGTGTTGTTGCCATCGGATCATCGATGTCATACCAGACATCTTTCTCGTCTCCATCAGTTTGATATTGAAACTTAGCCACGCCAGAATGTGCATCGGTTACATCTGACTCCCAAGTAAAAGTATAATTGTCACTAGCTGTATAACCAGCTGGGTTAACTAATATATTTGTTGGATTTGTTGGAGAGGTATTATCGAAACGATAAGTGAAGGCCGCATATGTTGAAGCGGGTACCATTTCAGCATCATCAATCGCCTTAATCCTTAAATAATAATCCTCGCCTGAACTTAAATTTTCAGCCGTAAATGTATTTTCACTTTGTAAATTTCCTTCCAAATATGGATCTGCCGAACTATCAGTTCCAAAATAAACATAATACCCAACAACACCAGAACCACCTGAGCCATCACTTGCACCATTAACCTCTTCGGCAGCCGGCCAAACAAAGTACGGTGCAATATTTCCATACCAAGCATTGCTTGTTAATATTACCCCCGAAGAACTATTGTTATAACCAACAACTGAAGTAGGATTTGTTGGAGCAATAGAATCTTGATAATAATTAATTTCGATATCTTCTAATAAAGGAGATTTTATTCTATCAGAAGATGTAAATTCTATCCTAATTTGAATATATCTATTTTCACCAGAAAGAATATTAAAACGATGCTCATTTGGACTAGGAATTTGTTCGTTTGTAACTCGCTCCCAACTTGACCATTCAACTTCATCACTTGATGTTCTGGTATAAATAACAGCACTTGTATTGTTTGGAAGTATGTATCTCGCAGTTAAATTAGCCCACTTATATACATCAATGAGATCAATTGATTCAGAAGTATAGTTTCCTGTTTTTTTAAAACCAGTATCATTTTCGGCTGAGCCAACCACATAACTATATAAACCATTTCTATATGAATCAGATTCACCTCTTGCCGTCAACCAAATTCTATCATTTGAGAAAACGGCATCTCCTTCTCGATAAACTCTTGATGGGACATCTTCAAGCTCTTCCCAAGAATCAGCAGTAATGTTATATCTAAAATTTTCTCTAGTATTATTTCCCCTCATTGCATGCAAGTATCCATCTCTTGTATCAACCAATGAACCACCATAGTTTATAGCAGCTGGAGCACTAGTTCTTGTCTCCCAAGAGCCAGAATTCACATCATATCTCCACATAGTAGAATAATTACCACCTCTGGTCCAATAAATATATGGCACATCACCAACTTCTTTATAAAGAATTTTTCCCCCATAATTATTTGTGAGTCCAGAAGTTGTCGGAAGTGCCGAAGACCAGCGGCTGCCAGCCGTAGCCTGCGTATCATATCTCCACCAATTAGAGCTTGCTCCTCTAGTAAGGTATATATATCTAGCGCCATCGTATGTCATAGAGGACCCAGAGCTTGTCTGTAGAGGAATCGGATCTGTAGTAATTGTCTCCCAGGTATTCGTAGCAACTTCATATCTCATAAAATAGTTGTTGCTTCCGTCAATAGCTCTTGATCTTGTTCCGGTACCAGTTGAAAGATATATCGCGTTCTCATCTTCGTTGTATGCCATTGCTGTACCAGACCAAAGACCAACAGGGGTATCTGCTAATTTCAGAAACTCACCAGAATTAGTATCATATTTTCCGAAATCACTACTGTAATAACCTCTTGTTATATATAAACTACCCGCACCATCTTCAACAAGTTCGGAGCCATAATAATAGTCAAAATATGAATTAGTACTATCCAAAATGGATGGTCCAAAAAAACCTCTTTGTGGAATTTCCCAAGAATTTTCTTCGATATTAAAACGATAAAACAAAGTTGAACCATTAGCTCTAAGAACATAAACATATCCATCAACAACTTTCATAGTAGTTCCGTAGGCAATACTATTTGGAATTTTAGGAAGTTGCATCCAAGAATCAGTTGTTACATCATACTTCATAAAGTTATCTCTCCAATTTCCACTTAACATGAAAATTGAATTTGTTTCATCATCATAAGAAACGCAACCACCGTAATAAACACCGATTGGAGCTTTAGCTAAAGGAACCCAAGAATTTCCATCTTCTCCAGTTTCAATATCATCGTCGATAATGTATTTTGAAAAATAAGGATAGTAATTACCCTGTAAGGCATATATGTAATTCTCTCCGTCGAAAACTGCATCAGCTCCTGCATAAACCCTTTGTCCATCAGACTCATTTGGATTTCCAAATTCCGCATTAGATAAAGTTGTCCAACGATTGTCTTGAGTGTCATAACGATAAAAAACATCATCATTCCCTGGAAACGCATAAATATACCTTCCTCCGTCCGAAGAAAGTGAGCTACCATAAGTAAAATTCTTTGGTGCACTTGAAACTGATTCCCAATTATCATTTACGATATCATACCTCCAAAAAGTTGAGGTATTTGTGCCACGAGATGCAAATAAATAACCCTCTGGTCCTTCTGCTAAAGTTCCTCCATAATAAACGGCCTCTGGTGCATCCTTAAGCGAAGACCAAGTATCAGTTTCTATGTCATAAACATAAAAACTTTTTTGATTATAACCTCTCAATGAATATAATTTACCATCGACATGAACTAACTCAGCTCCTCGCTGAATTGTTCCTGGGGCATTTGACAAAAGTGTCTGTTGCCAAAAGCCATCGACTGCTTCCAGTTGTAATTCATCAGGCTCTGCTGAAGTTGAAATGTTCTCCACTTCACCCTCTTCAAAATCTGCCTGACTTGTTTGTATCTCAGTTTGAAAAGGAGAAACTCCATCATAGCTATAAACAAAAGCCTCCCAAACTTCATCAGTTATATTCCCGTCGTTATCTTTCGTCTTCAAAAGTAAATAATAATCTCCTGTTGTCATCGCAATATTAGCAGAATAACTAGTTGCTGTTTGAAAAACACCCTCAGTTTCTGGATCAGCAGAACTATCAGGTCCAAAATATACAAAATACCCTTCTATTTGAGATCCCGCATCTGATGCCTCTGTCCAAGAGAAAAAAGGGTGTGTATGTTTATACTCAGTGCTACTGACAAGAGATTCTCCTCCTATTCTTGCTGATGATGCTGAAATTGTTGTGGGATTGATAGGGTCAACATCCTCACTATTATATGAAATTGTGATGTCATCAATAGTTGGAGTTTTTTCTCCATCAGAACTTACAAGGGTTACTTTCACTTGTAAATATCTTTTTTTAGGAGATTGGATATCAGTTCCTGAAATAGCCGTCCAAACAGACCAAGTAATGGCATCATCAGAACTTCTAGTTTGATATACAACAGAAGTATTAATTGGTATATCCTCGCTTGCTGTTAACGATATCCAGGAGTCAACATATCCAAGGTCCAATACTTCACTTGTGAAAGTTCCATTTAGAGTAAAGTTTGTTGTTCCTGCGGTATAACTCCAAAAATCAGTAATATCAGTTCCTGGTGAAGCATAAAAAGAATTGTTTCCAGTATAAGCAATTGATGCTCCTGCCCAAGTTCCTCGACCATAAGAATATTTTTGATTAAATGGCAATTCCCTCCAAGAGTCAGTTGCTATTGTATATTCCCAGGTACTGTTTTGATAATTTCCTGCAAGCGCTAAAATCTTTCCATTTTCATCAAATGTTAAATCTGTACCATAATATTGAGCAAAAGGTGTTTTTTCCAATTTACTCCAAGAATTAGTAGCTGTATCATATTTCAAAAACGCAGTCTCTCCATCACCCACAGTGGTATAAAGATTAGTACCATCAGAAATTAAACGAGCACCAACATACGGATAATAATAAAAATCATCAGTAGCAACATCAGCCATTTGAGTCCACGAATCGCCAGCAATATCATACCGATAAAAACTTCTCTGGGCATTACCCCTCAAAACATAAATAAAACCATCAGAGGCATTATAAACAGCATTTGCACCTTGCCCCAAAGTTCCTGGCGCTGCCGACATTGAACTCCAAGAATCACTAGCTATGTCGTAACGGTAAAAATTACCAGTGGTATTATCGCCTCTTGGAATATAAATATAACCATTATGATAAGTACCTTTTGTATCATAATTCATATTAAGCGGCAAAGAGCTCATCACGCTCCAACTATTAGCTGAGACATCGTATCGATAAAAAGCGTTATTATTGTCACCTTTAATACCATACAAATAATTACCAGCACCAACAATTCCATTCCAAATCAAGCCACCACCCGTATTGAAACTACTTGGGGCATCTGCTGGCCCAACCCAATCACCACTAGATCCCTCTGCTGGGTCAAACTTCCAAAAAGTGTATGATCCATTCCCTCTAATTACAAAAAATTTATCGTTATCAGTATCATATGCTATAGAAGAATAATTCGTGGTTAAGGGAGTATCTTCTAATGTGTCCCAAGAATCAGTATCAATACAATATCTATAAAATGTATTTGTATTACCAGAGCGCAAAAAATAAACATATCCATCTCGATAAACACCTTTCTTTTCACCATTAAAAGAAAGGGGCGAATCTGCCAAAGCATTCCATGAATTATTATCAATGTCATATTCCCAAAGAGTTTTTTGATTATAACCCCGAAGAACATACATTTTCCTGTTATCCCCATAGACTAATCCACCTCCTGTGTAAATATTGGCAGGCGCTGGGGCAAGATTATACCAACTATTTTCAGAAATATCAAACTTCCAAAAATCTGTAGAATTTTGTCCGCGTGTTATAAAAAAATCTGCTCCATCAAATTCGATTCCAGCACCCTGATAAACAGAGTCTAAAAGGTTTGGAAGTTTTTCCCATTCATCAGTTTCAATATCATAAGAATAAAACTCCTTTGAATAACCCCCAAAAATAAAATATAACTTATCAACTCCATTATATGCAACATCGGCACCATAAAAAGCTGGCTGTGGCATATCGATAGTTTTAACCCACTCATTAAGATCAATGTTGTAGACATATAAATCTTTGTCGCTATAACCTCTCACTAAATATAAATAATTTCCTACGACAACAGAAGTAGATCCATATGCAATAGTGTCATATGCCGGAGCCCAAGAACGAGCAGTCCAAGTACCACTTGATGATAATTGAATTGAGTCAGTTTTGCTTGTAGTTGAAATATTAAAAATTTCTCCACTCTCCCATTCCATTTGAGATGAAATCGTTTTTGATTGTGGTGCTGCAGAAATAAGCGGACTAACCAAAAAAATAACAGCTATAAGCAAGGAGGCTAATGTTGAATTATAGATAACAACTTTAATTGTGCGAAAAATAAATACAAAAATACCCCCAATAATATCTTTAAATTTTGAAGCAACCTTCAAAACGCTAAATTGCCAACCCAAGACACTTCTATTTCTTTTCTTATTCTCAGTTTGTTCCAAAAATTCATCTAGCTTATTGATTGAATATTGCTTGTTAATTTGGTTTTTTTTAACTCTTTTTTTCCCAAGCAAAAAACCAAGAATATTCACCTTCTTGTTTCTTTTAAAAATACCTCCACTTATTATTTTATTTTTTTTATTATTTATATTTTTTTGTTTCATTCTTGTTGAGGTCGCCCTTGCAAAAACAAAATTTTTAACACTTTAAACGGGATTAGTTCAACTAAGCGCTAGTCTCGTTATGCTGTTTTTCTGAAAATAAACTTTTCAGGTTGACTATCAGAAAAAATTTTATTTTTTATTTCAAAACTCACCTATCACCTCTTTATTCGCAAAATCAATCTTTGATATATCAGTCTCCTCAATAGACTCACTTTTTAAATAAATTTTCCTGCCTTTTTTAAGCCTTCCTTTTTTCTCCTCTCCTAGAAATATATCCGTACTTTCTTCAAAAACCAATAGTTCTGGATCAGTCTGAAATCCTTTTTCCACACAAAAAACAGAAGATGGTGTTTCGATTCGATAGTTTTCCACCTCAACATTGTATTTCCTGGAACTTAAAAATCCCACTTTATTATAAATCAAACCATTTAAAAGTGATATATTGATTTGATAGAGCTTATTCTCAAAAGTTAGTTGTGTTATTTCATCCATATACATAACACTCCCATCATCAAATTTTATTTTTGCCTTTGAATCAGCCAAAGTTCTAATCTCCATTCCCGAGATGATTTTTTCACCCAAAGAAAGATTTTTCCAGCCACCGCCAGGGATTCTCTGCTCAATTGACCCTTCTATGCGCTCTATGTTTCCCGCATAAACACCTTCCTCTGAAAATAACTGGCCCTTCGCCAATTGTACCATAAAACCATCTCCTTTGTCAGGAAATCTAACCAAAAGCCCTGATACGGCAAAAAGGGCAAACATAATAACCGTAAGAACTACATTGATACTATTCATTTTGCAACTCTTTATTGTTTGGAAAATTATATTTTTATTATATCAAACTATTTTAAAAAATGAAATAGTAAACAGCATATTTAAAGAAAAAATACATATTTCAATTGCCCATTAATCATTCGATAATTTTCCTTATCCAAATATCCTTTGTGAATATTTATTTAACAAAAAAATATTCATTTATATTTAAGCGAATTTGAATTTTCAGAATATCAATCCCAAAGTTTCAACTTTTAACAGGAGTAATGAGTGGATTTAATTGATACTAAATGTCCTTCTTTTTTTGACTTCTAATCCCCCCTCTTACCAAAAAAATTTCTTTGTGTCAAAATAAGTTCATCAAGCTAATTCTTTATCTAAAAAATTAAGATGTTTTTAAATCTCAAAATTATTGCTGTTGGAAAAATTAAAAATAAAGAACTTGCTATCCTCGCAAAAGAATATCAAAAAAGACTCTCTCCTTTTTGCAAACTACAAACAATTGAACTGCCTGCAGTTCCATTTTTAAGCGAGGGCGATAAAGAAAAATCAAAAAGAAAAGAGGGAGAAAAAATTATTGCTTATTTAGATAAAAATTCCACAGAAAACTTTTTTCTACTAGAAGAATATGGAAAAGAATTTTCGTCCATAGATTTTTCAAAAAAACTTACTTCTCTTTCTGGGTGCATAACTTTTATTGTCGCTGGCACTCTAGGATTTAGTGAGGAAATTAAAAAGCTTAATCTACCAAGACTCTCACTTTCTCAAATGACTTTCCCACATGAAATGGCGAGAATTTTACTTCTAGAGCAAATCTATCGAACAATTAGTATTATTAACGGGAAAAAATATCACTATTAGAAATGGTCTGGTTTTTTGAGAATGTTTTTTGTGTGTGTTATGATTAAATCAACCATTATTTTGAAGTAACAAATGAAAAAAAGAAAAATAAATAGATTTAAATTCTCACCAACTAAATCTCGCAGATTCTTAATGTATTTTTCTGTAATTAGTTTGTTTTTATTTTTTGGTTTTTGGTATTATAACAAAATACAACTCGAAAAAATCTCTCTCACAAAAGGCTACTCTGTTGAAAATATCGAAAAGATAGAACTTGAAAAAAGAATAAGAGAAATGGTAAAAGGACACCCAATCGAAGAAATGGTTCCCTATATAATGGAATATGACCAAATTGTCTCCATTTTTCTTGTAAGTATTGCGAAAAAAGAAAGCAACTGGGGCGAAAAAACCCCAAAATACAAAGGCAAAGATTGCTTCAATTATTGGGGTTATCGTGGCCCAAATCCTCTTGGAAGTGGTGGACATTCTTGTTTCTCATCAAGAGAAGAAGCTGTTGCTATCGTAGGAAAGCGTATTGATAACTTGGTTAAGAAATTTGATTGTGACACGCCAGCTAAAATGATTGTTTGGAAATGTGGTTCCTCTTGCAAAACACACAATCCTTTTGGTGTTAGAAAATGGATCAGTGATGTAGATTTATATTTTCAAAAACTTTCACAACAATAAAAAATCATAAAGATTTCCGCTAAAATTTCAGCTAAACTTATCAAATTAATTTCGAAAATAAAATCCTGGATATCCAGGATTTTATTTTTTACATATAATAGGTTTTTTATTCGAAATCGTCTGTTGTTAGGAGAATTTCTCCGCCTCTTTCAACATCCTTAGATATAATTTTTGTAGCAATTTTATCTTCAATTTTATCTGAGATATACCTATTTATTGAACGAGCACCAAAAACAGGATCATAACCTTTTTCAATAACACAATCAACTACATTTTCACCAAATTTTACAGAAATGTTTTTTTCCCTACTAACTCTTTCTGCAAATTTATTCAACATCAACGAGATAACTTCTTTCATTTGATTATTTTCCAGTGCCCGAAAAAAAACGACTGAGTCAAAACGATTTAGAAATTCGACTCTAAACATCCCTTCCTTTACAATATGGTCAACTAATCTCTTTCTTAATTCTTCGGCCTCAACTCCTTGCTCAACCATTTCTTTAATTAGGGGTGCCCCAGCATTTGAGGTTGCAATAATAATGGTTCCACGAAAGCTTATTTTCTCACCAAAACCATCTGTGATATAACCCTCATCCAAAACTTGCAAAAATAGATCTAAAATATCACTATGCGCCTTTTCAATTTCATCTAGTAAGATAAGGGAGAAAGGAGAATCTTTTGTTTTGGAAGTTAAAATTCCCATTTCTCCAGAAACTTGAGAGCCTATCAATCTACCAATTGAATCTTGAGTTTTATATTCACTCATATCAATTCTAATCATTCGTTCTTCATTTCCAAAATGAACTTCTGCTAAAGCTTTCGCTGTTTCTGTTTTTCCAACTCCAGTAGGACCAAGAAATAAAAAACTCCCAACTGGCTTTTTTATATCTCTAATCCCAGCTCGCATCTTCCTAATTGAGTTTGCAATTTGAATCACAGCTCCGTCTTGGCCTATTACCCTTGAGTGTAAAAGGTCTTCCAACCCCATTAATTTTTCTCTTTCGTCCTTTAAGATTTGTCCTTGTTTCGTTCCTGTTTTAATACTCATAACACGAAAAACATCTTCTATGCCAATGATTCCTCCTTTATCAGCATAATTCTTCTCCCAGTATAGAAGCACGCTATTGGCAAAACCAATTGCTCTGCCAGGCAATGGCATAATTTTGCCAAGCTGTGATGAACGACGCACAATCTCCCTTATCGCTTGATATGTAAAAACCACGCAATCATGCTCTATTTGGCTAAATTTCTGTAATAAAATTTTAATCGCCTCTTCATCACTAGGCTCTTCGATCTCTACAACATCAAAATTTTTCACAATTCCTTCCTGCTTTTCAATTAAAGAATGATAATTATTACGAGTTGTTGTTGCAATTACCTGAAAACTCGGCAACATCAAGTATTTATCCAAAACTGCTGCAATATTAACAGAAGATTTGTGTCCTGGATCAAGATATTTTCCAATCTCATCTATTGCTAAAATAATATTCCCTGCAAATGCTGCCTCCTGAAACAATGAATGTAAAGCATGTTCAGGATCACCACCCTCATTCATAACAGCTGAGATTGTGCTCCCAAGATCAACTAGCATAATTCTTTTTTCATCAAGCTGTTCTCCGGCCTTTCCTTCTAAAATTTGTTTAGCGATGTGATGCATAATAGCTTTTTTCCCAACACCTGACTCACCCATCAATAAAACATTATTTTGTTCCTCTTTCATTAAAACTAATTTTGCCATTTCTATCTCTTCATCATATCCAATAGGCAAAACGAGGCGGTATTCCGTTGGATCATAGTTTGATAACTCCAATGAATGACGGTCAAGCGTAATGGTATAACCATACTCCCACCCCTTTCCTATAGGTACAGATCTACGAAGATTTTCCCTTAACCAAAACTTTTTTGATCTCTCCTTCGCTATTTGTAAATCCATCTCCCATTTCAATATAAGCTCAAACTCATCAACGGACATATCATATGTTTTCAAAAGAGCGGTTAGTTTATCTTTATTTGCCAAAACTTCAGCCGTTAATTCTTTTGGTGTGGTTCCGATTCTTTGAATAACTCTCCTAAACCACGGAAATTTTAAGAGTTTTTCAATTGGCATTTTATTATAAGGAACTCTCACGCTTTCTAAGTATGCCAGCATCGTACCTACTAGAAACAACCCAAAAGCAACCGTACTAATGGTATATTTTCCCTCTCCCAGCGTTACGCCAATAACTGACAAGACAAAGAGCATTGGGGCTAAAACCCAAACTATAATAAAAAATAAACCAAACACAAAAGTAAATGCCATCATTACAACACCAAAAGATGCCACAAAAAAGCGAACTATCGCACCAAAAAATCTAAAAATGGTATTTAACACAACTTTTTGTGCTTCCAAGAGAGGATGGAGTCCAATCCAACTTTTAGAGGTTAAATCTTTTCTCCAAGGGGAAAAAAGAGTCACAAAAAGATGTCTCACACTAAAAATTATCAAGAAGTGCGAAAGAAAATTATTCCAAATAACAAAATAATTTTTTATTCCGCCTGTCCAATACCAAATAAGGAAACCCATCTTTACTTTTATTTAAATTTTAAAGTTTTATTTTATTTTTAATATAGTAAAATTATAACATCAAAAAGGGCTTGGGGCAATTGCTAATTCCCTAATTAAAAAGAATTTTAACGACTGTTAGTTTTCGTGCTATAATGATTTTATGTTATTTATCTTTCAGAGCTCCCTTTTTTATGCATACACTTCACTATCAAATACATTCACATGTTCCTCATTGTATAAATTCATTAAAAAAAGATGTTAATGGCATCTATTTAATTCACTCTATTAAAGGATTTGTTTTCTCTCTTTTTGGAATTTTTATACCAATTTATTTATTAACTTTAGACTTCTCAATCACATTAGTTTTTTCATATTTCATTGCTAGACAAATTTCAATTATTATAACTAACTTTTTAGTTGGTTCAATTGCTAATAAGTTGGGGTTGAAACATACAATGTTAATAAGCCTCCCTTTGTCGCTGCTTTACCTTTTTTTACTCCCAATTCTAAGCTCTTTTTCTAATTTATATTTCTTTTTTGGATTAGCACTTCTTAGCGGGGCAGAAGCTGCTTTATATTGGGTTCCAATGCACTCACTGTTTGCAAGATCAACGAAAACTGGAGAAAAAAGCTCTCAAGTTGGAAAATTATTATCCTTCCAACATATTGCCAGCATGCTTGCACCACTTATTGGTGGAACAATTACGCTTTTTTTTAGTTTCGAAGTTTTATTTATGGTGGGAATTTTTCTCTTACTGATTCCAATTGGACTTCTTTTATACACACCAGACATAAAACCTCATATCGATTTTAATTTTCGTCGTGGAATCGGTTTATTAAAAAAATATAAAAAACACTATTATTTAACTTGTTCTGAGATTGTTGGAAGCACTACAGAATCTGTTATTTGGCCTCTTTTCGTTTTCTTGGTTCTAAAAAATGAATTTTCCATTGGGGTAATCGGAACGCTCCTTGGTTTAGGAACTGTTATTTTTTCTTTTTTTATGGGACACAAAGCCAATAAAAAAAATCGCTCAAAAATAATAAAAGTTGCAGCTTTAATGCTAGCGATTATCTGGATTAGCAAATTCTTTGCTGATTCATCTATTATAATCTATATTCTTTCGGTTCTTTCTGGTTTTTTTGTTATTATGTTTTCTGTTCCAAATACAGCAGAAACTTATGAATTAGCCAGTAAAGAGAAGCATATTGATGAATTCATTATCTTTCGAGAAATTCCCATCACACTTGGAAAGATTTCCTTATTACTTATTTCTCTCCTTTTCTTGTCTAAAATAAATATTGCTTTTATTCTTACTGGACTTAATTTTTTATTAGTATTTTTTATTTAATGACTAAGATTAACTTATAAATATGCTTACGCTAAAATATTAGATGGATAGCATTTAAAGTTTTTATGAAAAAAAGAAAAAAAACTAAGATAAAAATCATCTGGAAAAGCTTCCTGTTAAGGGTATTTTTTTTGATTTGTATTTTAATTTTTTCTTATTGCGGATTCATTGGATACAAACTTTACAAGATGGAAAATAAAATTCTTGAAATAACACAGACAGAGGGAAATTCTTCAACGGAAACAAGGGGTTTTATAGAAACCGCCAAAACATTACTCTCAAATGACAAAGTGCCATTGCGAGATGATGGCAAAGGAAGAACGAATATTTTATTATTAGGAATGAGTGGAGAAGGTTACAAGTCTCAGTATTTAACAGATACAATTATGCTCGTTTCCATTGATACAAAAACTTATAAATCAGGAATGCTCTCAATTCCTCGCGATTTATATGTAGAAATTCCAGAAACAAACAATTTTCATACAAAAATAAATGCTATTTATACTTTTTCAATGAAAAATAAATCTTTGTCTAGCAGCGAGTCTATGAATAATATAAAAACCGTTATCCATGATGTTACTGGGCAGGAGGTTCATTATTATCTCACACTCGACTTTGCTGGTTTTAAAAATATTATCGATGAATTAGGTGGGATCGATGTTGAAGTTGAAAATGACATCTATGACAGCCGCTATCCCGGCCCAAACTATTCATACGAAACTTTTGAAATCAAAAAAGGATTCCAACATCTTGACGCAGAAACTGCCCTAAAATATGCTCGCGTTCGCCATATAAGTGGTGGTGATTTCGGAAGAGCTGCAAGACAACAACAAGTCATTGCTGCATCAAAAAAGAAAGCTTTCTCCCTAGGAACAGTTGCAAACCCAACAAAAATCACTTCATTAATTGACACTCTTGGAGATCACATAAAAACGGATATCCAACTAGCAGAAGTTCCTACATTCTTGGATCTAGCACATAAAATAAATATATACCAAACGACTACTAGAGTTTTGGATGCTTGGAGCGCTGATGCCCTTCTTAGCTCAACTCATGTTGAAATGGGAGGTGTAATGGCATATGTACTAATCCCAAAAACAAAAAATTACAAACAGATTTATGAATTATCAGAAAATATTTTTGATCTTGAAGAAATTAAGCGAAAAAAAGAAGCAATTAAAAAAGAAGATGCTAAAATAGCCTTTGTGCTTCAGGATAAAAATGCTTATAATAAAACAAGACTTGCATTAAAAAACCTAGATTACAATCCGATAATTAATCCTCCCAACAATAAAATATCTTGTTTTCAAAAAAACACTATCCTGAGTCTCTCTAATGAACAAAAAATATTTACTCTAGATGATTTGGCCTCAAAACTAAATTCGGAGGTAAAATATTTAGATCCAACTAGCTCAAGCTCTATAGAAGAAGAAGAAGAAGAAGAAGGATTATTGGATACGGAAATTTTAAGACAAGGAAATGAAAAAGAAAAAACAGATTATCCGTTTGACATCATAGTTTGTTTGTCTGATGAGACTCTAGATTATTTTGAGATGCAGAATGAAAAAAAAGAAGACACATCAGAGGAAATAGGTGCTCAAAGTATAATTGATAAGGATGGAAATGTTTTATTTAAAAAAGAATAGTCTCAATTTAAACACACTAAAACAATGAATAGCTCACTAATTGTTGGACTTGGTAATCCTGGTGAAAAATACCAAAACACAAGACATAATATTGGATTTAAAGTTCTAGATGCATTTTTTAAAAAATTTGATGAGTCTACAAAAAATGCCTTCCGTTTGAACAAAAAAATCAATGGTAAAATTGCAATAATTTCAAAACAGGAAAAAATCCATCTCTTAAAGCCGTTTTCTTTTATGAATCTTTCGGGCGCACCAGTTGCAGCTACCATGAATTATTTTGACATAAATATTAAAAAAATAATTGTCATTCATGATGATATAGATCTCCCATTTGGCCAAATTCGTCTATCAAAAAATTCTGGTTCTGGTGGACACAATGGCATTAAGTCAATAATAGAACATCTTGGAACAAAAGACTTTTTGCGTTTAAGAATTGGAGTTTCTACTGAAATATCAAGAAGAAACATTCCAACGGAAAAATTTGTCCTTGGAAATTTTTCAGCAGAAGAAAATATTGTATTAACAAAAATTATTATTTCCGCTTGTGATTGTCTTGAACATTATCTTGAAAATGGCCCAGAAAAAGCTATGAATAAGTTTAACCAAAAAGGTAGTGCTTAATTTTAATATGACAAAAAAACACTACACCGCCGATGAATCATAGGAAAGGGATAGGAGGGAGTTACCTTACCAAGATCATAAGCGGTGCAGTGCTAATATTCAAATTTAAATATTATAACAGTTTATTATAAGCTGTTTTTTTTGTCAAGCACTTTTAACTTTTTCAAACAAGTAAATCTAGCTTTTATTTAAAGATTTTCTGAAGCGAATTTATAAGAAATAAACAAGAAATTAAATATATAACCGTTTCAAAAAGTGAAACTTTATACAAAACAACAAACATAGTGAGTATAAATAAAATAGAAAGTGAAATTATTAAAATTAATTGTTTGTGTCCTTTAAGACTTTGTTTTTCATCTTCTTTCACTCCATCGATATACAAAACAAAAGCCATCATCACAACAATAATAAATAACAATAAATTAAAATTAAAAACCTCAATAACAATCCCTGGAAGAACTGATTCTAAAGCAAAGAGTGATAGATAAATAAAAGTTAAAGATAAAACACTTTTTTTAATAAAATCTATCAACACTGGATTCTCAAAAATTTTCAGTTTATTTTTCAACATAATATTACTTAAATATTTCATTCCTATATTTATCAATTATCCTTGTTTTATGAAAAGACAATGTTAATTTAGGATTTTCTAAATCAACCAAATTAAAAGTATCCAAAACAATAGTGGCTCTTTTTATTTCACTAACAATTTCTCCAAAAGAAAAAACAAAAGTATTTCCAGAAATATCTTTCACATCCTTTTTATCAAAAAAACACTCGAAAGAATTAGTTGATTTAAAATTCTTACATTCACCTATTTTTTCAGGAACTTCTTTGTCCATTAAAATTACAGCATAATCAGGCCAAACTTCTTTGATTATTTCCTCTTTTTTAATCGGTAATAATTTTTCCTCCCATACTAGAAAAAAATTTTTGTCTTTTGTTTCAAGTATTGTTCCGTCTGGATGTGGAGTACCAGCGATAATTTTTTCACCCTCTTCAAAAGAAGATTCTTCATCAACCTTCAAAGATTTAACTCGCTTCCAATCAAATCCCAAGTCTTGAAAAAACTGTGGTCCTAGAAAAGGCTTCCATTTACCTCGTGAATATACATACACTGCATCATTTGTCGACACTAATTCCCCGTTGGGAATTTCGATGTCATTAGAGAATATATATTTTTGCAAAACTTCAGCAGTTTCAATCATCTCCCCAATTGGATAAAGTTGTGCAATAAAACCTTTTTCAACTTCAACTATTTTATTTTCTAAAAAAATATTTTTTGGATAAATTTCAACACTTGCCGAATAGAAATTATATTCAAATTCTGGATCGACTGTTAAATAACCTCTTTTTTCATCCAAAAACTGAATGGTTGTAACCGCCTTATTTCTTTTCTCAGAATCAAAATCATTTTTTGGATAAAGAATTTTCAACCCAATAAAAAAGATGATCGCTATTCCTACTACCCCAACGATAAAGCTGTTATTTTTTTTCATTCTATTTTTTAACATTTTTTATTTTCTCCTTTTAATTTTAGGTGAAAAATTTCCACGATTTTCTTGATACTCATTCCACAATATCAACAAACCAATTCCCAATATCAATGCCATAATGGCACTATTAGCCCCTCTTGGACCACCTAATAAAAAATTAAAAATGGCATGAATTGTTATAGGTAAGCAAATTGTAAGTAAAGAAAAATAAAATCTATTATAGCCCTTTGTTAGCATCGCCTTGGCAAGAAACAAACCGGCTACACTAGAATAAATTACATGTGCAGATGTAGATAAAACAAACCTAAGAGGAATAACACTTCCAAAATCGATAATTTCTCCTGATTGAGCAATAACTGAAAAATAAACTCCGTTTTCAGTGACAGCAAAAGCAAGTCCCACCACCAAACCAACTATCAAACCATCGTTTATGCTTTTAATTTTATTCCCCATCAAAACTACTAAGATTCCAATCAGTTTTGACAACTCTTCAATTGTTGCAATTAAACCTGCCGACAAAAGAGCTACTAAATCAAAGGGCGTTTCTCCAAATAACCAAAATTTTTGCATCCACAAAACTATCTCGTTACCACCTCCCGTTTCTGAAATAATAATCTCCAGGGCGCTAGCTGGAATGGCAGTTAAAACACCCCAGAAAAAAACCTTAATTAAAAGATTGAAACTTTCTTTTCCAAAATGATTTCTTTTTACAATGACCCAAAGCCACCAAGTAACAGGCAATATACCTATTGCAGCAGCAAAAAGAACATTATGATATGACACTAACATCTTGTATTTTTATGCTTCTTCTTCAAGTTTCTTCTTAATTTGTGCATATACAGCTTCTGCAGCCTTCTTATCTTCTCTTAAGAAGTTTTTTGCTGCTTCTCGTCCTTGTCCAATTTTAACTTCACCAAATTGATACCATGATCCAGCTTTTTTCAAAACCCCATATTTAGCACCAGTATCAACTAAATCCCCTTCTTTTGAAATTCCTTCATTATACATAATATCAAACTCAGCAACTTGAAAAGGTGGTGCTACTTTATTCTTAACTATCTTAGCTTTGACCCTATTTCCAATAATTACATCTCCTTGCTTTATTTGTGCAGCTCGACGAACTTCAATTCGAACAGATGCATAAAATTTCAAAGCATTTCCCCCAGTAGTTGTTTCTGGATTTCCAAAAACAACACCTATCTTCATTCTAATCTGATTAATAAAAATAACTAAAACATTCGATTTTGCAACAATTCCTGTTAGTTTTCTAAGTGCTTGTGACATCAATCTTGCCTGGAGACCCATATGTGAATCACCCATTTCACCTTCTATTTCAGCTCTTGGAACAAGCGCTGCAACGGAATCAATAACAATCACATCAACCGCATTAGAACGAACCAGTGTTTCAACAATTTCCAGGGCTTGCTCTCCTGCATCTGGTTGTGAAATTAATAACTCATCAACATTGACACCTATTTTTTTTGCATAACTAGGATCCAGCGCATGTTCTGCATCAACAAAAGCTGCTGTTCCACCCTCTTTTTGAGCATTCGCAATTACATGTAAAGATAGTGTAGTTTTACCAGAAGACTCTGGGCCGTAAATCTCAATAATTCTCCCTCTGGGAACACCACCGATTCCGAGAGCTATATCGAGAGACGGGGAACCAGTTGAAATTGCAGCAACATCAACTTTTTTTACCTCTCCTAACTTCATAATTGAGCCTTCACCAAACCGTTCCTTGATTTCATTCATAACATCCCCAATAATTTTTCCCCCTTCTTTTTTCTTTTCTGCTTTTTTCATTCTTGTTTTTTTATCTTCTTATGTTATTTTTTCTAATTTTTTAGATTTTTTCTATATTGTCTTCTTGCTCATTCTCTAAACTACTTTCTTCCAATTGAACGGTTTGACTATCTGGTGTGAATATTACATCCCGAATAGTTCCACTTTCTTCACTCAAAACCCCTAAATCTTGACCATTTAATTTAATCAAAACTTGATCTGCTTTTCCGGCTGTTACAGAAATATTTTCTTTTCCTTCAAAAAGCTGAATAGCACCAGGTAGCATTGTTCCATTTTGAATATTTTTACCATCCACTGTAACCAAGACCCAGGTAGAAAAATCTTTAATCTTGATTTCCAATTTTACTGATTCCCTTATTTTTTCATCTTGAGCTCCCATCACTTGCCCAACTGAATTTTCTTGAGCTATATCTGTTTCATAATTAGCTGAAACATTTATTTTTTTTGTATCTTCATTTAAAAAGCGATTAGTAGCATTTACCTCAATCTCGTTTACCCCATTTTGCAAACTAACCGTCTCCTTGAATTCACCCTCATCATTAACAAAAACTGGCTGTCCATTAATTCTAATCTTACCATCCTTATCTGTAATACCGACAACCTCGACAGAACTACCTTCTATTGAAAAATTATCCGCGGGTTGCAACACAACCAATCTAGGTGCCTTAGAAAACTCACCAACCTCCCTATAAAAATATATTCCCCCTGAAAATACAAGTAGTGCAAAAAATAGACTAGCTAATACCTTAGGAGTAAATACTATAGTTGGCAATTCAAATTTCTTTTTTTCTTTTATATCATTCTTTAAACCAGATTGACTCTTTCGCATGCTTCTTTGAATTCCTCTCTCTCTCTTATATAATTTCATCACATCAGCAGGTTCAATTCCTAGATATTCTGCGTAGCTATTAAGAAAACCCCTGACATAAACATCAGGTGGCAATTTATCGAAACGCCCCTCTTCCAACATTTCCAAGTAAAACTTTCTAATCTTTGTGTTTTTAGCTATTTCACTCAAAGAAACATTTGCTTTTTCCCTGACTTGTTTTAGTTTTTCCCCTAAAGTATGAGATTTTACCTTTTTCTTTTTAAATTCTATCATCAGTTACCTTTATATTTGCTTTCGGATACTAAAAAATTTAACAAAATTAGCAATTGAACACTATTTGATTGCTTTTTTGTCAGTTCTCTTGCTCTTAGAATATATCATTTGATATGTTTTGTAAACTTTATATTTTCAATCTTTTTCTCTTTTTAAAATTATAAAAAAAGCTTTTTACGAATATTAAAAACCCATTAAAAGTATTCTTTATTTTGTTTTCAATTTCTGCATTAATTGATAATAAAAAGCAAGGTTGTGAATTGAAACCAATCTAAAAGCAAAAGCCTCATTGACTGCAAAAAGATGCTTTATATAGGCTTTTGTATAATTTTTACAAGCGTAACAATCACAATTTTCATCTATCGGGTGAAAATCTTCTTTATACTTTTCATTGGAAATATTTATTGTATTATAGAAGGTTGCTATTTTTTTCCCTTCTTTTGTGTTTTGTATATTTCTCTCCAAATCTTCAATTGTTTTTGTTGGAAATTTTTCATTCCAAACAAAAATTCTTCCATGCCTTCCTTCGCGTGTTGGAATTACACAATCAAACATATCAATTCCAGCACAAACTGCTAAAGTTATCTCTTCTGGCCTTCCCAAACCCATCAAATACCTTGGCTTTTCTTTTGGCAAAAGTGGTGTTAGCCATTCTAAAATTTCATAAAGCTTCTCTCTTGGTTCCCCAACTGCAACTCCTCCAACCGCAAAACCATCCCATCCCTCTTTTGGTCCTCCTAATTTTTCGAAATTAATTGACAAAAGCTGTTTTGCAGACTTTTTTCTTAAATTTTCATAAACAGAGCCTTGGACAATGCAAAACAACATTGGCCTGCCTTTTTTATATTTTTCCTTATTCTCAGAAATTTTTTTATGAAAATATTTAAAACATCTCTCTGCCCAACGAGTAGTGAGTTCAAGTGATTTATCAGCATCTTCATAACTGCAAGGATATGGGGGACATTCATCTAAGCACATAATAATATCCGAACCCAAATTCAATTGAATATCTATCGATTTCTCTGGCGTCAACATATAGCGATTTCCATTTATATGATCAACAAATTCTGCGCCCTTTTCAGTAAGTTTAACCCCCGAAGCACCAAAATTCTTTTTAGCACGCGCCCCAAGAGAGAAAACTTGAAAACCACCACTATCTGTCAAAATGGAACCACTCCAATTCATAAATTCATGAAGACCTCCAGCCCTGTTGATTAATTCATCACCTGGACGCAACCAAAGATGATAAGTATTTCCCAAAACTAATTGGAAACCAATTTTTTCTATTTCTTCTGGAGAAATATGCTTAATTGAACCTTTTGTTGCTATTGGCATAAAAAAAGGAGTGTCAACAACTCCTTTTTTAGTTTCTATTTTACCAATTCTTGATTCACAAAAACCACTATCTCTTATTATTAACATATTCTTAAGATACTTATTTTATTGATTCATTCCCTCTCATTATCCAGTTTTATAGCTCTTTGTCAACAAATTATTGACTGGGCAAAATTGTGATATCAACATCCTTTATTTGTGACAATTCCAATTCCCTAAAATCATAAGAAACATCATTCCCAGAAAAAGTATCGACTGCTGTAGTCTTTAAATCATTAAGAATAAAAACTCTTCTATCAAGTTGATTTGCTGATGGAATGATTCCTACTTGAAAAGCATACACTTTTGTAGGAGAAATAAAGCCTGTTCCTGCCTCCAAAGATCCAATCACCAATTTCATTTCATTTGTCCTTGAATTAAACTCCATTCCAGCATCACCCGGGATATATTTATCTTTCCAAATAATTCCAGAAGGAAATTTCGTTGTTAAAATTACATTTTTAAGATCATTTGATGTATTTTTTATCTTGAAATAAACAGTAAATGTTGTCTCCTTGCCAACCACAAGAGGTGTTGGCCCACTATTTGGCAATTCCTCGCTATCATATGCCCCTTCCACTTCTATAAGCAATTTTGAATTAATTGAAACCTTTTTAACAGCTGATCTAATTTTCTTGTTTTGCCACAAAGGAGAATCAATGTCTAAACTTTCAAGTTCCGTGTAAGCACTGACAAAAAAATTCTTATCACTCTCATTAGTCATTGGAACTTCAGGAATAATTGGTAGTTCCACTCTAACAATTCCCTCTTCTCCAGGCATCAGTAGTTTCAGTTCTGGCACTTGAGATGCCTTCCAAATTATAGTATTGTTTTCACTGTCATAATATCCCTGTGAGACAAGTACTTTATCTTTTAGGATAACTCTTGAATCAAGATGCTGAACTAAAATAAGATCTCTTAAAGGAACTTCAGAGGTGTTCTTAAATCGAATATTTAACTTTATTTCTCCCCCAGGATAGACACTGTCACTAGAAACTTCCTGTTTAATCTCTACCCTACTTGAAATCATCTTCATAACACCTTCGTTTTCAGTAAAAACAAGCATTTCATTATCCGTCCTTCTTTGTCCCAACTCTGCTTTAAAACTTTTCAGAGCATCTGGCACTCCTTCAATCACTCCATCTATTCCAATTTTAAACTGCTCCTTGCCGCCAAACTTTTCGAGTTGCCAAACACTTTTATCACGAAAAGGACTTGGCTCGCTAGCTTCAAAGGTAAATCCTTCTGGATAGTCCAATTTTAATTCTAGATTTTCAAACTCCATTTCGCTATTGTTTTTAATAATCGCATCTAAATGGACAGTTTCTCCACTTGCAGCACTCTTGACCGGAATTAAAGTAATCGAAATTGGAGATGACTTAATAACAATGCTTTTTTGATCAGACTTTTCGAATAAACTACTGAAATTAGTTGGTTGATATCGAACTGTACTATTTAGAAACACCTGACGATCTCTTGGTCCGAAAGGTTTAAAAATCACTTCATATTCTTTTTTTTCTCTCGCTTTTACATCTCCAATCGTAATCCTGGATGCTTTAAATCCCTCTTTTTGAATATATGGTTTTTCTTGAATAACCATACTCTCTGAATAATTCAAATCTATTTTCACATTTTGCAAAGCAACTCGATTAAAATTTTCAATTCTAATGGTATAGACTGCATCTTCCGCGCTCCTAACTTCTTCTGGCCCAGAGATGCTTATCTCTACTTTCTCTTCAAGAAAAGAACCACCTATAAATTTAAAATAAAGAAAAACTACAGCAAAAATGGCCAGTAAGATCAATAAAAACATACCTCCAAAAACAAGCATCTTTCTTTTTTGAATTTCTTGCTGTTCTTCAGTGACATCTCTTTTCCCTTGAGTTTTTACAATCGCCTCTTCAACGGTTTCAAATCCGTCTTTTGCTTGATTTATATCACTAGCATCATAAACATCCTCGTCTAACTCTCTATTTTTGAGCTCATCCTTTTTTTTATAAAGTTTTTTCGAAAGATCTTCTAAAGCCATTTTATTTTTATTTTAATTTTAGTTCTATTTTCATCATTTTGTTTGCTAATTATAGCATAAAAACAATTTGCCCAAAAGTTAAAATATTATTTTACCTTCTGTCATATAAGAAAGAATATATTTAGTAATATAAAAAAGTTCTGCTAAGGTTTTTTCTTGCACTTTGATTTTCTTTAGTACCCCTTGATCTTCTTTTAAAAAAATTCGTAGCAACTTAACTGCATCTGCACTTATATAAAAAGAGTTACTTTCTTTGTCACCAAAACAGTCTTGGCACTTCAAGCCAGTTGGAACTGAGAAGATAAATTTGTCATCTTGTTTTATTTTTTTTCTACAATCCACGCAGTGATATAAAGAAGGTACTGCTCCAAGCCAAGCAATTCCCTTCCAAAACAAAGCCAATTGAGCAAAAGAAATTTTTTGTTTGTCATTTATTTCTTTATTGATTTTCGAATTTTCGACAATGTCCAGAAAGGAAGAAAATGCCATGTAAATATCTTCACATTTTTCACCTTCCAATAAAAGCTTGTTTAATATTCTTATGGTTCTGCGAACCAGAATTATCTTCTCATAGTCTTTTTTTATTTCTTGATACTGATCGTCTATTAAAACGCCTGTCACTCTATCCAAGCCTCGACATTTTATCATAAACAACTCGCTCTTAGTTAAAGAATCTAGTCCTGATGCAAGCTTGGCTTTTGGTTTTCTTGTTCCAACTCCAATAACACTGATTTTTCCCCTCTCTTTGGAAAAAATAGTGTAAATTCTGTCATATTCTCGACATTCTTTAGCGTCCAAGATGATGGCCTCAGTTTTGTAGCTCATAGCTATTAATTAATAAAACAATTTAATTATAACAGGTTCTTTGGAATTTGATATTAAGAAAATATATCAATAAATTACCTGAATTGTATAAAACCACTTTATTCTATATAATAAAAATATTGAAATAATTGACCTTCTTAGCTTAAATGCAAAAAAAGAAGCTCGTCATTGCATTTTTAAACTTCATTACGCTGTTATGCAAAAAATACTTTTTCTAAATTATGAATATCCGCCACTTGGTGGGGGTGCAGCAAATGCAACAATGAATCTTTTGAAAGAATATTCCAAGCACAATGATATAGAAGTTGATCTAGTAACATCAGCAATAGGAAATGAAAAAGAAATAGAAAGAATTGGGAATAATATCACAATATATCGCCTTCCTATCGGGAAAAATCCAGATAAATTAGATTTTCAATCTCAAAAAGATTTGTTAGTCTATTCTTGGCGTGCCTATTTTTTCTCTAGAAAGTTAGTTCAGAAGAAGAAATATGATCTAACTCACAGTTTTTTTACTGTTCCTTGTGGCTTTCTGTCTTTTCTTTTGAAATTAGAATTTAAAATCCCTTATATTGTTTCTTTGCGAGGGTCAGATGTTCCTGGATATAACGACCGCTTCAATTTTATCTATACATTTATCCGCCCTTTGGCTTGTTTAATTTGGAGCAAAGCAAATTTCTCAATTAGCAACAGCAAGGATCTAACCAGTCTTGCCCAAAAAAGCTCTCCTCTTCAAAATTTCCGAGAAATACCAAATGGTGTCGACACCAACTATTACACTCCAGGAAAAAGAACTATTAGGGATAAAGAAAAAGAGTTTATAATATTATGTGCTGCTCGTCTAACCAAGAGAAAAGGATTTAATTATGCAATCTCAGCATTTTCAAAAATTGAACAAAAATATCCTTGGGCAAAAATGATCCTCGCTGGTGGTGAAGGAAATGCAATGGCAGAACTAAAAGAACAGACGAAAAAATTGAAACTTGAAAAAAAAATTACATTCACAGGAAATTATACGAAAAAAGAAGCCCCTGGGATTTATCACAAAGCAGATGTTTTTGTGATGCCGTCTCTTAACGAAGGAATGAGTAATAACCTTTTAGAGGCCATGTCAGCTGGGTTGCCGGTGTTAATGACATCAACTGGCGGAGCCGAAGAATTGGTAAATGAAAAAGAAAATGGGTTTATCATAAAAATGAAGGATGCCAATGATATTGCAAAAAAACTTAGCCTCTTAATTGCAAACCCAGAAGAATGTTCTCGCCTTGGTCAAAATAGTAGAAAAATTGCAACCGCTATGAGCTGGTCTCGGGTAGCAGAAAAATACCTCAACTTCTATCAGAAAATTTAATGAACAAAAAAAATCTTGTTAAGTTTGCAAAAATAGTTGTAAGCGCCTCTCTCGTTGTGTGGCTAATTCTTTCCATAAACTGGGAAGATGTTATTTCGACAATCTACCAAGTTAAGATTGTTTTTCTTTTTTGGTTTCTCTTTTTTTATCTAACAGGAATAGTTATTTCTGCTCGTAAATGGGAAATCATTTCTCGTTTTGAAGGATTTTCCTTTTCCTCTTTATTCTTTATCAAGACTTATTTATTTGGCACGCTCTTAAACAATTTTTTTCCATCTGTTATAGGTGGTGACACTTTCAGGTCATATGAACTCGGAAAACCAACTAAAAAATTCAAAGAAAGCTCAAGTACGGTCATAGTTGATAGGATTACAGGACTTCTAAGTTTATTATTTCTGTCTGTCTTATTTGGACTTGTAAATATCTTTATTCAAAAACAATATGGTATTTATCTCTACATAATAGGATCTATGTTAATGCTTTTGATTTTTTCGTTGCTTTTTATTTTATATTTTCACAATAACAAACTCCAATATTTATTAAAGTTTCTTCCTGTCGTAATCAAAGATTATTTCCATAAAATAATTTCCTACCGCAAACCAGAAATCGCTATTAAATCTATTTTATGGTCAATTATTTTTTCTTTTGTTGGTTTAGCTGCTGCAAATTATGTCTTATTTTTATCCGTAGGCATCGAACTTGGATGGTTGAATTATCTTAGTGTTATTTTTTTTGTAAGCGTAGCTTCTTCGATTCCTATTAGTATTGGAAATATTGGAGTGAAAGAGTGGGCATACATTACTTTTTTTGGAATTTTTGGCGTCACTTCCAGTACTGCCATTGTGGTGGTTTTGCTCAGCAGAACGATTCAACTACTAGCTGGGTTATTTGTCTTACCCCTATATTTAAAAGATTTTAAAACAAAAAAACTCTCTCGTAATTAGAGAGTTTTTTATAAAGCAAACAAATTTTCGCTCTTAATTCTCTTTCTCATACACAACTACCGCATCTCCATCAATAACTCTAATAAAATTTTCTTTTCTGTTTCCTGGAGTAATTTCAAACAAAAAATCTGGCGTTTCATATAAACGATCAAGTCTGAAGTTATAGTTTTTGTTTCCGCTTAATCTATGTAATATTGTGCGTGTTGAGCGTTCTTTGCGACCATTTGAAATAATATAATAATCAAAATATGGGCCCTCTTTGATAAATTTAGAACGACTAATTGTACTAGTACACTTACCTACGAACAAAGCACAGACACCATCATTGTCTGACCAAACATTAAGTTTTTGCGCATCAGGCATTGAGTTAAGAAATTCCGCTGCCTTATAGTTTCCATCACCCATATCTTTTGGATTAATAATAAAGGGTTCTGGTAGAAGCTCACTATTATAACTAAAAAAGAAAGGTTTAATATTCCATAAAGTAAAAATTTGGAAAATTATCACTAATAAAATTGCTCCCCCGGAAAATACTTTTTTTTGATATTTGCTTTTTTTGAAAAATTGCTCAGCCAAGGTTTCTGCCAACCAAATAATTCCGATTCCAGAAAGCACAAATGCAAGCGGATAAATAATTATTTGATAGCGAATGATTGGACCAACCAAACTATATCCAGAGCCTGCATAATAAATAATACAAAAAAGACTGATTTGCCAAAAGACGATAACTCTCCAAGAGATATTCTTTTTTAGTATATTCCAGATTGACAAGAAGAGACCAGACAATAGTCCAAGCGAAGCTACTGGTGATATAGAAAATAACAAAACATAGAAACCTGCAAGGAAAGCTTGTATAGAGCCGAAAGAAGCATCTCTCCAATATGATTTTGGGGAAGATAATCCGGCTTGAAAATCAATCACCGACATTCCTTGATAGGTATTCCAAAAAGCAAATAAACTAGCTAAAAGAAAAGTTATTGGAACAAATAATAAAATCAAAAAACGGAATTTTCTTTTTATCTCAAGTATCCAACCAATAATACGGGATTTCAAAAATATCAAATCAGCGATGACAAAGGCGATAAAAAGCACAAAAAATTTCCAAATTGGCAAAAAAGGTTCACTCCAAATCGTGCCAATTAATATCCTATCTAATTTAACCCAGGTACCCGGATAAAAAATATAAAAAACTGTGATTGCAATAAAAATTAAAGTTGCATAATCAAGTAATTTTTCACGAATAAAAGTTGCTATCTTCTTATCTTTTTTTTCTTTCAAAATAAAACTTGTAAAAATAGAAAAGAAAAAGAAAATAATAAGTAAATTGGAAATATATTTAGTCAACAATCCCAATCCCAAAAAAATTCCACTTAGATATAACCAAAAAAGACTACTTTTTCTGTCATATACCAAATAACAAAGCAAGGAAAGTGGCATAAAAACATAAATAAGCGCATCTGGATTTATAATTTGACTTATCCCTATTAAAATTGGCGATAAAGCAATAAACGCTGTTGCAGCAAGTGCCGTTCTTGTTTCTGTGAGTTTTTTAATAACAAAAAAGAAAACTAGTAATATTAGCGTATCAAAAATAACCACTGGTAAACGCATTACAAAAAGCATATGCAAAAGAGCTTGTTTGTTATATGCATTGTTAAAAAATTCAGAAGGAGTTTCCCAGATGAGTCCAATGCCAGAAATAATAGCTAGTGTGACTCCCGGTTTATCACTTGGACGCGTTTTGATCCAATCTCGAGCTTTCACATTTTTCCAATAATCTTCAATGCGATTTTCGCCACTATAAGTCCAAAGTCTTTCATCTGAATAAGCTTCTTTGTCTAAATCAAAAATACTAAATAAAAAATGAACAGAAATAACAGTCGTCAAAAAAATTGCCACAAACATAAGAACCGTTTTTTTTGATTCAGTTTTGTTCTCAATAACAAGTTCTTTCTTTTTTTTATTATTTTTTTTATGTCTTTTGATTATCAACGAATATCCCAATGCAAAAATCCAAACTGCAATCAGAATATTAAAAACATAGTGCATCCCTGGCTCAGTTTGAGTGCCAACTAGAAGAGCAATTTCTGGAGCCAGTGTAAAAAGAAAAAATCTTTTTGTTGTTATTTTTTTTTCTTCCCAAAAAAAAATTAGTGCTGCCAAAGAAACAGCAAAAGCAAAATAGAAGATAATAAAATAAGATTCAAAAAATCGATGATATAAATTCTTGAAATTTTCACTTGAAATCAAAACGCTACTGACAAAAAAAATCCAAGCGGAAATGGTTGGAAGTTTTTTGTTATAATTAAATTTCATATTTCTTCTTAATTTATTACTCTTTTATTATATCTAGTTTGTGTAAATAAAGAAAGAGTTGGTTTTTAGTTTCTTTTTATTTAAATATTTTTCTTTTTTACAAAATAAAAAACCAATCACATATGTTTTAGAAAACTTTAATGTGACTGGTTTATCTTCTTAATGTTTTGAGATGATTTTCAACCAACGCTATCTATATCAGCATAAATAGCATCAATAACTTCTTGCCTAGTTTTTCCACCCTTTGGCTCACGGATAGGTCTTCCGATAATGAAGCCTCTCACACCATTTTGATAAGCTTCGCCTGGAGACATTGTCCTTTTTTGATCATCAGGTGGATCCCATGGCATCCTGATTCCTGGCGACCAGATTTCTTTATTCGGAAATTCTGCATTGAGGCAACGAGCCTCCTGTGCTGAAGTCAATAATATATCCACACCCGCATTTACAGACATCTGCGCGAGTTTTATTGTAAACCAACGCATCTTTTCTGCATTGGAATCAAAAGTCATTCCAGGAGGAGGCTGTATCCCGGCTTTTTGAAGCTGTGGAATATCCATGCTGGTGAGATAATGAACGGAAATAATTCTGGGCGGTTTGATGCCAAGACTTTTAGCCTGTTCGTCCCTTCCTTGAACAGCTCTGGCCATCATTTTTTCCATACCAAGAGCCATCACATTAAAATAATCCATTCCATTCAATGCCTGCTTTGTTATACCTTTGGCGGCACCAAAAATTGTTTCTGGGATGTCGATCAACTTAACATCAGCAAAACATCTCATCCCGAAATCTTCCGCCACATTAATTGCCATAGGAAGTGTAACATTGTTAATGATTTCCAAACCAAACTTTGGCATTGTGATTGAGTGATGAACCTCCTCCATAAGAGAATATGCTTCTCTCAGTGTTGGAACATCGACTGGGAAGATTATTTTTACATCATCGCGTGATTTATTTTTCGATCTTGATTCCATTTTCAATCTCCTTCTAGTTTTGGTTGTGGAAAAAATCTTAATTTTTTACTTCACCCGTTATCCAAGTATGGAAATCTGGGGATTCTCTTTTCATTTTTGAAAGAAATTCTCCCCCATGACCGATACTTGTGTTTATTTCCCTCCCTTTTTTACAAAAAGGACAATACTCTCTTGGGTCAGCCCCTTCTAGCACACTATAGTTCTTTGCTTCCACCGAGATCAACGCATCAGTGTAGTCTGCTTTAAATTTTTCTCCCAAAACAAACAAACCAGGATTTTTATCACTTAAGCGGTCGCAAACAACGAAACACACCAATTCACAAACACCAGAATTTCGGATAAACTCTCCGCAACGAACCAAACTTCCTCCGGTATTTATTACATCTTCCACTAGAATGATATTTTTTCCCCTAACTTTCTCCTTGGCATTCTTGTACCAAAAGAAACTACCATTTTCACCTTTTATCAGTTTGAGATTCAGAATCTCTCTTTCCGAAAAAAATGAATAGAAAAGCGCCACTTGCGAAGCCAATATATCAGCTCCAAATGGCACTCCGACAATAACATCTGGTTCAAGTCTTGAGATGTGAATCTCATAGGCCATTCTCATTGCAACTGGGATTAATTCTGCAACATTAAGAGCTTTGATATTCACATAAATATCACCATGCCCTCCTTTTGTATAAACAAAGTGACCATCTCTGACAAAGACCTCTTTGCGTGTTAAATACTCCTCGATACCGCCTCGCTTCTGCTGAGCAACGATACACCTCCAGGCCAAATATCTTGTTGCAACTGAAAAAGCTCTCTCTAAAATTTCTCGTGGTTTTCGCATCTACAATCCTCCTAGATAAATTTTATAAAATCATTCTATTTATACAACTTCCACTAGAGAACATTTCTCTTTTATGCTTTTTAAAGATAAAGTTTTTGCTATAACCTCCTTCAGTTTTTGTGAAACTAAGAAAAAAACGAATCTTAATTAATTCGTTTCCAAATGTAAAAGAACTTTTTTTATTTCAGTACCAATCTAGCAGTTTGAATTTATATAGTCAATAAATTAACAGAAATAAATACACGCCCTTTAGCGTGTATTTATAATAAGTAAGAAAAACGAAATTATTTTTTTACAAAACTTTTATAAATCAAACTAGAAATAGCCCCCATACTGATTAACATAAAAACTGCATATAACAACCATCCAACAAAAGGTATGAACCAGACAATTTTCAAAACGATTACACCAAATATCACTTCTTGCCAGCCAACAGAATATTCCTCTTTCTTTTTTAACACTTTCAACAGCAAACTTCCAAAAACTATATTTGCTATTGCCGAGGATAACATTATCAACAAAACATATAAAATTGAGATTAACCCCGCAAGATAAACACCAACAATTGAGATGATTAAAATAACTCCCACAACTGGGGTTAAAAACAAAACAGCAATTCCCATACCAACATTTGCCCCTACATTATTCAAGCCCTTCTTCACAATACTCTTTATAATGTTTTTGAAGAAATATACCAATGCCAAACCAACCACAATTCCAGTTGCTATTTTCAATAACAAAAAAGTAGCCAAGATGGCAAAAAATCCACTAACCACCGAAGATTTATCAATCGTTTTTATTGCTTTTTGATTAAAATTGATTGTTCCTGATATTTTAGCATCTCTATGAATCTCTGCTTTTTTTGAAGAAGTGTATTTTATGTTTTTTTCAATTTCAGCAAACTCACCTATTTTTAAAATATCAGCCGTAATCTTAACCTGTCCTCCTATTTTATTATTAATATTAACATCACCACCACCAATAAAAACACTCCCCTTAATTGGACCTTCTATATCAACCATTCCTCCAGCCACAACAAGATCACCCTCCACTTTTGCTGATTTTCCTATCAAGACATTTCCACCGACTACAAACAAATCTTCCATTATTTCCCCTTGCACAATAACAGTTCCTCCTGCGATATGAACATTATTTCCAACATCGCCTTTTATGATAATTGTTCCACCAACACCAGAAAAATTATTTTCAACATTACTCTCAACAGTGATCACATTTCCTGCTGTATATAAATCACTTTGAATTTCTCCATCAATGGAAATAACATTACCTGCAGTATAAAGATTTTTTACAGTTTCATTTTTATTGACATTGACATTTTGACCCTCAGGAGCAAATCTAAACTCAGCAGCTAATGCAAACAAAGTGCTTAGTGAAAATAAAACAATCATACTAAGGAATAAAAAAACAATTTTTTTTGATTTCATAATTTTAAATTTAAAAATTATCACTCCCCTTTTTTGGTTTAAAGGATAAATATGATTAAAATTACCTTTAGGTTGATGATTGTTTTAATTGTTATGGTTTAATTTTAGCATAAAATAAAAATGATTGTAATTGTTGTAATAATTTCTCATAAAACAATAAAAAGGCCGTTTCCCATTCGGGGCGTGCCTTGTTAAAAATGTTTCTGGTACTTATCATCATATCATAATTATGAGATAAGTATTCCATTGATATCCTAAATCATATCGCTCTGACTTCTTTGCTATACGATATCCATTGTTTGCTATCAAGAGTTCCATTTTGCGAAAATCATTAGCTACATCTGCTTCTTCAGCACTTTGCAGATTGGCATGTGTGAATAATATTTCACCTTTTTCTTTAAGATATCTCTTGCCCTCGACAAACAAACGTTCATGCAAAATCCAACCCGGATCATATAGTGCATTAGTAACATCGTCCTTAATCACCGGTTGAAAATCTACAATAGGCAGGTTGGCAATAATTAAGTCATACTTACATTTTGGCAATCCAGAAAATAAATCACCCTTATACACATTGATCTTGTTTTTCAAACCATTAAGCTCAATATTATGTTCTGCACAAGAACAAGCATTGGCGCTTATGTCACTTGCATCTACATGCGTTGCACCACTTAGTATGGCCATAATCGACTCAATACCAGTGCCACAACCTATGTCCGCAACTAATTTGCCAATCAAATCACCCAACTCTTCAAAAAGACACCTTGAACTAACACTACTACTCGCCTGAGGAGGAAAAACATTTCTAAAAACATCTATCATAACAACCCTACCTCCTATGTTAAATTCGACATGTCTTATGTCAGATTGCTGTCTTATCTCCTTAATAAATCGCTGGGTAATTCTCGGATTTATTTTCATAACAATAACCCTCCTATTGAATTGTTAAGATACAATGGACATCGCATATTTCTATGGCTTATCCATAACAAATAATCATACACCAAAACAAATATACGCCCACATTATGCGTCAATATATCATAAATAAATGCCTTATATTAGACTAATTTAATTAACATATTCCTAATTATTTAGTTTATGTGACGAAATCCATTGACACTTTTTACTAAATATACTAATATTTCCTTATGGATAATTTCAAAGAAAATTTAAATGCTCTAGGGCTAAAAGAAAAAGAAATAGATGTTTATTTGGCCGTTTTGAAGTTGAGCAAAGGTACCATTACTGAGATTTCACGCAAAACTAGCATAAAAAGAACCACTGTTTATGAATATATTGAGTGTCTGCTAAACAAAAGGATGTTGTATAAAACAGCAGAAAAAAAAAGGATTTTTTATTGTGCGGAAAATCCTAAAAAGTTGACTAGAATTTTAGATCAAGAAAAAAAAGTACTTGAGCTTAAAAGAAAAACTATAGAAAATATCATCCCTGGGTTAGAATCATTATTTCTTTCCTCCTTTAAAAAACCTGGCATTAGTTTTTATGAAGGCAAAGATGGAATCAAAGAAGTTTATAGACAAATTTTCAACACTCATAAAAACATCCATTCCATATTTTCACCAGAAAATTTTTTTAAATTATTCTCAACCAAAGAAAATCACGATTTGTTAATGTCACTATATAATAACGGCGGAATGCTCTATAGTCTAATAGAGAAAATCGATAGCCCTATTGAGGCTCTGAACAATGAGACTTATAAAAAGTTTATTAAAAGAAAATTCTTGCCGAAAGGATTTAAACATGAGACAGACCTTTTGGTAGTTGATGACACTGTGGCATTTATATCATTTGAAAATATGATTGGGATAATAATCAAAGACAAGGCCATTTCTCAGTTACAAAGGAGTTTTTTAAGTTTGATTTGGAAAAATTTTGGCTCAAAGGTTTAAAATTGTTACGGTGCATATGCAAGTGCTATATATCGCACTGATCCGAATTTGCTTGCCCATACTGGCTCAGACAGGTAACTCAAACTTTTTCTTTTAAAATACAAAAATCAAACAGCGTAATTCTTGTTATTTTGTAATCAAGTTTTAATTTTATTCTTTAATATATTTGTAGCCTGATTTTTTAATTCGGTGCCGTGACTCAGTTCTTTTTATTTTTTTATTATTTAGCTTAATAATTTCCTGACTTCTCGGGAATGACATAAAAAAAGAAATTTCCGCTAGTTGGGGGATCATTGCTACCTGTTCTATTCCCCTACAAACTAATAAAAAAGAAAAAAGACGCTTCCGAAGAAGTGTCTTTTTTTCTGTGTAGCCCGTAGGGGAATCGAACCCCTGTTACCAGGATGAAAACCTGACGTCCTAACCACTAGACGAACGGGCCAAAACATATTGTTCGCTACAAGAAAGACTCTATCATATTTTTTCCGACTTGACAAGTCTTTTCGGAACTGTAAAATAAAAAATGTTTGATAAAAAAGAATTGCTCAGAAAAGCCTAGTAAATAAAATGAACGGCTGCCTCAGAGAATCGCTTATGGGGTCCTAATTATTCAAATTAATGAATGAAACGATGTGCAGAATTAACTGCTAAATCGGTTAGCTTTTTTAGAAAAGCTATTATCCAAAGAAAAAGGGGTCTCAAAATAATATCAATCGGAACCACATTTCTTGTTTGTGGCTTTTTTTATTTGTGCCTAGCACATAATAAAAACCTTGATAAACCTAATTTCTTGCAAAAACCAAAAAATCTTTTTGAAAAGATGTCAGAAAAAACAATACCTTCTGTTTATGCGAAAAACAAAACAACAGAAATAAAGATTACCTCGGTTTGCAATCCTGAATTTATAGCAAAAAACAGCAGAGAATCTCAAATAAATTTCATTCCATCTTTTTGTGAAAACAAACTTTTTGACTCAACAGAAGAAACAATCTTAGAAACTTTATTGACCGAAAAAGAAGAGGCACATGAAGCTCTAAGAAAAGAACTCTCGAATATACTGACTGATACTCCAATGGAAGAAATGATTGATCCAATTCTTAAACAAGAAAAAACAGTGGCAGCTTTTCTTGTGGGAATTGCTTTTAAAGAAAGTAAATTTGGAGTCTATTCTCCAAAGAAAAATGGCAAAAACTGCTATAATTATTGGGGTTTCAAAGGAAAAACAAATCCTACCAGTGGAGGATATAGTTGTTTTTCAAACCCAGAAGAAGCTATCACAGTTGTTGGCAAAAGACTTTCAAAACTATCTATAGAAGCTGGGCGAACAAAACCATCTCAAATGACAGTTTGGAAATGCGGCTCATCTTGTGCAACCCATTCGCCTCAAAGCGTCCAAAAATGGATAGCTGATGTCTCAATTTTCTACAACAAAATTGAATATTTGAAAATTTAGAACACTAAAATTATAATTTGACAATATTGACACTTCTCTTGAATCATCTAGAATAAAAATAAGTTATTCAGAGCATGTCTTGTCTGGTGTTTTATTTGTTTTTTTGCAGTATAAAGCACCAAAAAACGAAAAATGAAAATAAAAAAAACTCTATATTGCATTACCGACAAATATAATAAACCGGATTTTCGATTTCTATTTGATGATCCAAAGAGGGCCCAAAAAAAGGTTAGGCAATTGAAAAGCTCCATTTCTGGAGAAACAATCTTCTTGTCCAAATTCAAGAGAGATTTTTTTGTTGATGGAGTTAACAAAAAATGCATTAGTGATACCAAAAAAATTGCAATAAAAAAAGGCTGTTGGACTGCACTTGAAATTAAAAAAGTAAATTTGATTGATGAAATTGCTCCAGAGAATCATTTCAAGAGAATTGACATAGCGCCAGAAAATCAACTGTCTTATTCAAAAAAATATGTTCATGATATACCTTTTTTCAACACAACATTAAAGACTCCTTTGGAGTGCGAAATAGACCCAAAAGAGACACCTGTTTCTTTTTGGGGATTTGATTGGCGAAGATCATTCTTGCATACCAAAACCTTCGCAACAGGAATGGCAATACTTCTCGTGATGACAACTGCTAGTGTATTTTCAATAAATTACAAAGGAAATAACGCTATTGCTGAAGAATTGGCAGACATACACACAGCAAGCGCAGAAAAAACAGTCAAAGCACAATCAATTGTTTTGGGGGCAAAAGACGAAAAAATTGCGAAACAATTCGACGAGGAATTAGATAATTTTGTTCTTGATGCATTAAAAAAATTCGATAACATAAAAACAGAAGAGCTAGAAACAGAAATTAGAGAAATCTTAAATGGAACACCAATGGAAGAAATGGCTCCAATAATAGCAAAAAAAGATCGCACTGTTGCAGCATTTCTGGTAGGAATTGCAATGAAAGAGAGTGGTTTTGGAAAACATGTTCCAGTTCTAAATGGAAAAAATTGTTATAATTACTGGGGTTACCGTGGAATAAGAGCTAATATGGGAACTGACGGACATACTTGTTTTAATAGCCCTCAAGATGCAGTTGATACTGTAGGCGGAAGACTCGAGAGACTTGTAAAAACAGATGTAGACACTCCTGAAGAGATGGTTCTGTGGAAATGTGGCTCTGCTTGTAGCAAAGACGCCAATGCAGGCAAATGGATACAAGATGTAAATATCAACTTCAGTAAAATTATGAATGAAGAGGTTTGAATAGAATTCTTAAACAGAAGAAAACCGAGATTTAACTCTCGGTTTTTTGTTTATTAAAAAACAACCCCCCGCTTCCTGTTAGAAATGGGGGGATAAAAAACTATATTCTTTTTGCCGTCTTTCTCGACGGAAGAATATAGCCCACCAGACGGATGACCTCCTCTGGATCCTTGAATTCGAAATGATACTTCGAAGAGACTTTTGCCATTCGAACGACATCTTTCTCCCGAATGGCTAAGCCCAGTTCTTTATCTATTTTAATTAACCTCAAGAATGTATTGGTCTCTAGCAAGAGGTTATTTTTCCAAATCGACATACTACTAAAATCTTCTGGTTTCGAACAAACCGCCAGAAGACTTTTTGTTAGATCTGGAAAATTAGCGTCTCTCAGCATTAGCTTAAGGCCAAGAGAAACTTTTGAATATTTTTTTTTGCGGAGGGGCAAATCCGCTGGTTTTTCTTCATACCCCTTTTTCAATAAGAAGACTACCTCCTCATACTGAGGATGTTTCTTCAAATAAGCTACCCCTTTTTCTTTTAGGTTATTATAAAGATTAACCTCCTTCTCTCTTGCGTTGAAAGAAAGATAGAAAAACATTGATAACCCAAGTAACAAAGCAAAAATAACCAAAAAAGTCAGAGGTCTTTCTTTAATATCCATTCCATCCATCTCCTTTTTAAAAAAACTGTCTTTTACCATCCAATACCATCCAGCATCGGAAAGGTTGTTTAATAACTCAATGTACTATTTTAATTATACATCTTTATTAAGTTTTTGTCAAGAAAAATATACTAAATTTCAGCTTTTGTCGCATTTCAAAACAAACAAAAACCCCACAACTGTAGGGTTTTTGTTTGTTCCTTTATTTTTGTTTTTGTTTCTTTTTTTATTTTTGTTTTCCCTCCCTTTGGGTGATCACTTTCTTTGCTGCTTTGATCATATCTTCATTTTGCCTTTGTTCTTTTAACATATACCACCACTCTACTCCCCAGACATAAGTTTCTTTAAACTTTGTCTTTCGAGCGAAATCTGCAATTTCAACCAGCTTTTCAGGACTCATAGACTTATATTGCTCTTCAATTGGCATCGTTTTTATCCATCCCGGACCCCAAGGCTCTCCTTGCAATTCAGAAATCACAATATCTTCAGATTTAACATATTTATCAATCAATTTAGCTTTCACTCTGAAAAAATTTGGACCAATCGGATAATGTACATATCCATCATACCATTTTGAATCCTTATAGATAATCCGATACATCGTGGTTCCAAACACATCAGCCCTACTAGCCGCCTCCCTCCAAAGACTAAGCTCTCCACTATCAGTTGTCATTATTTTTCTCGTCTTATCCATTTTTTTCACCTGAGCTATCTCTCTTTCCACAATTTGACCATCTAGTGCTCCTTCTATGCAATGTCCAAATGGCAAAAATGGCTCATTTTCAACTTGCCACATCTCAATTATTTTACGGTCTTTATATCTGTTCACCAAAGCCTCTTCAAATTTCAAAACTGCATCTTCTCGCAGAACTTTTTTCGAAAGAGGTTTGTCATTTTCTCCCTCAGCATACATTTCTGGAATAAAACACTCTGGCCAACGAGGAACTTTAATTCCCATCGCAAGAACTAAACTTGTCCCATATTTTTCAGCTTCGTCTATTTGGAAATCAAGATTTGAAAAATCATAAATTCCTGGCTCTTTTTCAATCTCTGACCAATAACCAGCTATTCTCATTTTTTTAGGTTGAAGATCGGTTAAAATCTCAACATATGTTTTTTTCCAATCCAACTCAAGCGCTGTTGCTTGCACATCAGAAAAAGAAACTCCAAACTCCATATCTTCATTCTTGCTCTGAACTGGCCAATTAAAAATAATCAGCACAATAGCTGCTAAAATAAAAAGTAAATAGAAAACCTTCAATAAAACTTTTAAAATCAACCTTAGAATCAACATTTTTAATTTTTAATTTTTATAATAAATTCAGAAAACTAACTAAACAAAAATTCCAAAAATTCCAAAAATTACCAACAGAACACCTGCTGTCTTGAAAAGAAGATCTTTTTTTTCAAAATTTTCTCCAAAAATATTACCAAATTTTTTCGATAAGAGCAGTGATAATATAAAAACTCCCAAATATTGTACTGATGCTAGAGCACTAACAATTGTTGGATCACCAATTGAAAGAGCAAAATTCATCATAAATGTTGCAATTCCTGAAAGCGTTTTAACTCCAACAACAATCATAAAATTAGAAGCGTGTTCTTTGCCTTTTTTCTTTTTAAATGTCGCTAAAATATGATTTCGATAAGTTGGTAAACACATTAAAAACACAACCATAAGCACGGATCCCATTCTGGTGTAAATATATCCGTTAACAAAAATTTCCAAATCCGTTCCGCCTATTGCACCAAAAATATCAAAAGTATATTTTAACATTCCCAGGGAAATTCCCAATAAAAGACCTGCAATGATTACCTTTTTATATTCTGCAAATAATTTCTTTTCGTTTATCTTAAAGGAAATTAAAAATCCTCCACCCAAAAGCAACACAACAGCAAAAAGTTTGCTCATTGTTAAACTATCACTCAAAAACATTTTTGAAAAAACAAATGTTGTTATTGTTGCAACTGCACCAATTAAAACAAAAACTCTAGTTGCAGTTGAACCTTTAAGTGAAGAAAATAAAAACGCCAAATAACCAAAGAAAATTGCACCAGTTCCTAAAGAAATTCCCACGACTTCCCATCCTGGCCAATACAATCCAAAGGGGGCAAACATCAAACTAGTGAACGACAACAACCCTATATAAAAAAGATATAGTCGCCAGCTTCCGACCTTCCCTGAAATCAAAAATTTGTTTGCAATTGACTCAACTGAGAGTAAAAAATAAGCACCAATTGCCAATAAAACCCAATTCATTTTTTCTATTTTTTAATATTATCTTCTCTTACACCTGATTCATTTTTATATTTAGCAATCATTTTTCTATATTCAAAATATGATTTGCGAGGAATTCTCTCCATCGTATCTTTGTCGATTTCACATAACCCAAATTTTTTCGAATAACCCAAAAGCCACTCAAAATTATCCAACAAAGACCAATAAAAATAACCCCTTACATCAACACCTTGACTAATTGCATCCCGGACCGCTTCTGTGTGAACTTTGATATATTCAGTCCTTTTTTCATCATTTCCATCTGAAATTCCATTTTCAAAAATATATACGGGCTTTTTAAATCTTTTCCAAGCAGACACTAATAATTCAAAAAGACCATTTGGATAAACACCCCAACCCATATCAGTTAGTTCTTTTTCAATATTTTTCATTTTAGTAAAAGGTGGAAACAAAGACACCTCCATTCCAAAATAATAATTGACGCCAATAAAATCTTGTTTTTTACCTATCTTATTTTGAAAATACCAATTGTATTTTTCTTGCATTTTCTTCGTGAAATTCCACAATGGTGATTTTGGATTAACATATTCAAAAATATTACAAAATTGCGTAATTCCAACTGGGATTTTTGATTGAATTTTTTTACAAACATCATAACAATCTCTATGTGCCTTAACCATATTCTTTCTAGCACTTAAAAAGGCTTTGGGATTCTTCTTTCCAGGTGGAAAAGTTCCCAGAAGATAACCCTTATTAAGAACAATTCTTGGTTCATTTATAGTAATAAACAGATCAATTTCGTCGCCCAACTCTTCCATTATCTTCTGACAATAACTTGTAAAATGTTCCACTGCATTCTCACCAGACCAACCACCATCTTCCGCAAACCACATCGGAGAAGTCCAATGCCAAAGAGTAACAACTCTCTTAAGACCCCTCTTTTTCATATCCTGCAGAAGTTTTCGATAATGTTCAATTCCCAATTCTGAAAATTCTCCTTTTTTAGGTTCGATTCTAAACCATTCTAAAGATATTCTAAAAGCATTACAGCCCAAGTCCTGTGCCAATTCATTATCCAAAGGATAACGATTCCAGCTATCACAAGCCCACCCAGAAGACTCACTAGTCTTGCCTTGCTGCTCCCAATTCCACCAATCATTCCCTTTGCTATTCCCCTCAACTTGATGCGATGCATATGCAACCCCCCAAAGAAAATCTTTTGGAAATTTCTTTTCCATTTGATGTTATTATTTTATAAAAAATTATTCTATTGCTTCCAATAAACGCAATGCCCTTGCAAAAACTTCTGCTATTCTTTTTGCCTCTTCTTTTGTGATTTCAAAATTCTCATCTTGAACAATCAAGTTTTTTACCTTATTAGCTTCAACAACATCTCTAATATTATCTAATTGATATGATTTTATTTGTTCCAATTTTTCACCCAAAAGATTCCCCTCATAACCAATGATTCCCAATACTTCATTTAACATACCTGAGAGCTCCAAGATAGCAGCCTTCCATTTATTTGGTTCATCACTTTCCAGTCTCTCAATGGATCTTTCCCAGCTTGCCTGCATACGACCCTTTGCACTTGGAAGCTCAGATCCAGACATAAGAACCTTCCAATAATTGGCTTTAACGAGACCATATAACATCAATCCAATTGTGACAACCATCAAAATTAGATAAAAAGCTAACATAAACTTAAAGCCACGAAAAAGATAAGACCTTTCCAAAAAGGCATTCCCTTGTTCAAGATATCTAATCAAACTTACATCAAAATTCATTTTTCGTATTTAGGAAAAATCTTTTTATTCTTTGTATTTATATATTACACTAAAAGGCCACTATTTTCAATTTATCCAAAATAGAATTTCAAACCAAAAACACTAAAGTACATTATGGTATAATTTATTTTAAAAAATAAAAGCTCTTTAAAAACAACTACACTTTCAAAATCCTCTTTTTAAGCGTAGAAATCTCATCACGAATTACAGCTGCTCTTTCAAATTCCATCTGTTTTGCAGCTTCTTTCATTTCTAAGGTTCTCATTTTAATATATTTTTTAATTTCTTTCGGAGACTCAAATCTCAATACTGGATCCTTAAACTTGTCCTGTTCACTGGCACCATTTTTGCTCATAATTGATTTGATTTCTTTTTGAATGGTTTTGGGAGTGATATCGTGTTTTTTATTAAATGCCTTCTGCTTTTTCCTTCTTCTTTTAGTTTCGTCTATAGCTTTTTTCATAGATTTTGTGATGGAATCAGCATACAAAATAACTTCTCCGTTCACATTCCTGGCAGCTCTTCCAATTGTTTGAATAAGTGAAGTTTCACTTCTTAGAAAACCTTCTTTGTCTGCATCTAAAATTGCAACAAGTGAAACTTCTGGCAAATCCAATCCTTCCCGTAGCAAATTCACTCCCACCAAAACATCGATCTTCCCAAGGCGCAGTTCTTCTAGAATTCTAATTCTATCTAAAGTATCCACACCACTGTGCAAATATTCAGATTTTAAGCCATCCTCTTCTTTTAGGTGTTCTGCTAGGTCTTCTGCCATTTTCTTGGTTAAAGTTGTGATCAAAACCCTCTCATTTTTCAAAGTTCGAGGTTTAATTTCAGTTACAACATCCCTAACTTGATTTTCACAAGGTCTGATTTCAATTTTAGGATCGATAAGACCTGTTGGCCTAACAATTTGCTCAACGACTTTTCCTTTTGATTTATCCAATTCATACTGAGCTGGTGTTGCTGACATATAAACAACTTGCTTAACCTTTTTTTCAAATTCTTCAAATTTCAAGGGTCTATTGTCAAAAGCACTTGGCAATCGGAAACCGAAATCAATCAAGTTTTTTTTTCGAGAAAAATCTCCACCATACATCGCCCTAAGCTGAGGAATTGTTACATGGGATTCATCAATTATAGTCAAAAAATCTTTACCGAAATAATCCATTAATGTGTATGGTGATTCACCAGCTTTTCTGCCACTTAAATATAAAGAATAATTTTCAATTCCGCTACAATATCCTATTTCCTCAATCATCTCTGTGTCAAAATTTGTCCTTCTTCTAATTCTCTCTGCCTCGATAATTTTGCCTTTCTCTTCAAAAAATTTAACTCTCTCCTCCATTTCTTGTTTTATCTCTGATACTGATTTTTTCATTACAGAATCTGGTGCCACAAAATGCTTTGCTGGAAAAACAAATACTGTTTTCATATCCCTATCAAAAACCTCTCCAGTCAAATTATCATATTCGTACATCCTTATAATTTTTCCATTCTGAAGTTCAACGCGAATCACAACTTCCTTATCTGGTCTCATAATTTCAAAAGTTTCACCGTGCAATCGAAACTTTCCTCTAAGCAGAACATCACTCCTTAAATATTGTAGTTCTATTAATTTTTTCAAGATTTCTTTTCTATCGATTTTTTGTTTCTTATTTAGCGTCAGAATTTTTTGTTCATAAAACTCTGGTGAGCCCAAACCATATATACATGAAACACTGGCGACAACAATCACATCTTTTCGAGAGATGAGTGAGGCAGTTGCAGAATGTCTAAGTTTATCAATTTCCTCATTAATTTCTAGATCTTTTTCAATAAAAACATCTTGTGCTGGCATATAGGCTTCTGGTTGATAATAGTCATAATAAGAAACGAAATATTCAACCGCATTATTAGGAAAAAATTGACGAAATTCACTTACAAGTTGCGCTGCGAGTGTTTTGTTGTGAGCAATGACAAGTGTTGGTTTTTGAACTTTCTCAATAACATTTGCGATTGTAAAAGTCTTACCTGATCCAGTTACACCAACAAGTGTTTGATTTTTTTTTCCATCCTTAAAACCAGCTGATATTTTTTCAATCGCCACTGGTTGATCTCCTGCTGGTTTATATTTGGAAATTAGTTTAAATTTCATTGATTTATAAGATTTTTCGTCCCCTTACTGTAATATGAAAAGTGATTTAAGTCAATTGACTTTTTAGGTTCTTTTTGCTAAAGTTTAGATTGTTAAGAGTTGTGTTATCTCGCAAGGACGAGCTTATAAAAAACTACTTAGAAACGGAATAAATGCCTTTTTTAAAAAAGATTTCTTTTCTCATTATTAGTAACGCCATAGCAATTTATGTTGCGGCTTGGCTTATTTCTGGAATTACTTTTGAAGTTTCTTTTTTAAACCTACTAAAGGCTGGTGCTTTGTTAGGGCTTGTAAATTCCCTTATCAAACCAGTTTTAAAACTTTTATCACTTCCCTTGATTCTCTTCTCTTTAGGAACTTTTATTGTTTTTATCAATATTGGTTTACTATATTTTGTTGCCAGCGCTTTTGATTTTTTCACAATCAATGGATTCTGGTCCGCATTATGGGGAGTCTTCATTATAAGTTTAGTAAATTTTTTTATCACAAACTTAATAGAAGAATAAACAAACCTAAAAAATATTTAAATTAGATGAAAGATTTTCTCACATATGCTCAGCTTATAATTTCAGTTCTTCTTGTAATTTCAGTTCTTTTGCAAAATCGTGGTTCTGGTCTATCCGCGGCATTTGGTGGCGACTTTAGTGGTTTTCACACCAAAAGAGGAATTGAGAAATTTCTTTTCATTTCTTCAAGCATTCTTGGGGGATTATTTATTATCAATGCGCTTGCAACAATAATTATTTCTGCAAAAGGTTAATTATTATCTTTAACTTACTTTATTTATAAAGGGACTTTTGAATAAATAGTTCGAACAACATTCAATATGTCTTTAATGGATTAACAAATACTAATGTCGAAGCAGTTAAGATTTTCTTTCCCAAATCAACTTAAAAACTTTGGTGCCGTTCTCTCTAAAAAAGAAAGGGTGTTCCTTTATTTAGCAGTTTTTATTCTCATATTTTCACTTTTAGCTTGGGCTATAAAATTCTACATTTCTTCGACACAGGAAGTTCCTACTATAGGAGGTGAATATACTGAAGGTGTGATCGGACAACCTAGTTACATCAACCCCATCCTAGCTCCTACAAATGAAACAGACTTGGCTATTTCAAGATTAATTTTCTCATCATTGATGACTTATGACACAAAAGGCGCATTAAAAAATGATATCACTGAAAATTATCGCATTGAAGATGATGGTAAAAAATATATTTTCAATATAAAAAAAGGCGTGAAATGGCATGACGATACTGAACTTACTGCTAATGACATTGCATTTACAATTGAAATCATCAAAAACAAACTCTTCAATGCTCCATTAACTTTGCGTGCTGATTGGCAAGACATCACGGTAAATGTTGAAAATGATTACACTATTTCATTTTCTCTAACAGAACCCAATATCACTTTTTTAAACAAAACAACCTTTGGCATTTTACCGCAACATATCTTCAAGAACATAACCAGCGACAAGTTTCGTTTAAGCGAATTCAATCTAAAACCAGTAGGTTCTGGTCCTTTTGTTTTTTCCAATTACGAACAAGATAACGAGGGAAATATAATCTCATATCAACTTCTAGCAAATTCAAATTATCATGCTAAAAGACCTTATCTTGAAAAAATTAATTTTGACTTCTACAGTGATAAAGAAAGTTTATACGAAGCATACAAAAAAAAGGAAATTAATGGCTTAACGGCTTTGCCATATGAAGAAATAAGTACTTTCTCTGAACGAAGCGATACAACACTTCATATCTTGAAAACTTCACAATATTTTGCAACCTATTTTAATCAAACAAAATCAGTACCATTAGCAGATGTTGAGGTTCGCAAAGCTCTAATTTATGGCACAAACAGACAGGAGATCATTGATGGCTTTTTCTTAGGAAATGCCTCTCCTGTATTTTCACCTATTATCCCAGATTTTGGTGACTTCTCAACAACTCAAACAGAAACCTATGCATTTGATCAATTAAAAGCAGAGGAAACCTTAGAAAATGCTGGTTGGTTAAAACAAGATGATGGCACTAGAAAAAAGGGAGATGAGATATTAAAAATAATCTTATCTGTTTATGGAGACTATCCTTCTTATGCAAAAATAGCTGAGTCACTCAAATCTCAGTGGGAAAAAATTGGAGTTCAAACAGAACTTTCTTTTCTAGAGGAATTAGCCTTTCAAAATGCGATCGAACCTAGAGAATATGAATCCGTTTTATACGGACAACCATACATTGGTAATGACCCTGACCCCTTCTTTTTCTGGCATTCTTCCAGAAAAAAACATCCCGGACAGAACTTTGCTTTATACGAAAATGAAGAAGTTGATGATATTTTAGCTGATGCAAGGGGCAACATTTCTCTCGAGGAAAGACAAGCTAAATATGCAGAATTTGAAGAAAAACTATTAAAAGATGCTCCCGCACTATTTATTTGTAGCCCACAATTTGTATACATTACAAATTCAAAAATAAAAGGCGATGAAACATCTGCAATAGTAAACCTTTCTTATAGATTTTCTGATATCACAAATTGGTATATCAAAACTGTCAGGGAAAGAAAATAGTTCAATAAGCTTTTTGCTAAAATTTTTAAAATATAAAAAATTAAATCATACTAAAATGCAAAATGAAATTTTGGATAAGTACAATATGCGTCAATTGATTATTGACTATCCAAATCAAATGGATATGGGGAAAAAATTTGTAGAAAAAGTTGATCTAGAAAAATTACCCAAAAAATATTCTAATTTAATCATCTGTGGAATGGGTGGCTCTGGCCATCCAGGAGAACTTTTGGATGAATTCTTGAACTCAGAAAACAAAAGATTTTCTTTACCTATAAAGGTACAAAGGAGTTACAGTCTTCCTAAGCTTGCAAATAAAAATTCCTTGATTTTCATTTCTTCTTACTCTGGGAACACTGAAGAAACTATTTCCTGTTTTGAGGAAGCCTTAAAACTTGGTGCTACAATAGTCTCTTTTGCTGCCGGAGGAAAAGTGGAAGAAATTTCAAAGAAAAATTCAGTCCCTTTTGTTAAATATGTCATGAATTTTGAAGGATTTCAACCTCGCTATGCACTCACTTACGCACTGGTAGCAATGAATGAGGTATTGACAAAATTAAAACTATCTGATACAATAGAAAATCTTCCCAAACTAAATAGTAGGGATCTTGAAATTTCAGGAGAAGAATTGTCAAAAAAACTAAAGGGTAAGACCCCTATTGTTTATTCTTCGGATAATTTTAAAATTGGAGCAAAAATGCTCAAAATTAAAATTAACGAAAATTCAAAGACTCCCGCTTTTTGGAATTATTTCCCTGAGCTCAGTCATAATGAAATGGTCGGATTTACAAATCCACAAGCAAATTTTTATGTTTTGATGTTCGAAGATGAAAACGATCATCCCCAAATCAAAAAAAGGTTTGCTATTACGAAAAAATTATACGAACAAAAAGGCTTAGAAGTAGAAATACTTAGAATCAATGGGAAATCATACCTTGAAAAAATACTAAATATCTTCATTTTAGGCGACTGGATTTCTTATTATCTTGCCTACGAATATGGACAAGACCCAACACCTGTTGATATGGTGGAGGATTTAAAGAAAATGTTAGAATAGAAAAATTTATTTTATAGATTTTGAGTAGCAAATTGTATCTTACAATACAGTTTGTCTCTCAAAGTTTTACAAAAAACAAAGGTTTGTGACAACACGCTAAAACAAGAGCAAAAGTCATATAAAGAACTTTTTTGTATTCAATTTGTCGAAATTGAACTTTTTCCGTAAATCTTTCGAAAATTTTTGAATGTTACTTATGTATGTTCAAAAAAATAAAACTTTAATATAGTTTTAAATTCTCAAAAAGAGAATGTATTGTGTTGTTTTCAACTTCACAAAATACACACTGACTGTGAATTGTCTTGCTGTGTAATTAAAATCATAATTCACAACTTATTTATAATTAGTACAAAATGAACACTAGAAAAACAACTGGGGCGAAGGATTCTTCCTCTCCTCATGTTAACAACAAAAAAAGGCCTATGCATGGGCACAGAAGACCAATGAGGTCAACAAATGCTCCAGAGAAAATGTCTCCTACAATTAGTAACAGACATCCAAACTCAAAAAAACACCTTAGAATCATTCCTGTAGGTGGATTTGATGAAATCGGTAGAAATATGACGATATTTGAATATGGAAACGATATCATCATCGTAGATATGGGACTTATGTTTCCCGAAGAAGATATGATGGGAATCGACTATATCATTCCTAATATCGAATATCTAAAAAAGAATCAGAAAAAAATACGAGGTGTAATTATCACTCATGGTCATTTTGATCATATTGGTGCAATTCCACACATTATGCCAGAAATTGGAAATCCTCCAATTTATACCGCTGAACTAACAAAAGCGATGATTCTCAAAAGACAAGAGGATTACAAGCAACACGCTCCACTAAATGTAAAGACTGTTAGAAAAATTGACAGACTCGTACTTGGTGAATTTAGAGTTGAATTTTTTCATGTAAACCACTCTATTCCAGATGCAATCGGACTTGCAATACACACGCCTTGTGGAACAGCGATTCACACAGGAGACTTTAAATTTGACCATTCTCCAGCTAATGATGCACCTGCTGATATTGCAAAAATTGCAAGATTAGGATCCGAAGGAGTTTTAGCACTCTTCTCTGATAGCACTGACTCCACTAAAGAGGGTTACAGTGTTTCAGAATCTGTTATTAAGAAAGGAATTGAGGAAATTTTCGAAAAAGCCAAGGGTCGTGTTATTATTGCAACTTTTTCATCACTAGTTAGCCGTATTCAGCAAGTTGCTGAAGTTACAGAACAGTTTGGGAGAAAACTTGCAGTTGATGGTTATTCTATGAAAAATAATGTTGCGATTGCAAAAGAACTCGGTTATATAAACGCAAAAGATTCGACCTTTATTGATATCAAGCAAGTCAAAAATTATCCTGACAACAAAGTCACTATTATGTGCACAGGGGCTCAAGGTGAAGGAAATGCCGTTTTAATGAGAATTATCAACGGAGAACATCGCTTTATAAGAATACAAAAAGGAGACACCGTTGTATTTTCTTCTTCTGTCATTCCTGGAAATGAAAGAACTATCCAAGGAATGAAAGATACTCTATATAAGAAGGGGGCTGAGGTAATGCATTATAAAATGATGGACATCCATTCTGGAGGACACGGAGCACAGGAAGACCTAAAAATGATGATAAACTTGGTAAGGCCAAAATACCTTGTACCCGCACATGGAACTTATTATATGAGGAAAATACACGGTGAATTGGGAAAAACAATGCGTATGGCTGATGATAAAATTATTTTAGGAGAAAATGGTCTCGTGCTTGAGTTTGACGAAAATGGAAATCGAGTTCCTACACAAGAAAAAATTCCAAGTTCTTATGTTATGGTTGATGGACTGGGAGTTGGTGATGTTGGAAATGTGGTCCTTCGTGATCGACAACTATTAGCTGAAGATGGGATGTTTATGATTGTAACAATTATTGAAAAGAAAACCGGTGAAGTTATCGGGGAACCACAAGTAACATCAAGGGGATTTATCTATGTTAAAGAAAATTTTGATCTTGTGAATGCCACAAAGAAAAGAGTAAAGACCATTATTGATAAGTCAACTTCAAAAGAAGGATCTCCAAATTGGGACTATATCAAAAACAGTATTCGTGATGATTTAGGACAATTCTTGTTCCAAAAAACACAACGAAGGCCAATGATACTTCCAGTTATTATTGAAGTTTAGTTTCAATTTCTACAAACAAAAAACACCAATTTAAAAGAGTTGGTGTTTTTTTGACAATTCTAATTTTTTTATATTTAACCTTATAAATAATCCTTCAAATAACCATTCCCAGATTAACACAACAGAAAACATACACTGCTTGCGAAAAATTATTGTGCATAAAAAATTTTCTTTTTTGCCCACCTTAATAACTTTTTTTATTGACACGCCATTAAATTTCCAACTTTAATTCCTTGCCCTTTTTCATTCCCTAAAATAATCGCTTTCGATAAACCAAAAAGTCTATTGACAAGCTATTTTAGAGTGATAACATAACAATGAACTAGGAAAACATAAGGCGCTTCTCTTCTTTAGATGCTTGCTTTCTATAAAATAAAAAGCATAAGTCAAATTGGGCGTACGATGTTTCTCCTAGTTCTTTTTCTAAGCTAAAAACGAAAATGCCCTTTTGGGCTTTTTTTATTACAAATCAACAAAACTGTCTAATAATACCTTTACAACCTGATTTAAAAAACACCCTCTTATGGGGTGTTTTTTGTTGGAGCCTACGGTCGGACTCGAACCGACGACCGATCGCTTACAAGGCGATTGCTCTACCAACTGAGCTACGTAGGCAAATATTAATTCTGAATTCCAGTGGGCCGGGAGAGATTTGAACTCCCGTAGGCTTTCGCCGCCTGATTTACAGTCAGGTGCATTTGACCACTCTGCCACCGACCCAATAATTCATTTTATAAACTTCCAATTCCTGAGCCGATGCGCGGATTTGAACCGCGGACTTACTCCTTACCATGGAGTTACTCTACCAACTGAGTTACATCGGCAATTATATTTCAAATTAAACAAAAAGTCAACGCCTAAAAATAGACATCTTCTTAGGTTTATCGCTATTTTAAACGCTTTAACAATTTTATTTTCTCCAACTTTCTGCTTGCATCAACATCCCTAGCAGAAATTTTTAGAATAAATTTATAAGCACTATATGCATCATCAAAATTCTCCATCTTGATGTATAATTCCCCAAGTTGTCTATAACCTTCTATATCTTTAGGGTTAGTGGCAATTTTTTGTAGAATTCTTTTTTCTAGAATTTTCCTATCAACACCAAGGTCATCATCATCGTTTATATCTCTTTGAGAAACTTGTCTCGCTCTAACAACATCTTTCATATAAACATCTTCTTCTTTTGCTGAAAAGTCCTTCTTGACAACAGTCACTCCATCAGAAAATTCATTGAATGACTCTTCTGTTAGAATTTTTCTCTTACCAACTATCTCCTCTTTTTTAAAAGGGTTTATTTTATTAAAAAAACCTTTTTTTGAAATATTTTCCTCTTTTTCAGTTTCTTTTTTTTCCGCGACTTCTAAATTTTCTTCTTGTTCATAATAGTCGTTAGTTGAAATATTTTGTGATAAACTTTCTTTTCTAACACTTGCCATAGGTTTTTGAAAAAAATCTTTCACTTTATTGTCTTTGTTGTCTTTCTCAACAATATCAACTTCTCTTGTGAAATTATCATTACTTTTTTCTTTCTTATTCTCCTGTACTACAAAAAAATGGTCTCTATTGGAAATGTTTTTTGTATCTCTTGAAAATCTACTTTTCAAATTGCTTAACTTATTTTTAGATTTTTTTTCGATAACATCCCCTGCTAAACTTTCAGTATTTTTATCAATTTTAACAAAAGGCGCTTGAGAATCTCCCATGGATTTCCTTTTTGCTTTCATCTCCAATAATCCAGAATGAGCCGCCTTCAAAGCCTTTCCCGCACTACCAATTATTGTCTCTGCTATCCAAACAAAAAAATCTGAAAATTTGGACCAAAGAAAGCCAAAAGAAAATCCTTTCTTCTGTTCTTCTTTTCTTCCAACATCGCCCCTTAATCTCAAACTCTTCTCAGCTTGTTTAAAGTTTTTTAAATTCTTACCAAAAATCCCAATTATTATAACTAAACTGGTAAAAATTAGTACTATTAAAATAATGTTAAACTTATCCATCACGACCAATGTTATAGAAAATTATTTCTTCTTTAATTCATTCACCTTAACAAAAACAATTGATTTGTCTTCTAATTCAACCTTAAGTTTTTCGCTTAATGTCATTTGTTCAATCACTTTTCCTTTTTTATCGCCAACTTCTACAATAGCACCTCTCTGTGGCATCTCCTTCATCATTTCTTGATATTGTTTTGCCTCATATGAAAGACAACACATCAATCTCCCACACAAACCAGAAATTCTTTCTGATCCTCTATGAGAAATAAACTGACAACGCGCCATTTCTGTTGAAATACTACACATACTGCCCGGCATCTGTCTACAACACAACTCTCTACCACAGATTCCATAACCGCCACAACGCTTAGCTTCATCGCGAGAACCGATTTGTTGTAATCTTATTGATTTACCATATCTAGAAGAAAGATTTTTAACCAACTGCCTAAAATCGACCCTTCCATCAGCAACAAAAGCGATAACCGCACAACTTCCATCCAGACTAATACGAACATCGATAATCTTCATCGGGACTTCTAGCGCCCTTGTTTCTTTCTTGGCCTCAGCTAACATTTCTCGCTCTCTTGTCTTGTAATTCAAAGTCATCTCCAAATCCTGCGAAGTCGCTTTCCTGTTAACATTTCCAGCAACATCCTCACCTTCAACATTTTTATCTTCTATCAGAACATCTGCAACAAAAAGCCCCCATTCATGCTCAACCACAACTTTGTCGCCTTTTTGAACTCCTTTTGTTGTTGTCGTAACATTTCTTGGCTGATCCCAATCAAAAAATCGAATAATCATACTATTGTGGGGTTTATAATAGATTCTCCTCGAATCCTTGAATTATAGTTGCATTCTTGTGAATTCACCAACTTTGATGTTTTCACCCATTTTACCAGCTGCTTCTTTAACAATCTCCTCTACAGTTCTCTCTGGATCTTTTACAAAAGATTGAGAGAGTAATGCATTCTCTCCTCGCAATTTCTGCTCCTTTCCTTCCATAATTTTTGCCACAATTTCAGCTGGCTTTCCTTCTTCTACTAATTCTTCAGACCACATTTTTTTATGTTCATCCACAATATCTTCAGGAATTTGGTCGGGAGAAATACTTTTTGGATTCATTGCCGCAATATGCATTGCAATATCCTCTCCAAGAGAAACAAATTCTTCGTTTCTAGCAACAAAATCTGTTTCGCAAAGCAATTTAACAAGAACCGCAACCTTACCATTTGAGTGAACATATGAAGCTATAATTCCTTCACTAGCGTCTCTATCGCCTTTTTTATCAGCTTTTTCTAGACCTCTTTTTCGCAAAAGCTCAATTGTTTTTGCCTCATCTCCATCTGCTTCGTCTAGTGCTTTTTTGATATCAATAACACCAGCACCTGTCTGATTTCTAATTTTTTTTATTAATTCCAACATACCGATTTTATTTAAACCGAACAATACTAACCTATATTGTTCCTTTTTATTAGCTTTTTTAATACAATAAATAAAGATCTTATATCTCTATTGTTTGTTTATTTTTTCAAATCAACTGTTTCGGAAATATTTTTTTTCCCTTTTGCTTCCATCATTTTCTTCAAGAAAACTCCTAGAATATACTTCAAAGAAGAAAGTGCATCATCGTTAGCAGGAATTGGGTATTCGACAGAAGTATAATCACTGTTTGTATCAACCAAACCAACAACAGGAATTCCCATTAGATGAGCCTCTTTAATTGCAAGTTCTTCCTTCATAACATCCAGCACTATAACTAAATCAGGCAAACTCTTCATTCGAACAAGTCCACCCATTTTTTCTTCAATCTTATCTAATCTTTTTTGTAATTTATGTCGTTCTAACTTTGTCAGAGAATTCAATTTTCCCTCCGCCAACGCTTCTGTGTTTTCAACAAAAAAGTTAATTCTTTTTTTAATTATATCAAAATTTGTAAAAGTTCCACCAAGCCATCTCTCATCTACATATGGAAACTCCAGTTTATCAGCAACAGCCTTAACAAGACCTTTTGTTTGCTTTTTTGTCCCAACAATCATAATCATTCCACCTTGCGCAACTGTTTTTTCAATCTTTTCCAAAGCCTTTTCAAAAAGAACAAGCGATTTTTCAAGGTCAATTATACAAATACCATTTCTTACTCCAAAAATAAATTGCCCCATTTTTGGGTTCCATCTTGATTTTTTGTGTCCAAAATGAACACCTGCCTTTAACATTCTTTCCAAAGAAAGCTCGTACTTATCTGTTGCATTTTCTGCAACCTCAAGAGAAACACCTTCTTTTGGCGCTAAAATCTCTTTTTCTTCTACTTTTTCAGTCATTTTTTTACCTTATAAATTATCCTCTACCCAACTTTAAATCCAGCTTTTCTCATTTCTGAGCAGGTGAGCCAGCGATTGGATATGTGTATTTGCTATTGAAAAATTTCAATAACTACAAGACAATTTAACATATAAGAATAAAAAAGTAAAGAGGAGTTTTGTTTTACTTTGGGGATTTTGTAAACATATTTAAGATTTTAATTTTTAATAACAAAACTCCAAAAAAATCTCACACCGAATTACTTACTCTAAAAAAGGCTTGACGAATTCTCTTCTCAATTATATATTATAAAATTGTTCTTTTTTACTTAAAAGTTCAATGATTCAACTTCGTTCTATTTTTCATTTTAGTGTTATTTTGTTTATCTTATTTCCAAAAACAATCTTTTAGGAGAAGAAAACATGTCACGAAAAAAGTGCAAAAAAAACACTCAATTCGAAGAGGAGAAAAGAGTAATTCCAACACTCCTTTGCAGGATTTCAGATGTTGTGATAAATAATCAGGGACCTAAAAAATCTTTTATTATTGTCACACCTCTAAAAAAAACTGGTGTAGAGGTTCGTGGAAGCATAACATGCACATACGCAAATGTATCAACCGGAAGGACCAGGATAAAAAGGCTTAAAAAAGGCAACTCCTTGAAAGTTTTTCGTGTTCATTTTATACCAGGAAAGGGCTGGCGCGCAGGAGGAGCAATCGTTCTTAATGAACGGAAGAAAAAAACCTAAAAAAGAGAGTTTTATATATATTATAACTCAGGGCTCACAGTAAAGCTGTGCGCCCTTTTTTATTTTTTTAAATTGACTTTTTGACCTAGAATGCTAACCTAGAATGTAGATTATTTTGAAACAAGTTTCATCTTTTTTAGGATAAATCTGCTTAAAAAACTTAATTTTCTCTATTTTTCAAATCATTAAAAAGTAGAAGTTAAAAGAGTAGAAGATAAAAGGAATGCTGAGACTTTCAGTTGTGAGCAATTGTGCTCCTTTTCCCTTTTACATTTTGATTTTTACTTTATATTTCAATTTTTGGAAAATATGGAAATAAAAATTATGGAACAAAAAAACTTTTCCATGGAAATTGAAGGGAAGATTCTTTCTGCGGAATTTGGAGTTCTTGCTGGACAAGCAAATGGTTCAGTAAAACTACAATTTGGCGACACTGTAGTTCTTGCAACAGCAACAATGAGTCGCGAAAGAAGAGAAGGAATGGATTGGTTCCCTCTTTTTGTTGATTATGAGGAGCGTTTTTATGCTGCTGGAAAAATCAAAGGATCTCGCTTCATTAAAAGAGAGGGGCGCCCTTCTGACAGAGCGGTTCTAAGTGGAAGAATTGTTGACCGAACAATTAGACCTCTATTTGATGAACGAATGCGAAATGAAGTGCAAGTGATTACAACCGTTCTGTCAATTGACAAAGAAACTGACCCAGCAATTGTTGCTGTAATAGCTGCCTCTTTAGCGATTGGAACATCAGATATCCCTTGGGGTGGACCAGTTGGAGCTGTACGAATTGGACAAAAAGATGGCGAATTTATTTTAAACCCTGCTAATAACGCTTTAGCAGATTATGTAGCGGATGTACTTGTTGCAGGAACAGATGGAAAAATAAATATGATTGAAGCTGGTGCCAATGAAATGTCAAATGCTGATATGCACAAAGCAATCTCGCTTGGATTTGATCAAGTAAATGCACTCTGCAAGTTTCAACAAAAAATTATTGATGAAATTGGCAAAGAAAAAGCAGTTATCGAATTCACAAATCCTTCAGAAGAATTCACAACTAAAATAAACTCCTTTTTTGAAGAAAAAAATCTTGCAGATGCTTTCTACACCAAAGAAAGAGCTGCGAGAGATGAAAAAATGGGGGCTGTCAAAACAGCTCTAAAAGAGTTATTGGAAGCTGAATATTCGAAAGAAGAGTTGCCACAGAAAAAAGCTGAAGCGCTTTTACTTTTTGAGAACTTCCTCAACAAAGTGCTACACGATAGAATTATAAATGACGGAGAAAGACCAGATGGAAGAAAAATAGATGAAATTAGAAATATTTCAGCACAAGTGAAAATTTTACCAAGAACGCACGGCAGTGGACTTTTTAACAGAGGTGAAACTCAAGCCTTAACGGTAGCAACCCTTGGATCTCCAGGTGATGAGCAAATAATTGACACCATGGAAGTAGATGAGAAAAGACGCTACATTCATCATTATAACTTTCCACCTTTCAGCGTGGGAGAGGTTCGTCCAATGAGAGGGCCAGGAAGAAGAGAAATTGGACATGGAGCTTTAGCAGAAAAAGCTCTTATGCCTGTCCTTCCAAGCAAAGATGAGTTCCCTTATACAATGCTTTTGGTTAGTGAAGTTCTTTCATCAAACGGTTCGTCTTCAATGGCGTCGACTTGTGGATCAACTTTAGCACTTATGGATGCTGGAGTTCCTTTGAAGAATCCTGTAAGTGGAATTGCAATGGGGATTGTTGTTGACAAAAACAATAACTACAAAATACTTTCAGATATCCAGGGGCCTGAGGATCATTGGGGTGATATGGACTTTAAGGTTGCTGGAACAAAAGATGGGATTACAGCAATGCAACTTGATGTCAAAATCGACGGTATCACACCCCAGATAGTAGAAGAGGTTTTGGAAAGAGCATATGCCAGTAGAATGCAGATTATGGATGTAATGTTGGCAACAATTCCAACTTCTCGAACGGAAATGTCTGAATATGCACCACGAATTATTATTATGAAAATAAATCCAGACAAAATTCGTACAGTAATTGGACCAGGTGGGAAAGTCATTAATGAAATCATCGAGTCAACAGGAGTTCAAATTGATATTGAAGATGACGGAAGTGTTTTCATTACAGCAGAAGACCCAGAGGGTGGAAAGAAGGCTCAAGAGTGGATTAAAAACCTAACCCACGAACCAAAAGCCGGCGAGTTATATGAAGGAAAAGTTACTAAAATTATGGATTTCGGAGCTTTTGTAGAAATATTGCCAGGGAAAGAAGGTTTGGTGCATATCTCACAACTATCCATTCAGAGAATTGAAAATGTTGGGGATATCGTCAAGGAAGGACAAGTTGTTTCAGTCAGAGTCTTGGAAATTGACTCACTTGGAAGACTTAATTTAACAATGAAGCCAGCACCAACAAAAAAAGATTAACATATAATTATCTATATAAATTGTCTTATTCAAAGCACCTCATTGAAAAACGAGGTGCTTTTATTTTTTTCTTTTTATTTTCTTTGTTTAAAGATAAATCTCTGATATAATAGATACGAAATTATTTTCAAAAAACAAATAAATATTATAAAGCTTTATTATGTCTTGGTTTAAAAAAAAGAAAGTCGCTGAAGACGATACAAAAGAATCTTCTGTATTAACAATTGAGACAATGCATGAGGATCTTGAAAAAAATCTCATTGATTCAAATGACAAAGAAATTTCAAAAAAAGGTATTACCGAAAAACCAGAAAAAACAAGTCCTTTTTTGACGGGAATTGGTTCACAAAAAGATCAAATTGCCTCAAACTCAAAACCAAAAGAAGAGAGAGCTGAGGAAACCAAGGAAGAGCCTTTACAAGAGCCGGTTTCTATAAAAAACAACACTCCTCCACCTATTTCAAAAGACGAAAATAGCCCAATTTCCAAAATTGAAAGCAGAAAAAATATTGACATAGCAAAAATCAAAGAAGAAGATATTATTCCAGAAGAAAAAAATCCTTTTGAAGAAATGATAGAAATGGAGAATGCTTTGGAGGAAAAAATGAAAACAGAAAAGTTACCGAAAGAAGAACTGGAAGAAGAGACCGAGGAAGATAAAATGGAAAAAATTGTAAAAGCCAGCGCTCCAAATAACAAACCTCCAACACCAAAAGAAATCGTCCCAGAGGTTGATCCTCTTGTTGATAATAAAAGTGAGGTTTCTGAAGTTAGTAAGGCTAACGAAATTAACCAAAAAAAGGAAGATTCTGTTTATATTGATAGGACAAGGCAAGAGGCGAATGAAGCGACTTCTTCTTATTCTAAAAAAGAAAATTCTAGTCAAGCAATCGCTAATGGGTTTTCGCCTATATCCAGAAAAGGGGGATCTCCTTCTCCTTTTAATGTTCCATCACCAAAAAAGCCTAATAGTGGAGGTGAAGATCTCCCAGACAAAGACAAGGGCGAATCGACAGTTGTTAAAGATTATAACAAACCTTTGCTAATTTTAGCAGTCATTGTTTTTGTTCTAACAATAGTGGCTGTTGGTACGAACTATTATAGAAACAAAAAACAAGAACCCGCGTTCTCTATTCCTCAAATGCTTACTACGGTAGGCTTAAACAACCCTGATTATAAGACTGATAATTTGGCTGATAAGGGAATTGTCTTAAAAACATCCAAAGAACTTTTATTAAGCGATTTAAAGGCTTTTATTAAAAAAGAAAAAGCCATTAATCCTGCAAAATTCATTGGTGGCCAGTTTATCAGACCCTTACAAAAAGGAACTGAGTACATAACTGCTGCAGAAATTTTACAAATATTTGGTTCTAATGATCCTGCTATTACCAAGTTTCTAGACGAACCAGTGTTACTATTCATAACAGAAGAAGTTGTTGATGTTGAAGTTCCCTCAAATAATTCTGATCAAAATGAGTTAACTTCTCCGGAAATAAAAACTAGCAGTGTTATGAAGGTTGCATTGGTATTGGAAATTAAAAATAGTATTAATCCTGGTGATGCCATAGAAAGATTGACTGAAATAGAAACAACTTTTCCAGGAACATTGAAGAGTCTTATGCTTGAAGAAGATATAAAAATTGCTAATGAAAAAATTGTTTTTAACCAAGCATCTCCCGAAAGAAAAGATCTCGTTCACGCTGTACGATATTATAATTTTAAATATGGAAATGTAACTCGTTCAATTGAGTGGGGTTCTTTGTTGTATAAAAAGAATTCCTATATTTTCTTCTCCACATCCAAAGAGGCCACAAATTCCCTTATAAAAGCCCTTAATTAACTGTCTGTGGAAAAACTGTGGAAAACCAGTCAAAACGACTCTCCGTTGAATAGTTTCAAAAGATAGTCGTTTTTTCTTTTATTTAAAGCAAAAAAGGCTCAACAATTGACCGAACAGTTATAAAATGCTATAATAGCTTTGTAAGTTAAGAAACACAAAAAAACTTAACAAATTCAGTTCATTAAAAAATTTCTATACTGTGCTTTCAGCAGAAGTGTTCCAATCGTGCTTTCCCCCTATTCACGATTGGAACTCTTCTGCTGACCTAAATAAAAACGAAGTCAAACAAATATAATAAATTCATTATATTACCTAGCGACTTCTCTATAAATAGTGTCTAACACTATAAAAAACAAAAACAAAAATAGTGAAAAGCAAAAAAATAGTACTTACCAAAACAAAAAAACAAGTGGGTTTGTCCCAAGGCACGGTAGAAGAACAAAATAAAAATAATGTGTAAGCTAGGACACATACAATCTGACGAGAATTCTAAAAGAATAATCTAATTGCTCAACAAAAACACCCAAAACACCCAAACGAGTGAAAGGATTTTGAGAAATTTCGCCAGAAAACCAGTGGCGACACGCCACATTAATAATTATTGTAGGGTGCTGTCGCCCTGGTAACCAATCCAAAATAAACACTGGTTTAAAAAGTTAGCAAGAAGTAAACGCCCCAAAGGCGGTTTTTTTATTGCAAAAATTTAAAAATATTCGCCTTATTTATTAAAAGACTTAAATTCATTTATTCTTATTTATTTAAGAAGCAAGAATGCTTTAAGCTTTATTTAGTGAACTATTTTTGAAATTCAAAAACTCTTTCTGCGCTATTTCAATCATATCACCTCCATTAAGATTTATAAAAATTTAAAAAATTCTAATTTAAAATTACTCTCTGTTTAAATCATTTTTATCACAATGTGTACCAAAACGAAGTCTTCTTGAGATCTTTTGTCCAATCGAAAAACAACCCAATTGCAAAAGAGGGTTGTTTTTTAAATTTTATTTCTGCTATTTTTACGAAGTTTTCTTCAACCAAAATTCAACTTCCGTGCCATTAACTGAGACTTTTTGATTATAAGCATCATCTTCTCCTTTGGTGTTTTCCAGTTTTTGCGCCAAAACTTCTTTTGTGATTTCTTCGCTAAATTTTCCAAAAACTGCCTCTCCACCAATATAATTCACTTCGATTCGATCTTCGATTTCAAAATCAGCTTTTTTTCGTGCACTTTGAATAAATCTCACCAGCTCGCGCATATCACCTTCAAGTTTAAGTTCTTCTGTCATTTCTAAGTTTAAATAGACACAAAGTTCATTATCTTCTTTGTGGCTCAACTGTTCTTTGTCCATCGCCTTTTCGGCAATTTGTACAACACTCTTCACATTGACCTCGTCTTTGATAAGTTCTAGGTATTCTTCTCCCAGTTCAACTTTGCTCGCAAAAACTAACAATTCACTTAGTGGTTGTCTAACTTTAAGTTTGTTTTCAGATCTTAAGTTTAATCCAAATTCAATAGCCTTTCTGGTCGATGCCATTTTTTTGCTTATTTCTTCATCAATCAATTTTTCATCTGCAACTGGATAGTCCACAAGATGCACTGATTCTTCACCTGTTAGATTACGATAAATCTCATCTGCCACAAATGGAGTGAAGGGTGCAATTAATTTTGAAAATTCCACCAACACAGTCCAGAGAGTTTGATATGCGTCATGCTTATCAGAGTCACTCTCACTCTTCCAAAATCGTCTTCTAGAGCGTCTAATGTACCAATTAGACAATTGATCGACAAAATCCATTATAGTCTTTGTAGCGGCTGGTAGGTTATACGCCTCCATATTTTCATCTACTGTTTTTATCAGCTTGTTTAATTCGGCCACAATCCACTTATCTAACAAGTTTTTTCCAGTTGTTATGCTTTTTGTATCATCTGGAGACCACTTATCGATATTGGCATACATAACAAAAAAGCTATAGCTGTTCCAAAGTGTTCCTAGTTTTCTTTGAATATCAGAAACATCCTTGTCAATAAGCGTAAAGTCCTCTCCGTTAAGAAGTGGTGAGCTTATCAACAAATAACGCAATGCGTCAGCGCTGTATTGATCAAGTAGAATATTCGAATCAGTATAGTTACCCAGAGATTTGCTCATCTTCTTGCCATCAGAGCCCGCAATTGTTCCTGTGACAATCACATTTTTAAAGGCTTCTTTTCCAAAAAGACCGACAGAAATAGCATGTAGATAATAGAACCAAGCTCTTACCTGCCCTACATATTCAGAAATAAAATCTCCCGGGAAATTTGCTTCGAATTTTTCTTTGTTTTCAAAGGGATAATGAAACTGAGCAAATGGCATTGAACCAGATTCAAACCAACAATCCATCACTTTTTCTATTCTCTTCATTTGCACGCCTTCATATTCAAATGTGATTTTGTCAACATATGGCAAATGATAATCATCGAGTTCTTGTCCGGAAAGTTCCTTAAGTTCGGCATAACTCCCCATTACTTTCTCAACAACAGTTCCGTCTTCTTTTTCTCCTCGCCATACTGGTATCGGAGTTGCCCAAAAACGATCACGGCTCAAATTCCAATCAGGTGCAGTTTTTACGGTATTTTTAAAACGTTTTTCTTTAAAAGTAGCGGGAAACCAGTTGATATTTTCATTTTGTTCTAACATTTGTTGCTTTTGTCCATCAATATCCATAAACCAACTTGGATGGGCTCGGTACATTAGTTTTGTTTCACAACGATGACAGTGTGGATATTCATGTTGGATATAGTCAATTTTCATCACAGTTCCTTCCGCAAAAAGTGTTTTTGCAATTTCTTTGTTGATTTCCCATACATTTTTCCCTGCCCATCTTCCGTCAATATAATTTCCATTTTCATCGACAGTATTCACTACTGGTAAATTCTCTTTTTTTGCCAGTGCATAATCTTCTTCACCAAAAGCTGGCGCAATGTGCACAATTCCCGTTCCATCTTCAGTCGTGACAAAATCAGCCCCCACGACTCTGTGGGCATTTTCACCATGATTTTCAAAAAGTGGTTTGTATCTTTTGCCGACTAATTCTGCACCTTTAATGATGTCTACATTGTGTTTTTTACAAAAATCTTCACAATTCATTCCCGCTAAAATATCATCCTCATTCTTACTTGGATCGCCAGAAAGAACCATCCTGACTTCTGTTAATCCAGCACTACCTGTCATATTTCTCCAAAAGATATCTTTCGCTAAAACATAGGTACCTTTTCCATATTTGCTTTCAGAAACAGTTCCCTTTTCAAGTTCATCTTTTCTCTCTCCAGAAAGCCCTCTTCCATCATATTTAATTTTAACATAATCGATTTCAGGATTAACCGCTAAAGCTACATTTGCCGAAAGTGTCCACGGAGTCGTTGTCCAGGCAAGTAAATATGTATCTTTTTCGTCTTCAAGCTCAAATTTCACATAAGAAGACGGGTCAGTCACTACTTTGTAACTATTATCCATCGCTACTTCTGCTTTTGAAATTGGAGTCGCACAACGCGTGCAGTACATAAGCACCTTTTCTCCTTCGTATATTTTTCCTTTCTCGTGAAGCGTCTTAAAAGCCCACCAGACACTTTCCATATATTCCTTATCCATAGTCTTATAGGCATTTTTAAACTCCACCCAACGCCCGATTCTCTCGATTGTATCTTCCCAAACGCTTCCACCTTGCACCATTTCTGTGTGACAAGTCTCAATATATTTTTCAAGTCCAACCTTTGGAACATCACGCTTGTCTTTGATACCCAACTTCTTTTCCACTAAGTTCTCGGCTGGAAGCCCATGACAATCCCAACCCCAACGCCTTTCAACTCTCTTGCCCTTCATGGTCCAATATCTTGGCACAACATCTTTCACAACAGAAGAAAGTAATGTTCCATAATGAGGAACTCCCGTGATAAAAGGAGGGCCATCATAAAAAACATATGCGTTATTTTTATCTCTATTCTCAACTGATTTCTCAAAAGTCTTATTCTCTCGCCAGTATGAGATCACATCTTTTTCCATTTCTGAATATTTTCTCTTTGGGTCTAGTTTTTTGAACATAATTATTAGGTTTTTAAAATTATAATTATTTATAGTTGGATATAAGGCATTATTTAAATATCTGTTTATTGTCAAATTTGATAGCCTCAAAAATGGCATCTTTTTTTGAGTTTCTGTTTTTTATCACTTTCGACAGTCCGAAAATCGAAAAGTGATAACGAACAGATACGGATTTAGTATTATTAAACCAATAAAGGCAAATACTAGCCTGGATTCCTGCCTTCGCAGGAATGACACATCCATAAAAATCAAATTGTCCTTAGGAATTCCTCTATTGTTTTAAATCTTTTCTCAAATATCAAATAAAGAGTTTCGGGTTTCTCTACTTCTCCGATTAATATAAGTTCTTTCTCTAATCCATAGGCTATTCCAGTTTCAATATGCACCGAATTACCAGCTGGTAAAAGCACAATCACCTTTTCAGCCTCTTTTAGTGCTTTTAAATCTTTTTCAAAAATATACTTACAATATTCGTCATTGTAAAAGTCTTTTGTATTTTCGAAAACATGCATTTGTTCTTTCCCATCTTTTTCTGGATTATCTGGGTCAGCGGGTGTGTCACAAAAATTATAACAACTAAAACCTTTGTCTCTAATTTGATTAACAAGATAATCAACATTTTTCTTATTTCTAAATTTTGCCAAAACTGTATAATCAGTCATTTTTTTAATTTAAAAAATAAAAATCCCTATGCAAAAAATGCATAAGGACGACAATTGCCGTGGTACCACCTTCTTTTTAGTGTTTATAGTCTCACAATTCAGGCCTCTCTCTCTTCTCAAATTTGAACTACGAGCTCTAAACACTTCTCAATTACAGCTATTACGGGCATACCCGACGAATTCTACTCCCTTTATGGTTTCTTTTCGTAGCTCCAGAGTGATTGCTCTTTCATCGCTTTTTACCTTTCTACAATAATTGAAAAACTCCCTTTTGTAAAGAGACTTTCCTGCACAATGCTTTGCTTTAAAATATCTGTTATGCTAAAATAAAGTAAAAGTTAAGTATATATTTGCTATATTTTTTGTAGCATATTTAACTTTTTATATATTATGTAAAGAAATAAATTAGAAAATTATGTTAGAAAAAACAACATTAGAAGAACTAAAAGAAATGCTGCTTGAAGAAAAAGAGAAATTAGAAGCTGATCTTAATAAGATTGCCATTAAAACAGACGATGGCTATAAAGCAAAAATCGAAGACCTTGGGAGAGAGGAAGATGACAATGCTGAAGAAATGGAAGAAAAAGAAGCAAGTCAGGGGCTTATTAATGTTTTAAGTGGAAATCTAAAAGAAGTAGATGGAGCACTTGCAAAGATGGAAAATGGAACATATGGTCACTGTGAAAACTGTGATGAAGAAATTCCGGTTGAAAGATTGCGAGCATATCCTGCTGCAACAAGCTGTGTAAAATGTACAGACTAAAGTTATGTGGGCATTTATAATCCCCTCTGTTATTATTGCACTTGATCAAATTTTAAAATTTTTAGCAAACAAAAATCTTCTGCCTACAGTGGGAGATTTTTTTGAAACCATTTCCTGCAACACAGGGATCGCTTTTGGCGTGCAATTACCCTCTTTTGTTTTTATTTTGCTCTGGATCTTCTCAATAGGCATTATTTTATATTTATTAAGACTTGAAAAAAATAACCTTGCACTTGCCGTTGTATTAGGAGGAGCAATTTCAAATATCATCGATAGAATTTTTCATGGATGTGTTGTTGATTACATTTCTTTTTTGAATATTCCAACTTTTAATCTAGCAGATACAGCAATTTGTTTAGGAATTGGTTGGTTTGTCTTTAATTCATTTTTTCAAAAAACTCACAATGCCAAATAAAAAAGTTTCTAAAGAAGAAGATATTTCGTTGTCTTACCTTATTTTACAAACATCCCTCTTTCTATTTGTAGCATTTGTTTATCTTGCGATATTTTTAATGGCCTATGCGATGGGATATGAAACTGAAGAAAATCCTGATGTTATTTTATATCCTCCTATTTTTTAGCCTTTAAACAATGGATTGCTTTGTTTTTTAATTTTTACATTCTTTTCTGGTTTTTTAAAAAAATTCTACCAAAAAAGTATCATTTCTTCAAAATCCCTCTTTTAATATTATGCACATTTATTTTCTTCATCTTATTGCCCTTTTTGATTTTTAAAAATCTTTTTTTAATGTGGTGGCCTGCCATTCTTTTCCTGCCTCTTGCTGTATCAATCTATATTGTGCGTATAACATTAAAGGACTATTTGGAGCAAAAAAATTCTGAGAATTAACTCCTTTTGGCCTCAAAATTAGAAATTCAAAATTCAAAATTTTATTTATTACCCTTCCCTCAAAACCATTTTTGTTATAAACTAGAGGTATTGAATACTAAACAAAAACAAGATGGTCTCAAAAATCTATTCCTCTACTGTGTTTGGGATGGAAGGGATGATTGTTGAAATTGAAGTAGACACTTCTCCTGGACAACCAGTCTTTAATATTGTTGGACTTCCTGATGCAGCAATCAAAGAATCAAAAGATCGTGTCGCAAGCGCTTTGAAAAATTCTGGTTTTCGTCCTCCTCATCATTTTGGCAGAATCACTGTCAATCTTGCCCCCGCAGATATCAAAAAAGAGGGTCCTGCTTTTGACTTGCCAATTGCTATCGGAATTCTTTTAGCCTCCAAGCAAATTGAAAAAATTCCCGAAAAATCAATCTTCCTAGGTGAACTTGCTCTTGATGGAAGACTGCGTCATGTTAGGGGTTCTTTGCCAATTAGTCTTTGTGCAAAAGAAAACGGCTTTAAACAACTGTTTCTGCCTGAACATTCCGCCAAAGAAGCAAACCTGACCCAGGAGCTTGTCGTTTTCCCGATTAAAACTCTCAAACAATTAGCTAAGCATCTAAATGGAGAGCTCAAGATAGAGCCCCTTAAAAAAGAAACTTTATTTTTTGAGGAACTTGAAAAAGGAGATTATGATCATGATTTTTGTTTTATTAAAGGGCAGGAACATGTCAAACGCGCACTTGAAATCGCGGTTGCTGGAAATCACAACATTCTCCTCTCTGGCCCTCCAGGAAGTGGAAAAACTATGCTTGCCAAATCAATTCCTTCGATTATGCCACCTCTAAACATTGATGAGGCCTTTGAAGTTACTAAAATATATTCCATTTCCGGACAAACAAATAAGGACAATCCCTTTATCACTGAACGACCATTTCGTTGTCCTCATCACAGTGCTAGTGCAATCTCACTTGTTGGTGGTGGCTCTGTTCCAAAGCCGGGAGAAATTTCACTTGCTAATCGAGGAGTTTTATTTTTAGATGAATTTCCAGAATTTTCTCGTGAAGTCATCGAAAACCTTCGTCAACCACTAGAAGATGGTAGCGTCTCCATTTCTCGTGTCCAGGGCTCCACAACCTTCCCAGCGCAATTCATTCTTGTTGCTGCTATGAATCCCTGTCCTTGTGGATTTTCAACCGACCCAGACCGTTCCTGTGTCTGCACTCCTTTTCAAATCGCTCGTTATAAAAGAAAACTTTCTGGCCCCATTATGGACAGAATTGATTTGCACATTGAAGTTCCAAAGCTGAAATTTGAAAAACTTTCTTCAAACGAATTAGGAGAAAAAAGTTTTGATATCCGTAAAAGAATTGTTTCTGCGCGTAAATTTCAAGAAAATCGTTTTACTAACTTCAAAACATTTACAAACGCAGAAATGAGCAGTCACGCAATTAGAAAATTCTGCCAAATTGGATCAGCCGAAAAAATTCTTTTACAAAATGCAGTTAAACAGCTTGGTCTTTCACCTCGTGGATATCATCGCTTATTAAAGGTGGCTCGCACAATTGCAGATCTTGCAGGAGATCAAAATTTAAACTCAACTCACCTTGCTGAAGCTATTCAATATCGCTTTCGCACAGAAGAATGATATTTTAAAAATTTTGAAGGGCTTTGAAGTCTATAACTTCAAAGCCCTTTCTCATTTCTTTATTTTTCATTCAGGAAGATTTTTTTTTTAAACTCTTCCACTACCCAGGCACGAGCAGCATCAGTGTTAGGCACTGGAGTATCATGTTGAGTCCAAGGTTCCTTACCAATCCTTGTGAAGACTCCAAATTTTTTGTCCAGATTCAGTGCGACATCCACTGAAACCCCTTTCACTTGAACAGTTCCAACTGGTTTTATCTTTGGCATTTTGCCCCCCTTCTTTAAAAGTTTTAATCCCCACTAAAGAACTAAAGAACCTTCTTATAAAATAAAATTTTATATATAAAAATAGCATAAAAAATAATAACTGTAAAGAGTTCTGAGATATAAAAAAGCCAAGACAAATCTTGACTTTTTTATCTTCTACTTTCGCAAAATTTTCTAGTAGATATATCCTTTAATAACCCTACTACTTGCAGATAATGTTCTGGTACTCTCAACCCCAAATCCTTTGTAGTTCATTTCTCGAACTGTAATGGAGTTGCCACTTACTTTGGTAACAATAGCCACATGCCCATACCAACTTTCACTTGTAACCATAATTGAACCTTTCTTTGGGGTTTTTCCAGTGTTTGCACCGTATGCACGGGCGTTATATAACCATGTTCCTGCATTTCCTCCCCATGGAACATACTTACTTTGAGCAACATACCAAGTACAATATCCTGCCGGGAATCTATGTCCTCCCTTAGGATTTTTATCAATAATAGATGGCGTTCGATTCTCGGAACCATCTGAACTATAATAGTTTCTTTCTGTTAACAGACTTCTTGGCGTTGCTGCTGGTCGTGGATCCTCTTTTTGTCCGTCAGGAACAACTAATTCTTCACCAACTTTTAATCTTCCGTCTGCTGGCAACTCATTAAATGCGATGATTTTTTCTTTTTCTGCTTCGTATTTTTTAGCAATACTGTCAATTGTATCTCCCTCTTTAACAACATGCTGCACTCCAGCTGTTGGTAAAATAAAGATTTTATCATCAGGCATAATCAGATCTGGATCATCGATATCATTAGCCCAAAGGATAGTATTCTCGGTAACATTGAATTTTTGAGCAATTGTACTAAGCGTATCACCACTTTCAACTTGATAGACTGCAACATCAGCCCCTTGATCAAGCAATTCCTTTGTGTCAGGAATAGTTGCTGTTAAAACCTGGTATTGAGCTTGGTTCTGATCCAGTCTTCCTTCTTTTTTCAATAAATCCGCTATTGACTCCTCATCCTTAAGCTCCTCCGCAGCAATCGCAACTGGAACAGTTGCTGTTTCATTTTTATATATGTTATTCTTAACCCTTCTTTTGATTTTATCCTCATTTGACTCTTCTTTCTGAAAAAAACCAGACACAAAACCAACTTTATTTGAATTAGTCTCGGCCTTGTTTAGATTTCCAACAACCACCAAACTAGACACTAAAGCGACCACTATAACCGCTGAATGACCTCTGAAAAAATCCAATAAAACTCTTGTTTTATTGTTCTTTATAAATTCAAGAAATTGTTTTTCTTTTTGTTTTAAAAAGAAGACCAAATTATTTAAGAATTCTTGAAATACTCCCCTTTCTTGACTCTTCTTCGCTTCTTTATTATAGAAATTCTGCTTATGAAATGTTGAATTGCAACGTTTAATAGCTTTTTTCCCTTGTTAGTTACATATCTATAGGAAATTGGTCAAATAAAGATCCATCTCCATCAATTTGCAACCCTTTAATTATAATCAACATTCATTGTAGTTAAGACAGTCATTTTGTCAATAGGAAATTACATTTTATTCAATTTAGTGTAAAATAACAATATAATAGCTATAAAAAATTTTGATGAAAAAGTCCAATCTATTTATAACAGATTACTTGGAATATCTTGAAGTTGATAAAAATCGTTCACAAAAAACATTAGAAAATTATTCTAGATACCTCCGTAAATTTTCCTCCTGGGCAAAAATAAACAAACCCAGTGACATAACAGATGAAATAGTGCATAAATTTCGTGTACACCTCAGTCAAACTGTTGATGAAAACGGAGCGTCATTAGATAGAAAAACACAAAATTACTACATTATTGCATTAAGGGGCTTCCTAAGATACCTTTCTAAAAAAAACATTCCTTCTCTTTCTGCCGAAAAAATAGAACTAGGGAAAACTAATGCTCGCACAATTGATTTTTTAACCGCTGAAGAAGTTGGGCGTCTCATTAAATCAACAGAAGGAATGTCTTTTTCGAAAGCTAGAGATAGAGCAATTTTATTACTTTTATTCTCTTCTGGGCTTAGGGTTTCCGAACTCGTAAATTTAAATAGAGACAATATTGATTTAAAAAGAAAAGAATTTTCAGTAATCGGAAAAGGCTCTAAAATTAGAATAGTTTTTATTTCAGATGGCGCAAAAGGTGCGCTTGAATATTTTCTAAACAAAAGAAAAGACATAGATCCCGCACTTTTCGTAAGACTCCCCAAGAAAAATGATTTTTCTGATTTACGCATCACCACAAGAAGTATCCAACGAATTGTATCTCAATGTGCTAAAAGAGCTGGAATTCTAAAAAAAGTAACTCCACATGTTTTGCGTCATAGTTTCGCCACCAACCTCTTGCAAAATGGTGCAGATATTCGTAGCGTTCAAGCCCTCCTGGGTCATAGCTCTATAAATACAACCCAAATTTACACTCATGTTACAAATGAAGGACTTAAGGATGTATATACTAAATATCATAAAAAATAGCTTGTATCCAATAGAAGCTATTTTTTAAAACAAATTTCATTCTTTCTATTTTTATATTTTTGTAAAAAAATTCTGTGGGTCTGTCCAGATTTGAACTGGAGACCTCCACGATGTCAACGTGGCGCTCTAACCAACTGAGCTACAAACCCCTTTGTTGTTAAATTTTAAAATATCAATGATACCCTAAAATCACTCTCCTCTTTGTTTTTAAACAAAATCACCTCTTTTGTAAATTCACTTTACTAACCAATATATCTTAATCATAAATTAAAGTTTTTTCAAGTCCACTTTCACTCAACGACCTTTTTTCCCTTATTATATCTTTAATTCATTTTACTTTCACTCTTCAAAGTGTTATGTTTAATGGTAGTTTTGATATTTTAAAATTTCATTTATGTATTCAGTAAACCAAGAATTAATTTTATTCGCGCTTTGTTTTTTTGTTTTTTTTCTTTTAGTTTGGAATGTTGTCAATCAAATCACACTATTTAAAATCAGAAAAAATCAAAAGACTCTTTTTAGGGGTGAAAAAGCTAAAAATCTTGAGAGAATTGTTCTTGATAATCAAAAAGCTTGGGGTTCAATAAATAGTGATATAGACGATTTATACAAAATAACAACAAACATTCACGAACTTGCTCATCTTGGCCTACATAAGATTGGAATGATACGATTCAATCCTTTTCGTGATATTGGCGGAGATCAAAGCTTCTCAATTGCACTTTTAGATGGTGAAAATGATGGCTTAGTGATCTCTTCTATCTATTCTCGTGACGGTGTTAGGGTTTACACAAAGGCAATTCAAAACGGACTATCTGAAAAACACCCTTTAACCGAAGAAGAGAAAAAAGCAATTGAAGTTGCTTCTTCTGCCAAATTTATTTCTCCAACAAAGAAAAAAATTAAGTAATTCTCAATTTTAATTAATTGACTATTTGCTAATTTATTGCTATAAAAGAACATTGCACTTGAATGTTGTGACTTTTATATTCTAACAATATAACTTAAAAAATGTCTATGCCCCAAGAAAACAAAACTCTTGTTAAAATTCCTTTTCAATTAACTGTCGGTGATCTTGCAAAGCGTCTCGAGATTAGCGCTATTGAAGTTATTAAAAAATTAATGGAAAACGGCGTAATGGCTTCGATTAATCAGATTATTGATTATGAAACTGCTGTTCTTATTGCTGAGGAATTCGGATTTGAAACCTCTATCGAGGAGAGCGCCATTGACGATGAAATACTTACAATTGAAAAATTGGGAGAATTATTGAAACTTGAACAAGAAACTTCCGATACTCTTACAATGAGAGCACCAATTGTAACAATCCTTGGACATGTTGATCATGGAAAAACAACTTTATTAGACACTTTAAGAAAAACTCATATCGCAGAAAAGGAGTCTGGCGGTATAACTCAACACATAAGCGCTTACCAAGCCAAGAAAAAAGGTGAATTAATAACTTTCATTGACACTCCTGGTCATGAAGCCTTTGCTTCAATGCGAGAAAGAGGAGCTGGAATAGCCGATATTGCCATTTTAGTTGTAGCAGCTGATGATGGGGTTAAGCCTCAAACAAAAGAAGTTGCTCTCTTTTTAATGGAAAATAAAATCCCAACAATTGTAGCTGTTAACAAAATCGACAAGCCAGAGGCAAATGTGAATCGAGTAAAAAAAGAGTTGGCCGAACTTGGTGTTTTGGTTGAAGGTTACGGCGGAGATATTCCTCTTAATGAAATTTCCGCAAAACAAAATTTGGGATTAGATAATCTCTTGGATACAATTTTATTAGTAGCTGAAATGCAAAAATTTGAAGCAAATAAAGAACGGGGAGCTCTTGGGGTTGTTCTGGAAGCACACAAAGACCCTCAAAAGGGTGCCGTTGCTACTGTAATAATCAAAACTGGAACTCTAAAGGTTGGCCAAAATATTACAATTGGAAGCATCAATGGTAGGGTCAGAAAAATTGAGGATTATGCCGGAAAATCAGTTAAATCCGCTGGACCGTCAATGCCCATAACTCTTATAGGCCTACCAGATGTTCCTAATAGTAACGATGTTTTACAAGTTCAATCAGGACAACTAGACAGAAAAAAAAGAAAGTTATTGGCAAGACAAGGAGCTTTTGTTTCCAGAGGAGCAGTTGCACATAATTCCCAAGATCTCATCCGAAATATTGATGCTGCTTTGATGAAAAAATTCTCAATCATTATAAAGGCCGACACAAAAGGAACACTTGAAGCAATTAAACAAATATTAAAAACGATTCCATCAGATGAAGTTTCTTTGGATATTTTATATGCTGGCGTGGGACCAATAACTGAAACTGATATTCAAGCCGCACAAACAGGAACTGCTGCAGTTTATGGTTTTAGTGTAAGTCCGACTTCAATTGCCAGTAGATTTGCTGAAAATAATAAGGTCTCAGTAAAATCTTATAATGTCATCTATGAATTGGTGGCAGATATCAAAGAACAAATGTCAGAACTTTTAGATCCAGAAATCAAAAGAATTGACATTGGACGCTTAAAGGTTTTAGCAGTTTTTAAAAATCTTAAAAAAGGGATTGTGGTTGGTGGAAAGATTATGGATGGAAAGCTTATTAAGGGAGAACTTTTAGAGATTTTAAGAGATAAAGAACTTCAAGGGTCTGGTAAATTAGTTCAATTACAACACAACAAACAAGATGTTGCTGAGGTAAAAGAAGGCTTAGAGTGTGGAATTACTTTTGAAGGAAAAGATAAAATTTTTCCAGGTGACATAATAGCTTGTTACAAGGAGGAAAAAATCAAAAGAAAATTATAACTTATCTATAATAAATCTCTTTACTAAGAGAATAAGATTAAATTTATGTCTGAACGAGTTGCAAAACTTAATGATTTTATCCGAGATAATATTTCTGAAATATTTTCCAGGGAACTTTCTTTTAAAAAGGGTGTTTTTGTGTCTGTTATAAAAGTTTCGACCACTAAAGACCTTGAAAGCACCAAAATTTTAATTAGTGTTTTTCCAGAGAAAGAAAGATCTTATATAATGAATACTTTAAAAAAAGAAATCTACCGTATTCAAGGTGCTTTAAATAAAAAAATGCAAATCAGGCGTTTACCTCGTATCGAATTTACATTAGATAAAACACAGGAAAATGTTGATAGATTAGAGGCTGTTTTCAAACAAATTGCGGAGGAAAAATAACTGGGAATCAAGATGTCTTTTCAAGAAGAATTCAAAAAATTATCTATTATATTAAGGGATGCAAAAAGTATTCTTATAGTAATTCATCCTCGCCCAGATGCTGATGCGCTCGGTTCTGCATTCGCTATGCGTAGCTACCTAGAAGAAACTTTCCCAGCAATAAAAGTTGTTATTTACACTATAGATCAACCAGGAAATCAACTCGGCAAACTTTTCAATGATTATTCTGTTGAAAACGAATTTAAATATGAAAACTTCGACTCTTTTATATTTTTGGATCGTGGCTCTGTTTTTTATGAGCTAGGTTTTGATAAAAAACTTTTAAACAAAAAATATCAAAACAAATTAGTCAATATAGATCACCACAATAAAGGAACTTTAATTCCAGATGCTTTGAACATAGTTGATTCGAGTGCTTCGGCAACTTGTGAAATTGTTTATGATTTCCTTAAAAGCACTTCTTTTAAATTAAATTTCCAAATTGCCCAATTTCTTTTAAATGGTATTTTTGCTGACACTGGAGGTTTTCGACATAGCAACACCTCACCAAAAACACTTGAAATCGCAAGCGTTTTGATGAGAAACGGCGCCTCTATAACAAAAGTAAACCGTGTTTTATTCGCCAATAAATCACTTGACACCCTAAAGCTCTGGGGAATTGCTCTAGAGCGTGCACAGCTTAACAAAAAAACTGGTATGGCAGCTTCTTTTATTACACAAGCTGACCTAAAAAAATGCAACGCCACAATTCATGATTTAGGTGGAATATCGGAAATGTTAAACACAATTTCTGGCAGTAAATTTTCCTTGGTACTTTCAGAAAGACCGAATAATAAAGTAAAAGCGAGTTTGCGTTCTGATGAACATAAAAAAATCGATGTATCAGAAATTGCCCGACAATTTAAGGGAGGAGGACACAAACTTTCAAGTGGATTTGAGATCGACGGAAAACTTAAATTTGTAGAAGGGGAATGGATAATTGAATAGTCCTGTGTTTTATAAAAATTCAAATAAAACTATGTCGAAAATAGGAGCTCATGTTTCAATAGCTGGTGAGTTGGAAAATGCACCACGAAATGCTTCCAAAATTGGTTGTGAATTTTTTCAATTTTTCTCAAAATCTCCACGGGGAGGGAAAGCAAAAGAAATTACTCCTAAAATTGCTGATAATTTTGTGGTGGAATGCGAAAAAAATGCTTTCAAATCCTGGGAATCAAACATTATTCATTCTGCCTATTTTATAAATCTTGCGAGTACTAATAATAGAATTTTTTACGGATCAGTTAATTCATTAAAAAAAGAACTCGCAATTGCCAACCTATTAAAGGTTCCCTTTGTAGTCACCCATATTGGAAGTGCGAAGGATTTTGAGGGTGATAGCTCTAGAAAAAAAGCCCGGGAACAAGTTGAAAAAGGTTTGTTAAAAATTCTAGAGGGATATACGGGACGCTCACAACTTCTTTTGGAAATCGCGGCTGGTAGTGGAAATATTATGGGTGACTCAATTGATGAAATAGCTTATTTCACAAACAAATTTAATCAAATTGGTTTTTGTATGGATACTTGTCACAGCTTTGTTGCTGGATATGATCTTCGCACAAAAAAAGATGTTGTTGCTTTTTTTAAAGAAATGGACAAAAAAATTGGTCTTAAGAAATTAAGGGTCATTCATCTCAATGATTCTTTAACTGATTTTAATTCAAAAGTTGACAGACATACACATTTAGGTGAGGGTGAGATAGGAGCCGAGGGTTTAGCGGAGGTTATCAAAATTGCAAAAAATCAAAATATACCAATGATAATTGAAACAAAGGATGAGAAAATTGTTTCTGATATAAATTTTGCAAAAAAAATACGCGATTCTTTGTAGGTCTCAGTATTGACCAAATGAGTCAATATTGCTATTGTATTAGAGTAGTTTTTTGAATTGGTCCGATGGCCGAGTGGTTAGGCAAAGGTCTGCAAAACCTTCTACAGCGGTTCAATTCCGCTTCGGACCTCAGGAAAATTATACACATCCGCCCGGGTGGTGAAATCGGTAGACACGAGGGACTTAAAATCCCTTGAACGCAAGTTCGTGCGGGTTCAAGTCCCGCCTCGGGCACATTTCAAAAAAACAGGTTAAGCCTGTTTTTTATTTTTAGAAAAAGAAGCGCACCAAATGAAATTGTTTGGTGCGCGAAAAACGACAACTCTATACGCCTCGAGATATTTATAAAAAAACCTTTTGTCTAACTAATTTTCATTTCAACATAACTCCCACCGCAAATCTTCCCGTTATCCTTTCTTTTCTAGCAGAGAAAAAATAATTATTTTCACATACGGTACATTTTTTCATTATTTCAATGTTCTTTAATAAAATACCATTTACTAAAAGCTGTTGTTTATTTATTTCCCAAAGATCAATAAACAGTTTTTCCTTTCTGTATATAAGCCCTTTATCTTCTTCCCCAAAAATATCTTGAAACTGAACAAAGACATCATTTTGTACTTCAAAATGACAAGGCCCAATTGATGGACCGACTCCTGCGATAATATTTTTTGGTTCACAATTAAATTCGTTTATCATTTTTTTCACTGTTTTTTCAACAATTTTTTTCACTGTTCCTTGCCAACCAGCATGAATAACTGCAACCACTTTTTTCTTTTTATCAAACAAAACAACTGGGACACAATCTGCGACTAAAACAACTATACAAACATTTTTTTCTTCAGTAATAAAAGCATCTGTGTTAACAATCGAATTTTTTTGTTCAAACGCACCCATCCCGCAATCCTCTTTTTTGACAATAAAAATATTCTCACTATGTGTTTGATTTGCAAAAACAAATTTTTTTAATGGAATCTTAACTTTTTTTGAAAATTCTAATCTATTTCTCAAAACATCAACACTATTGTCACCAACATGAAAAGCCATATTTAAAGCAAGAAATGGTTTCTTACTAAAGCCCTTCTCTCTTGTTGAGACAAAATGAAAAAGCTCGGAATCAAATTTCAAAAATTTATCAAATCTCAGGATATTCATTTTATTTTCAAATTATTTACACGACAACAATAACATAAAATAAATAAAAAACCGAGCTTGATACTCGGTTTTTTATTATCTATAAACGGACTATTTTTCAATTTTTGCAACTAACACTCTTTTCCCCCAGTGCAAGGCTTCTCCTCTAGATTCAAACCACATATCAAAATGAGACCCTTTAATCGCTCCCCCACGATCTTCACATATATAAGTTCCTTGTCCTTCAATTGAAATTTTTGTTCCGAAAGGATATTGTACTGGACAAGCCATTGTTCCTAAATGAACTCTTGTTCCACTGGCAGTTATAAACGGGTCACCCCATGTTTGGTCGGGTGTAGAAGAATATCCGGTCACTAGAATCGAGATTTCATCCTCTGGTGGATTGTAAGCATCGAGTCTTGGTTTGTAGTGTGCTAATCTTTTTTCATTTGCTGTTAATGTTTTCTTTTCTGTCTCTGACACTTCTTTTTTGTCAACAAAGTTTTTAAATCCGAAAATTTTTGTTGAAAGTTTTGATCTGTCAATTTCACTTATTTCAACAGATTCAAACCCTTTTTGAGTTATTTTATTAACTACACTATTATTTTTCTTATTAAAAGAATCTGTTCCTTCTTTAGCTAAAGCTATTTTTATTCCAAAGAAAGATGCTGCACAAGCTGCAACGAATAAAATTTTTGCGATACTTCGCATCAATTGTTTCAAATTTGTTATGCTTCAGATGAAGCCTATTCACAGACTACTTTTGACAAAAAATAGCTTACTGAATAGATTTAACAGCGTACTTACCAAAATGCTATGCTATTAAAAATTAACCCTTTTAAAATTTACGAGTTAATTTACAATATTAGCATATTTTATTTATTTTGTCAATAGTTGTAACATTGCAGCGTCAAGTTTACACTTTTCAATTCATTTAGTTTTTCAAAAGGTGTCATCCCATCCATCCCTAGACCACGGTGTTTTTTCTGGTAATTGTAGTAATGTAAGAATAAATTAAGCTTATATTGCATTTC
>JBFHFF010000002.1:0-194086 GCA_041583775.1 Candidatus Moraniibacteriota bacterium
AGAATTAAACATCCTCGAACAATAACAAAAGAAGAATCAGAAAGCAAAAAGGATGGATTCTATATAACCTGGAAAAGAATTTTTCTTTACTATAGCTTATTAGCTATTTTCGCAATTTTAATTTCACCAATATATTTAAAATCGATTGAGGAATTTTTAGATTTTTTAGGACAATTTTTATTAATAGGTTTTTGGGGATATGTGATTTTTTTCTTGCAACATTTGTATAAGAATCAGCAAATAAAAACTAGGGGGAAGAAAAAAGTGGATGTTGGTCAAAAAGATGCAAACTCGAGTTCAAATATTGCTATTCTCAATGAAAACAAGAAACCAGCTATAAAATACTCAGCTTTATTCTTTATTTATAAGATTATATTAGTAGTTTTATTTTTTCCTGCTTTTTTGGTTCTTGGAGGAGGAGCGGGCATTTCTGGAAATATAATTGCTGTCATTTTAGTTCTAATTTTTCTTCTCTCTTTTATTCCTGCGTACATTGGTGCAGACAAAAAACAAAAAGGTTCAACATCTAAAAAAGATTTGATTCAGGCTTTATTACCTATTTTTATTTATATTTTAATAGCTGCACTGATTCTGTTATTAGACTTAGTTGGCCTAGCATAGGCCTGTTGCTATAAAACAGATTATGACACATTCCAGCTCCCGGAATAAAAAACATTCAAGCGAGCATTTTTTTATAAAAAAGTGACGAACAAAAATTTACAACTTATAATGTTTATGCGATTCCCTAGTTATATTGATGATTTTATTGTGATTAATCTTAATTATTTGAAACAATTATTAAGCTAAAATCCGGGTGGAACTCGTCTCCATTTTAATCAGTAACAATTCCCTACTCTAAATAGATTAAACCTCCCAAACATACCCACCAGAGGGAGCCACTCTTTTTAAAAGTCTTTATCTAAGTGTTTTTTTATTACAAATAAAACACCTCTTGACCACTTAATCAATACGGAGCAGAATATCAATGTATATTGATATTATTAACAACCATTATAAAACCCAGTTGTTGCGAAAACAAAAAAACAAAGGGGGGGGAATTAAAAGAAACAGTTGATTTTCTCAAAATTGTGTCTGAGGAAAATCTCCTCAAAATTCTATGTACCCTGAGAAAAAATAATTTTGTGTAGGCGAAATTTGGGAACTGCTTGGGCTGTCTCAAAATCTAGTTTCCAATCATCTCAAGGTTCTAAAGAATTTCAAATCAATAGACTCGAGAAAAGAAGGCATAAAAGTCATCTCTTTTCTAAGCTCCGAAAATACAAAAAATCGATTCACCCTTAACATCATAACCATTAATACATCTTTATGAAAATCCAAGTTCTAGGCTCAGGTTGCCCAACCTGTAAAAAATTACTAGAAACCACAAAGAAAGTTGTTAAAGATTTTAAAATTGAGAATGAAGTGGAATATGTCACTGATATATCGGAAATGATCGCTATGGGGGTCATGACCAGCCCAGTATTGGCCATTGACGGCCAACCTGTTTTGACTGGGGGAAATAAAAGTGAAAAAGAAATAAGGGATGCACTTTGTAATAACATCAAACAAGTGAGCAAAGAAAACAAATCAAACTGTTGCTCTTGCAATGGAAAGTGCTGACCAATTAAGCCAATTATATTATGGATATTTTTTACCTATTCAACTTTTTGATGATATAGCAATTTACGATTGGATAAATGCTACAAACAAATACTGGGAGGCGCAGTCAATTTCTTCATCTATGACACCATAAAAACTGGCTATTTCTTTAATTATTTTATTTTCTAAACACACGCTACTTCAAAATTATGAGAAATAATCTATTGCTTTGTATTCAAAATATATTAGCAAAAAAATATAAAATAAAACACACCACTATTCAAATGGTCTAAGTAAATAAATTACAAAAAAATAAATTAAACTGTGAGCATTGTAATTAATAAAACTAAAAAATATGCCATATAAAAAAACATCACTCATCTCAATATTATCCTTAATCGTTCTTTTGGTCGGGTGCAATAAGCAAAGTTTTTCTACAGAAAAAAATAGTGCCGAAAATCCTAACACAAAAATATCACAAACAAAAAACCAAATTTCCGACTCAAAAAAGGTTGTTGAAAAATTAGAAGTCTACTATTTTCATCGCACTGCTCGTTGCGTTTCTTGTAAAGCTATTGGCAAATACACTAGTCAAACAATGGAGCAAAAATTTAGCAAACAAATTGCCGACGGATTAATTGATTTTCGTGAACTAAATGTCGAACTGCCTGAAAATAAAGAAATTGCTAAAAAATTCCAAGCGTCTGGCTCTTCTTTATTTATTAACCGAATTATAGGAGGAAAAGACAATATAGAACAAGATGTCAATGTTTGGCGCTTGCTTGGCAATGAAGAAAAGTTTAAACAATATTTAGAAAGTAAAATAAACTCTTACTTAGGAATTAAATAAAATGGAATTTGTAAATTCTTTTATTGACACTTATAACATACCTTTGCTCACAGCATTTTTGTTGGGTATTTTAACTTCTATAAGTCCTTGTCCTTTAGCCACAAATATCACTGCCATTGCTTTCATCTCAAAAGAATTAAAAACTGTTAAAAATACTTTATTCAATGGCATATTTTACACTGTTGGTCGAGGGGTAAGTTACACCCTTTTAGCCACTTTAATATTTTTTGGTTTTTCAAGCTTCTCAATCTCAAGCATTTTTGAAGGATGGGGAGATAAAATATTAGGACCTGTTTTAATTTTCATCGGCCTAGTAATGTTTGAAAAAATAAACATAAAAATTGGGCTGAAAAATGAAAAAATAGAAAAGACAAAAAATTGGTTGTCCCAAAAAGGATATTTTGGATCTACATTACTTGGCGCTCTATTCGCACTTGCCTTTTGCCCTTATAGTGGTGTTTTGTTTTTCGGTGTTTTAATTCCTTTGGTTTTGAATTCAAAAGAAGGCCTTTTACTTCCACCTTTTTTTGCAATTGGGACTGGTTTGCCGGTAATATTTTTTTCATTTTTTATCGCAATTGGTATGCAAAAAATCAATAGAATTTTTCAAGCAACTCAAAAAATTGAAAAAATTATGAGACATCTAATTGCTTCGATTTTCATGTTAACAGGAATATACTATTTACAATATATAATAAAATTTTTGTTGCATTTGTAATTTACAAATTAACTTAAATTCCCCATCACGAAGAACATTAAAATCCTGAATTCATCAATACAAAGTAGGTTTATTGTGTATTAGAAGAATAAACCGAACCACCAAATTGAAGCAATAAATACAGACAAACTAAAACTGATATAGTTTTATTGAATATAATAATAAAAAAATGCGTATGTTATAATATACAGAGAAAATTACATACAAACAATTATTAATATATAAAGATGAAAATCATTAACAAAATATTAGCCCTGATCTTAACGCTTTTCGGAATATTTTTCCTAACTGGATGTAACAGCAAAAATGAATCTGAAGAAAAAATTGAATCAATACAAGAAGAATCACCAGATGACTCGCAGTTAGATATTTCCAATGAAACTTCAGAACAACAAAAACTAACCCTGGACACAAACAAATGTATCGGTTGTGGAAAGTGTGCCAGAATAGCACCTAGCAATTTTGAAATGGACAACAGAAAAGCTGATGTGATATCGCAAGAAAACCTAGAAAGCGAAAATGTGCAACAAGCAATAAAAAATTGTCCTATTAATATAATTAAAGTGAGCTAATGGAAATTCATCTACTTTTTGCAAAAGCTAGCTGGCTGACCTTTTTTGTAATATTATTAATACGCCCCTTTTCTGAAATTTTAAATTCGAGCTGGCTAAAAAGCAACCTTAAAAGGCGAAAGGAGCTGGGAATAATCTGTGGAATATTCGCCTTTTTGCATATATCAATCTATCTCTACGCAAATAACTTGTTTGACGATTATATTTTTAACTCAGCTTTCTGGAATTTTAAAACACTCTTTGCTTGGGGAAATTTAGCCACTGTTTTTTTATTCTTCCCTTTTATAACCTCAAATAATGCGTCAAAAAGATTCCTTAAAAAACATTGGCTAACAATTCAAAAACTGTCCTACCCCGCATTTATTTTTACTGGAATTCACATTTATTTAGTAAATAAAAATTGGATACTAGGTTTGGTGCCAGTTCTTATTTGGCTTGTTGTTTGGACTTGGGCTCAAATCAAAAAACATAAGAATGCCTAAATAAATAATTGTTACCACAAAAAAACTTTCATTCTAACAAAATCTTACACCAACCATCGTTCTTTCTTTAATATAAGATTTAAAACTTATATTTTTTCTTTACTTTCAAGTTTGGAATTCCTAATCCCAACAATCTAACACCTTTTTTTATCAAGCTCATTTTTTCAAATCAGAGCCTTTTTTTATTTCTCCATAATGCTTGATTTCTCTAAACTCCAAAATAATCTACTTACCGCCAAAATACTGAACAGTTTTCTGATTGAAAATTTTAACATGTCGTACTTTTCTTCTTCCTTGGTCATATTTTTATTTATTTTTTCATTAGTATTTGACTATGTGTTAGTTTAATAATAATGTAAACAAAGTACTTACTTATATTAAAATATTATTAAATATGAAATTTTTAGAGGCAATGCAAAATCGTTACGCAACAAAAGCATACGATAATAAAAAGAAAATTAACCATAAGTCTATAGAAGAGTTAAAACAGATTCTTCGCTTAAGTCCATCATCAATCAATGGTCAACCTTGGCAATTCACCTTTGTTCAGAACACTATCATTAAAAATAAATTAGCAGAAGCATCTCGTTTTAATGAAGATAGGGTAAAAAACAGCGACATATTAGTTGTATTTAGTGCTATAGATAAAATTGATTTATTTGAAAAACAGATTAAAGAATATCTGCCCGAAAGAGCTATTGATTATTTTAATAAAATGGTAAAACCTAAAGAAGATGCTGATATAAAAAACTGGCTTCAAAAACAAGTATACCTAGCATCAGGAATATTTCTAAGTGCTTGTGCCGCAATGAAAATTGACGCAACTCCAATGGAAGGCATTGAAGCTGATAAATATGATTCAATTATAAATCCAGATGGCAATTATACTACTTTATTTTCTATTTCCATAGGATATAGAGATCCTGAAGATTCTTTTCAACCTAGCAAAAGACCAAAAGAAAGAATGGAATTTGATAAAGTCATAAGAAGTATCTAAAATAGAAAATTACCAACCATACTTAAAAGCAATAACCACTGTTTTTTTAAAAAATAACTTAAGGATAAATAAAACAACACCTCACGGTGTTGTTTTATTTGATATTTTTTTCTAAAAATGCGAAAATTGACTGCACGCCTATAGAATGAAAAATTCTACACAAAGAAACCAAAAACTTCTATGTATCGACTGAGGGGAATAAAATTAAAAAAACAAAAAAAATCTTTCTTTGAAAGTGGTTTATTTAGTTTAAAATTTTTCACAGCATTATTCGTTTTCTTTCTAAGTAGCTTCCTTTTTTGGCAACGCAATTTTGTCAAAAATCATGTAGTTGAAATTTTCAACCCTACCACCGAAGAAGAAAAAAAAGAATCTCTCGCTGAGTCAACTGAAAAAATCACAAGTCACATTATCATGGAAGGTGATATTCCAGCTGATATATTTTCTAAATATGGAAAATTGGATGCCAATGAAATCACAAATCTCTTAGCAGCGTCAGAAGATATTTTTGACTTTACTCAACTAAAGATTGATAAAGATATTGATTTTATTTTTGATGAAAATGAAAAACTCAGCAAAATAGCCTACTATCCAACAAGCGAGAGAATGGTTGTCGCAGAAAAAAATGATGGAGATTTCGTAGTAGAAAAAAAAGATATTCCATACTTTATAGAAGAAAAAACAGTATCAGTAAAAATCGATGAGTTTCTTTACAAAGATGCCTTAGACGCTGGACTGACAGAGAATAGCATCTTAGAGATAGCTGATATTTTCTCCTTCGACATTGATTTCACGACTGAAATCCGTGAAGGCGATGAATTAAAAGCCGTTTACCAAAAAAGAACCTTGGATGGAGTGGATGCTCCCGATGGGAAAGTTTTGGCTGCTAAATTTACAAACAATGACAATTCTTATTTCGCCTATTATTTTAAAAACGAAAATGAAGAGATTGGCAGTCACTATGATGCTGACGGCAAAGAGCTTGTTCGTCAATTCTTGCGTGCACCACTTAGTTATCGCAAAATCACTTCAGGCTATACTGGCGCAAGATTTCATCCAATTACCAAAACGGTTTCCGCACACTATCAAATTGATTATGCCGCTCCGGTTGGAACTCCAGTCGTAGCAACTGCTCGCGGAACAGTCACAAGTGCCGGATGGGAGACTGGTTGGGGAAATATAGTTAGGATTCGCCACGACAATGGTTACACTACTCACTATGGTCATCTAAGCGCCTACGGAACAGGCATAAAGGCTGGAGCTACTGTTTCTCAGGTGGAGGTTGTCGGCTTCGTTGGTTCAACTGGATGGTCAACTGGTCCCCATTTGGACTATGGGATGAAACTCAATGGAAATCCTGTTAATCCAATGTCTCTGCAACTCCCCAAGGGTACACCACTTGGAGGCGATGTTTTAGAAAAATTCCAACAAAAAAAATCAAAATACGAAGAAGCTTTGAGATAAAACAACTAAATAAAAATGTTCTTTAAAAAAATTTTCCATTAGAAATTCAAGTCTCTAATAGTTGAAAATTTTGACAAAAATATTTAATTGATAGATACTTGAGTTATCAAGTAATAATTAATTCCTGTTTAAATGCAGAAAATAAACCATTCAATCAAATTCATCCTTGAACTAACAAGAACTCTATCCATTTTAAATCGCCGTTTTGATAGCGCTCTTGGCGGACTCAGTCTCAACGAATTCACAATTCTTCATAATCTGAACATAGCCACAAATGAAAAAAAGCGAAGGATAGATTTAGCTAATAAAGTCGGGTTAACAGCTTCAGGCGTAACAAGACTATTATTACCGATGGAAAAAATTGGGCTTATTAAAAATGGAAAAAACGAAAACGATGCAAGGACTAGATATGTAATGATTTCTTCAAGTGGAAAAAGAATGTTGGATAAAGCAACTGAAGATATGAAATTCTTATTAAATGAGTTAATTCCATCAAAAGAAAAAAGTAAATTAAAAGCATTGTCTGAGCTTATTGCTGAAATTGGAGCACGCACTTATATAAAATAAACTCCTTTGCAATTTTTGCAAAAATAAAATTGTTTTGGGGCATAAAATGAAATATGAAAAAAATATTTCTAGCATTTTTCATAATCTCTCTTTCCGTTCTGCTTTTTCTTTATAATGCAGAATTATTTCAAATGTTAAAAAAACTTGAGGATGCTAAAAAAGTTAGTCCTTTTCTTGTGGCGGGGATTCTAATACTTATAAAAACATTTGTAACTCCCCTTGGTTTCCCCGGGACACCACTCACCCTTTTAACGGGTTCCCTTTTTGGTTATTTTTTTGGCACAATCATTTCTTTAATTGGAAATACATTGGGAGCCTGCTTAGCATTCCTACTTGCAAGATATGTCTTACAAGAATTTGTACAGAAAAAATTATTGCCTCGTTATATAAAAATAAAAAAATATGAACAAAACATATCCAAACGAGGACTTGCAACAGTTATTGCACTTCGACTTATTCCTCTATTCCCTTTCAATGCACTTAATTTTCTTCTTGGGGTAACCAGTATTTCATTTAAAAAATATATGTGGGGCTCTTTCATTGGAATGATTCCAGGAACATTCCTTTTTGTCTATTTTGGGGAATCACTCAGATTATTAAGTTTTTTAAATATCCTTTTAGCTATAACTGGGATAATAATACTGACTTATCTTGGCAAATTATATGAAAAAAGATTCTAATATAAAAAATTTAAAAAACTCTTACCTTGCTTAAATTAACCAAATCAATATAATAACTTTGTGAAATTTTTCCGATACCAAAGGAGGTAGCTTAATGATTGATCTTGATTTTGCAAAAGATACTATTTTAGAAGAAAGGATAATGGAATATGGTAATCGTAATTACACGAGGACAATTATTCTTTTATTTGGAACTTTAGGAGAAGAACAATATGCTTCAGTGAATTTTTTTATTGATGCATTAGAATCCTTCGGTTTAGTTTCTGATGAAAATGACGCGAAGGCGGTTCGTACTAAATTCGGACAAATGACTTCTAGATGGCTAGAAAAGATAGCTTTATCGGATCTACTTGAAGAAGATAGAAAAAAAATATGTGAAAATGTAGCGGGGAGGGTGAGTCATAATGGAGTTAAAAGGACACGCTCCATTTTTAAACTAAACACAAGAGGTAGGGAGGCCTTAGCAAAAATAAAGACTGAATTACTTCCTAAAAATCAGGCTCCGATGATAGTAATCAACCCATAATCATGTTTGAGTGAGGCAGTAAAAAATAATTAACGCTTCAATGTCAACAAAAAGCTATACTAAATAAAAAGTATGGCTTTTTTCATTTGAAAATTTATGACAAAAACTCATTTATTTTCAAAAATCAACAAAATAACTTTTATTTTATTTTCCCAAACTTTAAATATGCTATAATAAAATATAGAAATTATAAATAAAAACAAATATGCAAAAGATACTTAGAAACAAAGGCTTCATTGCTGCTTATATCTTAATAGCAACAACAGCTGTCACAATTTTGCTATCTGGTCTTTTGGTTTTTATTTCCTCTTATCAAAGAAGGGTCCAATCGGAAACTCGTCAACAACAAGCACTTCAGTTTGCCGAAGCTGGTATATATTTTTACAAATGGTACCTATCTTCAAATCTTGACGGAAAAACAGATCAGCAAATTGAGGACTTTTGGAAATCTGGAATTGTTTGTGGCCTAGACACAGACTGTCAAAAAACAGTTGTGGATGGCACTGGAGTAGTAGTTGGAGAATATAACATAGACATTTCATTTCCAGACGCAACAAACCCAGACACTGTAATAGTAACATCGACTGGTTGGGCAAGTAATCACACATCTCAAGCACGGACAATTCAGGTCAGAATGCGCCGCCCATCTTGGTGCGAATACACAATTCTTTCAAATGGAAATATTAGCATGCTAAATAATACTAATGTTTGGGGAAAAATTCATTCAAACGGAACTGTCTTTTTTGATGGTGGTATCGCTTATGGCGAAGTAAGTTCTTCGGTATCAAATGGAATTTTGCCAATTGATGACGATATTTATCAAGGAGGAACATCCTCCCCCATTCAACCCGCCGATTTCAGCTCAGTTCAAATCAATATGGATTACCTGAGAAATAAATCTCAAGAATCAGGGGGTATATATCTACCAAAAGACAGTGCCTATGAAGGATACTATACTGAGATAGACTCCGGTGGAACAGAAATAAATACCTGCAAAATAAAAACATACGACCCCAATAAATACACCATAAAAAATAAGGATTTCAAAGATTGTCACACTATTTCATTGTCCGGAATAAGTCTCATTTTTGCCGAAGGAAATCTATGGGTTGAAGGAGATAAATTACCAGAAGGAAAAAAACTTACAATGGTTTCAGCGGACATTGATGCTCCTGGTGAAAGTGATATTATAATTTATGGTGGTACCAATGCAACATGTCCCTCCCCGGAAGGAAATGGAGACGGAACGCTCGGCCTTGTTTCTGAGGGCAATATTCTTTTTGCAAGCGTAAACAATAGTAATATAGAATGGTGTGTAAATGCGGCTTTAATGGCTCAAGGAGGTCAAGTAGCAATGACGCACTTAACTGGAGATTCTGGTATTCATAGCCCCAAAGTTCATCTTACTGGCGCAATTATTTCCAATGGAGATTTTGGAATAACTGAAGAAGGGGAAGAATATATTTTAGGAAGCAATGTTATTTTAGATCTTAGTTTTCTCTATGACCCACCACCTTTTTTTCCTAAAAAAAATTTCTATGAAATTGACCTCTGGGAAGAAATATAAACTTTTGCTTATTATTAAAAAAAGCAAAAATACTAAGGAATATTTCTTGGCCTAACCATTGTTTCTATCATCATTGAATCTGGAGCTTGATTTATGTCTATATTTGCGTAGACTCTAATTCTAACTAGCTCCACTTCATTAAAATTAAATTCTCCAGTCAAAGGAGTTTCTCCATCTTCTTGGTAGTAATAAAAAAGTGGCATAGCAAGAGTTTTATTAACAACACCGCCACCAATCGTCCTCACCGAAGATGATCCACTAAGGTATGATGGTGGATTTTGAGTTAAATCAGGTTCAATAATTTCAAGCTCTAAATATCCCCCCAACAGAGAGTATGTCAGCTTTTCCGCAAAACTATCGTTGTCAATATCGGCATAAAAAGCCATTGAATATTCATCGCATTTGCTAAGCAAATAACTACCATCCTCTGCCTGACGAGCCTCTCTAAGATTAGCAGAAAAACTTCTCAAAGAAGTTTGCAAAACAGACAAATTTAAGCCCTGCTCAATAAGATAACCGTTAATACTGAAAGTTCTTATAATAAAAAGCGAGAGCACCCCCAATAAAATAATCATTATAGAAATCGTAACAATCATCTCCACTAAAGACAGCCCTTTTTTATTTTTAGATATTCTCATAAGAACATTTTTTTAAATTTAATTTTACAAATTAATAAATAAGAGCAAATGCTATTCAATTAAAGTTAACATTATTTCTTCCAGAGTGAAAGCACTCACAGTTGTAGTCACAGATTGATCATAATAACCATCTGCATTAATTTCAATATCATAATCACCTGCAATTAATTCTTCAAAAACATCGCCTTCATCAAATCTAAAAAATGCAAATCCCAAAGAATCACTCAAAACAGTTCGGTCATAGTCTATATCGGTATTTTGAAGCCTAACAGAGGCGTCTTGCACTGGTGCGTTGTCACTATCGTCCTTTATCTTTACTAACAGTGAATTCTTAAGTTCATCTACAAAGATCAATTTCATAGTGTCGCTTATTCCTGCACTCAAAGCAAAAGGATATTTTCCGTCTTCAACTCCAATAAATTCATACCCTGACTTTCCCACAGTATCAATATTTGCAAGTCTGTAATTACCAGGGTTCATTTTTAAATCTAAATTTTCATTATTTTTATAATCTATATTTCCAGAAGCGTCTGTTTCTTGAGGATTTCCCGTATCATCATAAGAATAAGTATCAGGATCATTGCCAGTTTTTTGTCCTCCAAAAAGTTCAACTTCGACACTAGAAATACCATCCCCTTCTTCATCTATAGCGCTGACAACCAAATTTGATGTTCTACTAAGAGAAAAATAACGCAGTGCAGAATCATTTTCATTTGTTAATAAAATGTTTTTATAAATCGGATCGAATGGAAGACTTGTTCCACTAGCATCATAAGTATTTAATGTCCCATAGCCATTTTTAGAAATAACAGCCTGATACTCTTTATTGTCTCCATCAACACCATAAAATAATACATTCCCATTTTCATCATCCGTCAGTTGAGAAGCTTTTAATCCGCTAGAAATTTCAGTTAATTCAACTAATGCTCCACTTAGTGGAGCATAGGAATTACTGTCATAAGTGTTTATAAATATTGTACCATGAGCTATCCCCGTAGAAGAAAAATTATTAGCAAAATAAACATTTCTTTCTTTCCCTCTATTCATCCAAGATACTTTTACTCTTAGTTGCTTATAATCACCTTCTCCATTAACTCCGTTCTCAAAATCATCAATCATAATAACAGAGGTCTCAATGTCATATGTAAAACCACTTCTTTCAATGCTCGCTACATTGGGAGGATCAATGATTGGGATATTTTCATAGCTAAAATTTCTATAATATTCAATTCTTTCAGTTGATAAAGCTATTGCCCCCATGCGTTGCTTTGCATCAGCCATAATCCCTATCGTCTGAACAAAAATAGCATAAACACTTGTCGTAATAACTCCCACTAAAAAAACACCTATTATGACCTCAATTATTGTCACACCTCTTTTGTCTTTCATTTGTCCCCTTTTTTATATTGTTTTCTAATATATTTTCATTATATCATTATATTTGTTTTTTTAAAAAATATTACAGAACATAATCCAAGCCACATTTAATATGCCTTGTTATGAACTTTTTTTATTTTTCCAATTCTCTTTTATATCAATTTAAAAAACATCATTCAAATATATAAATTTTCAAAAAAATATAAGAAAAATTAAAAAAATGGAGTATAATAAAAATTGTGAAACAAATATAAAAATAATTTTAAATATATATGAAGGAACATAAAGGACTTACTCAAGAAAAAGCTAAGATACTCCAGCAGAAAAATGGTCTAAACGAAATTAAAGAAAAAAAGGTTGCTTTTGTTTTAAAATTTACAAAATGGTTAGTCTCCCCCGTTGCTTTAATGCTTTTAGCCACAGCAATTCTTTCATTGTTAATTGAAAAAAATTTCGATTTCTATTTTATTGTTTTTCTAATGTTGCTTAATTTTTCTATCAGTTTCTGGCAAGAGAAAAAGGCTGATAATGCGATTGAAAAGCTAAGCAAACAACTTGCTATTGATGTGAAAGTCTTGCGAGATCGAGAATGGAAATTACTAAACTCCAAATACCTTGTTGCTGGTGATATCATTGAGCTTAATATGGGAGATATAATCCCAGCTGATATTAAAATTATTGAAGAAAAAAATTTAAGCATCAATGAAGCCGCTCTTACAGGTGAATCGTTGTCAAAAGAAAAAAAAGAAAATGATACCTGTTTTTCTGGCTCGTTTATCTCCATAGGCTGGACCAAGGCAATGGTTGTTGCCACTGGAAAGAAAACTTATTTTGGAAATATATTAACTTCTATTGATAAAACATACAAAAAAAGTTCTCTTGAAAATGACATTCTAAGTATCTCTAAGTGGCTAATCTCACTTAGTTTATTAGCTGCAATAATCCTCACCACAGTTTTTCTGTTCGAAGGAAAACCTTTGTTAGAAATCCTCACTTTGAATTTAAGCCTTCTTGTTGCTGGAATTCCAATCAGCTTGCCAACTGTTATGACCCTTATTATAAGTTTTGGTGTTGTGGGATTAGCTAAAAAAAAGGTAATCGTGAGACGATTGTCATCACTCAAAGATTTGGCAAACGCCAATCTACTACTCACTGACAAAACTGGAACTTTAACAAAAAACAAAATATCCGTTGAAAAAATAATCTCCTATAATGGTTATTCAGAAAACGAAGCTCTTATTTTGGCATCATTCACAACTCATGAAAATGATCGGAGTCCTATTAGTTTGGCTATCCTAGAAAAAACAAAATCGCTAAAAACAAATCTCAAACACAAAATAATCGATTTTTCGCCTTTTGACTCTGAACGAAAAAGAAGTTCTGCAAAAGTTTTTTTTAAAAACAAAAATTTATCCATTAGAAGTGGCGCCACTCAAGTTATTCAATCTTTTTGCAATTTAGATGAAGGTGTTTCCAAAAAATTCGAAAATGATGTCTTGGCTGCTGCGGAAAAAGGCTATCGTACGATAGCTGTTTCTGTTAAAGATTACTCTACTGGAGAAAAAGAGATGAAACTTTGTGGTCTCTTGTTTTTCTCTGATTCGCTAGTAACTGGAGCAAAAAAAACCATCAAATTCATAAAAGAAAATGGTATAAAAACAAAAATGCTAACAGGCGATCACATTTTAATTGCTGAACGGATTGCAAAAAATTTAGGCCTTATCGGAAAAACTGTCAGCCCGGAAAGTTTTGGGAAAAAATTTGAAAATTTGACACCCGAAGAATTTGAAGATATTGGTGTTTTCGCAGAGATATCGCCTATTGATAAATATGATATTGTTAAGTTTGCTCAAGATAAATATGTTGTTGCTGTAACTGGAGATGGAGTTAATGACCTCCCTGCCCTCAAGAAAGCTGATGTTAGTATTGCTGTGAAAAATGCCGTTGACGCCCTAAAAAGCTCAGCTGATATAAATCTTATGGGTAGTGGCGTTTCTGTGATCTGTGATGCAATCATTGAATCTAGAAAAATTTTTGAGAGACTTTATTCTTATTCTGTTTATAGAATTTCTGAGAGTTTTAGAATTGTTTTAACAATCACAATTTTGGGAATTTTCTACGGAACATATCCTTTATTGCCAATTCAACTAATTTTATTAGCACTTCTAAATGATATACCAATTATTTCGCTTGCATTCAACAGAGTTAAAATAGCAACAAAACCATCAAAAATAAATGCCCGGGCTAGACTCAAGATGAGTGCCCTGTTTGGTTTTGTTGGAGTAATTAACAGTATTTTATTTGTAGCAATTCTAAGAAATATTCTACACTTTAACTGGGACATTATTCAAACACTATTCTTCTTGAAATTAACTGTATCTGGGCATATGCTAATCTATATTGCTCATATCAAAGAGCGCTGGTATAAATATCTTCCAAGCATACAGGTGATTTGGGCAACTGGAACCACTCAAATTATAGCGACAGTTTTTGCTGCAACGGGAATCTTCATGACCAGAGTCTCTTTTGGGTGGATAATTTTTGTTTGGCTCTGGGCACTTCTATGGATGCAAGTATCGGAATATACAAAAAGTTTAAGTAAACAGATCCCGTCAAAATAACTAGAAAGATTTTATACACATAGGTTAAGAAAGATTACTTTTTTGTAACTCCATTGTTAAATTAAAAAATATTAAAGACACAACAAGTCTAATGCGAAAAAAAATATTTAAAAAAAACAACCAAACATTCCCATCTCGGACTCTTTTTGGATTGCTTCCTAGATATTCAAGTTTGGTGGCTACAATAATAGCGCTCACCATCTTCGTAAATGGCTTAGGAATACTAATCCCAAAAATAATTTCCCGAGCAATTGATGATTATACGGGTGACAGTTTTTCGATGATAAATTTGATTATCGAATTTTCGCTGATAACTTTTTTTATTTTCATATTCACATATTTACAAAACATTTTTCAAGTTTTGACATCTGAACGCGTTGCGAGAGATATGAGAAATGATATTTTTTCAAAACTATCAAAACAGTCCCCTGCCTACATTGAAAGTGCCACCTCTATGAAACTTTTGACAAATCTAACATCCGATGTAGATGCAGTAAAAAACTTTGTTTCAATAGCAATTTCATCAATAGTTTCGTCCGTATTTTTAATTATCGGAGTATCCATAATGCTTATTATTACCGATTGGAAACTTGCACTAACAGTTCTTTCGGTTATGCCAATTATTGCAACTACCTTCTTTTTTATATTAAGAAGGGTGCGTGTCTTATTCACTAAATCTCAAGAAGTAATTGACTGGCTCAATAAAGTTATTAGCGAAAGCATTCTTGGGTCAGCCCTAATTCGTTTGCTCAACTCTCAGAATAATGAAAAAAAGAAATTTCTGAAAGCTTCAAAAGAGGCACTGGATATTAGCTTTAAAATATTAAAACTTCTTTCAACGCTCATTCCCTCAATTCATTTTCTCACTAATATTGCAACGCTTGTAATTGTTTTTTTGGGAGGTTATTTTGTTATACAAGGCGAAATGTCTCTCGGAAATTTTACTGCATTTAATAGCTACCTTACTATTTTAATTTTTCCAATACTTATACTTGGGTTTATTAGTAATGTTATAGCACAGGCACAAGCTTCTTATGAGCGTATCTTAAAAGTGCTTTCTACTCCCATTGAAGAAAAAGATGGAAAATTAAAAAAAGATCTTTTGGGCAATATTGAAATGAAAAATATCAACATCGTTCTAAACGAAAAACCTATCCTTAAAAATATTTCCTTTTCCATAAAAGCTGGGAGCAAAACAGCACTAGTTGGTCCTACTGCTGCTGGAAAAACACAACTTCTATATTTACTATCTGGATTAACAACGCCAGCGTCTGGCGAAATATTTTTTGATAACAAACAAGTAGTTGAATATGAAAAACAATGCTTACGCAACCAAATTGGTTTTGTTTTTCAAGACAGCTCTCTTTTCAATTTAAGTTTGCGCGAAAATATTTCTTTCAACAATACAGTAAAAGACACTGATCTCAATAAAGCAATTGAAACTGCTGAATTAAAAGAATATGTTGATTCTTTACCAAAAAAATTAGACACTATTGTCTCAGAAAAGGGCACCAGTCTTTCAGGCGGTCAAAAACAAAGAATCATTCTAGCTAGAGCACTCGCATTAAATCCAAAAATATTATTACTCGACGATTTCACGGCCAGAATTGACAACAATACTGAAAGAAAAATTTTAAACAATATTGCTAAAAATTATCCTCAAATAACGATTTTGTCTGTCACTCAAAAAATCTATTCTGTAAAAAACTACGATCAAATAATTTTACTTATGGAAGGTGAAATTTTAGCAAAAGGAACTCACAAACAACTAATTTGTACATCACCAGAATATGTTCAAATCTTTCATTCTCAAAAAAGTACTAACCAATATGAAATAGACAATGAAAAATAAAAATATGAGATATTCACTTATTAAAGAAACAGAAAAAACAAAGAAAGATAAGGGTGTTTTAATAGCTTCTTATCAAAGACTTTTTCCGCTTATGACCAAGGAAAAAAAATCTGTAACAATTTCTATGATTGCTACTTTAATAAATGCAATCACTTCCCTTCTTATCCCTTTTATCATAGCCCACATAGTCGACACTTATATAGCAAATAAAAATTTTTATGGAATTATTTCTATCTCTATACTTCTTCTTATTATTATTGTTTTTGGTTTTATTTCAAATTATATACAAATTATAAATATGGGTGGTGTTGGTAGGAGGTTACTTTTCAATTTACGAAATAAGATATTTGATAAATTGCAAGATTTACCAGTTGCTTTTTTTAATCAAAACAAAGCTGGAGATCTAATTTCACGCATAAATAATGACACAGATAAATTAAACCAATTTTTCTCTCAAGCATTAATGCAATTTATTGGTAGTATTTTCATTGTGATTAGTACTGGTATTTTTATTCTTTTTATTAATTTAAAACTTGGAGTTGTCGCACTTTTGCCTGCATTTTTAGCCCTAATCATAACTCAAATTCTTTCTCCTTGGGTAAAAAGAGCCAACCTTAAAAGTCTCGACTCCTTAGGTTCTATGAGTGCGGAAATAAAAGAAAGCATCGAGAATTTCAAGGTAATAGTTGCTTTTAATCGTATTGATTATTTAAAAGACAAATTTAGCAAAGTTAATGAAAAAAATTATTCAGCATCAGTCTCATCTGGTATCGCAAATAATATATTTAATCCTATTTATGTATTCGCTTCCTCATCAGCTCAACTCTCAGTGCTAGCTTATGGAATATATTTAATCTCGACAGAAAATTTTTCCATTGGCCTATTAATTGGTTTTTTACTTTATGTTAATAATTTCTATAACCCACTCCGACAACTTGCATCTGTTTGGTCCTCACTTCAACTAGCGCTTGCAGCATTAGATAGAATTTCTGAGGTATTGAAGTTGGAGTCTAATTTAAAAATAAAACCAAACAAAGAAATAAAGAAAATTGTTTCATCAGATATTATAATGGAATTTAAAAATGTATCCTTTAATTACCAGGGAGATAAAGATGTTTTAAGGGATATTAATTTCAAACTCAGAAAAGGAAAAACTTATGCACTTGTTGGGCCTACCGGAGGAGGGAAAACAACAACTGCTTCTTTAATGGCTCGTCTTTACGATCCAACCAAGGGATCCGTATATTTAGATGGAAAAAATATTCAATGCTACAAACCAGCGGAGAAAGTAAAAAAAATTGGTTTTATTTTGCAAGAGCCTTTTTTGTTCAATGGCACAATACGCGAAAATATTTTATACGGAAATATTGCCTACTCAAAATACACTAACGCTGAATTAACAAATGTTTTAAAAGAAAGAAATCTAGCTAAACTAGTTTCAAAATTTTCTGATGGGCTTAATACAAAAGTTTTTTCAAATGGTGATTCTATAAGTCTAGGACAAAAACAATTAATCGCTTTTATTCGGGTAGTTTTACGAGACCCCGACATGTTAATTCTGGATGAGGCAACTGCAAATATTGACACTGTTACCGAACAACTTTTAGAAAAAATTATAAATCAATTACCAAAAAAAACTACCAAAGTAATTATCGCGCACCGTCTTAATACAATCGAACACGCTGATGAAATATTTTTCATAAACTCCTCCAAAATAACACAAGCTGGCTCAATGCAAGATGCAGTTGATATGTTATTGCATAATAAAAGAAATAGTTAAACTAATCTAAATAATGAAAAATACTCATTTTAAGGGTATTTTTTTATTATTTAGATTGTTTTTTATTTAAATTTTATTTTTTTATTTTGGGTATTTCCTTTTTTTATCAACAAATAACTTGACTACCACCTATAATTAGGATAAAATATAAGGCTAATAGAAAATCTATTTTAAGCCGCAAGCTAAAGAATTTAGCATATGAATTGGACCCAAGAAAAAGGTAGGGAACAAAATTTTACACAAAATATTTCAACTGATTTTGTGAAAATTGCTTGGCGAGAAATTTTCTACAAAACGGGGATAATTTTGTTTGGTTTAATTTTTCTGTTTCTGATAATCTTACTTAAATCAAAAACAACCGCCGACTTCTCAATCGAGCCCTATCTTTTTTCTTATGCTATCTTTGTTACGGCCTTTATTTTTTCCAGACTTATTTCGGCTATGTTATATGAAAGTTCTTATGATAGTTTATTGGAGGAAGGAGAACGCTTGAGACAAAAAGATGAGAAATATGAGCCCCGAATAGCCTTTATAATACCTTGCAAAAATGAAGAAAAAGACATACGCAATACTATAGAGCAATGCTATAGGGCCAATTATCCAAAACATAAAACTGAAATTGTTGTTATAAATGATGGTAGTACTGACAACACTTTAAATATTTTATTAGATTTGCAAAAAGAATATCCAAATTTAAAAATAATTAACTGGGTAAAAAATCGAGGAAAACGCAGAGCAATGGTTGAAGGATTTGAAAAAACCAATGGCGATATTGTAATCCAATTAGACAGTGATAGCTACATTGAACCATCAACAATAAAAGATCTGATTGAACCTTTTAAAAATCCAAAAGTGTCAGCAGTTTGTGCAAGTGGCGAACCAACAAATGCCAACAAAAATCTAATAACAAAGATGCAAGCAGCATATTATTTTATGTCTTTTAGAATTCTTAAATCAGCAGAGTCAACTTATGATACTGTTTTTTGTTGCAGTGGATGTTGTTCGGCATATAGGAAAGAAACGGTTATGCCAATTTTATATCCTTGGTTAGAAGAAAAATTTTTGGGATTGCCAGTAACTTGGGGTGATGATCGTGCTCTAACTAGTTGGTTGCTTAAAATAGGCACCAAAACAATTTTTAATGATAAAGCAATCGCCTATACTGTGGTTCCTGACAATCTTAAGACTCTTTTAGTTCAACAATTGCGCTGGAAAAAATCATGGCTAGTTAATTTCTTTATCACAAGTAGGTTCATCTTCAAAAAACAACCATTTGTAAGTTTTTTTTACTATTTTCCTTTAGTATTCATTTCTCTTGTAACTCCAATAATGACTTTTCGCGCACTTATTTTTATCCCTTTAACCAAAGGGGTTCTGCCTCTCTACCACATCCTAGGCATTCTCCTATTAACAGCAATGATTGCTATGTATTATCGATTACTCGATAAGAATAATAAGTTTTGGCCGTATCTTTTTCTCTGGTCTTTATTTAATTTATTCATTCTTTCTTTCATAATAGTCTGGGCAGCAATCAGAATTCAAGACCGCGGATGGGGAACAAGATAAAACTATACTTCCCAACTGTAATTAGTAATTTCTAAAAATATGCATGATTTCAATATTAGAATGATCAAAACAACTATTGTTTTAACGGTTTTCTCAATTGTTGTCATTATGATAAGTGGAATGAAAATGTTAGAAAACAACTACTATTGGAGAAATCAATATTTTCTAATGCAACTTGATTATGCAAAAAACAAATTAGCTTTTTTTGAATATAAAAACAACGGATGGTTGGGCTGGACAAAAAATAAAAAATCAGACAATAGTGACTTAAGTCTACAATCCAAAAATGAAACTGGCTCAATCCCAATTCTTTTATATCATGGTGTCATCAAAGACAAAAAATGGAAACCTGATGAAGTAAATGTTAGTTTAGAAGATTTTAGAGAGCATATGTTTGCTCTTAAAAAAGCTGGCTATCAAACAATTAGCATTGCGGACTATATCGCTTTTTCTAAAAAAGAAAAAGCCTTGCCACCAAAAGTTTTTTTACTAACTTTTGATGATGGACGGAAGGATAGCTACTATCCTGTTGATCCGATCCTGAGAGCATTAGGGTTCACTGCTGTGATGCATATTATCACTGGAAGATCTTTGGGTGAAAAAAACAGCGATGGAGTTTTTCATCTTTCGGAATTAGAACTTGAAAAAATGATTGATAGCGGTCGCTGGGAGATGGAATCACATGGCAAAGAAGATCATGGGATGGAAATTATCAATGCACAAGGAGATAAGGGACATTTTTTAAGCAATAAGTTATGGCTTGAAAAAGAAAGTAGATTAGAAACGAAACTTGAATATGAAAATAGAATCAAAAAAGACCTATTGGAATCAAAAAATGAATTAGAAAAAAAACTAGAAATTTCAACGCTAGCGTTTGCATACCCTTTTGGAGACCACGGACAAGCCAGTGTTAATTTCCCAGAAAGTGATGAATTTTTAGTCCCAACAGCTAATGCCATTTTTCCTGTCACATTTTATCAAGCGGGTAGTAGCGAATTTCCAGTAAATTATCCCGGAGAGGGTTATTCTCTTACAAAAAGAATCAATGTGAATTCTGATGTTTCAGCCACAAAACTCCTATGGATAATGGAGAAAACACAAAACAAATCGCTTGATTATCAAGATGATTTTTCAACTAATAACGGTTGGATGCCTGGTTGGGGACTGATCAGCGTTGCAAGAAATACTTTAGCTATTAGCCCCACAAAAACTGAAGATAGTGCACTTACTTTTTTAGGAGGATCTTATTTATGGGAAGATTATCTTTTCGAAGCTGATGTGAGAATAAAAAACGGCAATGCATTTACTTTGAACGGCAGGTATAAAGATGGAAATAATTACATATCCTGCAATTACTATACTAATCGCATTGTTTTACAGCAAAGAGTAGCCGGCGCAAATAGCGAAGAAATTGAAGATTCATTACCAACCAATTTAAGTAGTTCCAAGAAAATTAGAGTAGGGATTTCAATAATAGACAACACCGCTAGTTGTTTCTTGAACGGAAAAAAAATAATAACTGGAGAAATTAATACAAAATCAAATCATGGCGGAATAAGTTTTGATGTCTGGAGTTCAATTCCAAACAAAAAAGCATTTTTATTCGTCAACGATTTAAAAGTATCTAAAATTTCGAAGTAATCTATTGCTTGAATAAATCACAATTTTAGTTCAAAATATAAATAGGGAAATTTAAATCTATTTTTTTAGTTTTTCAATCAACAGTAAAAAATATTGAAATTTACTAGCTATTATTTTATCAATGACTTTATTTGTCAATGAAGGAAAAAGAAACAAAAATCATCGAACAAAAAACAACACTTCGGGATATTAAAAAAAAGGATCTCGCTGTGCAAACAAAAAAAACTTCTATTAGAAATAAATCCTTTAGAAATAAATTTTTTTTAAAGTTGTTTATATTAGTTATCCCAGTAATATCTTTAGCTTTGTATATGGCTTTTTTGTTTATTTCAAACAAAGATGATAGTATCATAACCTCCCAAGAACTAAATAAAAAATTTTCATACTATACACATAAAATTAAAAATTCACTTTCTTTTTCAAACATTTATTTAGACGAAAATGATATTTCCACTAAAAAAACTGACAGTGAATTAGAGCTTCCAAGAGAAACACTTGAGGAAAGCTCTACAATGGAAAAAAGTAAAAATAAAAATTGGTGGTTAAATTCTGGAGGTATTATGTATTTTCAAGAAAATGGATTCAGTACTAATATTGGATCTCTTTCGGAAGATTCTATTTGGAGAAAATTATATGCAAAAAGCAACCCACGAGATACAGATAACGGCTGCTTCCCACAAAATATTTTTCGTTTAGTAAATAAACAAAAATTCAAAAATTTTTCTCAATCAGTATACTTTGATATAAAAAAAATAAATTTAAGCGAGAGTGAATATCGAAACGAATCAAATGGCGTGTTGCTTTTCAATCGTTATCAAGACGGAGACAATCTATATTATACTGGTATAAGAGTTGATGGACATATTGTTGTTAAGAAAAAAATAGATGGCGATTACTTTACTATGATTGAAAAAAATATTTTCAAAAATAAAAATAAATATGATAAGGAAAACAACCCAAATCTTATCCCTCAAAACAGCTGGATTGGAATTAAAAGCCAACTGATAAATACCGATTCTGACGAAGTCGAAATCAAGGTTTTTGTTGATTTTGGTGAGGGAAAGTGGGAATTAGTTGTTGAAACAATAGACAGAGAAGATAAATATGGTAATACACCATTCCTAGAAAAGGGCTTTGTAGGAATCAGAACTGACTTTATGGATGTAAATTTTAAAAACTACACCATAGAAAATAAATAACATTTCATTCCCAAAAAATACAATAAAAATAAAAATTTACTTTTTAAAAAAAATAAACACACTACCTAAAAAAATAAATGATAAATAAAACATCGGATAAAATAAAAAAGGCATATCAAATGTTTCTGGTGGTACTCTCAAAAAATTATTTACCAACCTAAAGAAAGAAAAACTCGTAGCAAAAATCAGAAAAGCAATTCCTGACTTCACTTGCTTTTTAATTAACCAAAAAGCAAGTGTCGATCCCAGCAAAGCTGCGAATAATTCATAAAGCTGAGTTGGATGTACAGCGACAGGACCACTTAAAAATCCCAAAGGATAATTGGCCATTTGATGAATATGCGCCCTACTGAGGTCGGGGAAATTAACACCCCAAGGAACTGTAGTTGCTTTACCGAAACAACAACCATTTAAAAAACATCCTACTCGCATCAAAGCAATAGCAAACCCCAAAAAGATTGCAGTACTGTCAGCCATTTTCCAAACATTTAATTTAACAATTCTACAATACAAATAACCTAGTGGCACTGCCAAAACTGCTCCAAAGACTGAGAATCCTTGTAACTTAAAAGACCAAAGTCTTTGCAAATTTTCTGCATAAAAATCCCAATTAACCAAGCCATTTAGGGCTCTAGCCCCCAAAATGCCCGCCGACACCAAAACCATCAAACAACCAAAAACTTTTTTACTATTCAATTTCATTTGGCGCGTAGCAAAAAAATAACCTCCAGACAAAAATACGAAAAGAGCCAACCAAAAAAACATTGCATAGGCACTTATATCAACTGGGTAGATAAATTTAAAAGAAAAATTTGGATACATTTTTCAATTTAATTATACAAAATTCGGTGCTATTTTCCTTTCTTTAAACTCACGGAAGCTGTTATTTTTGCCTTACCTTCTTCATAAGATATTACCACTGTTCCTTCTGCTGAATAACCTCCCTCATTTTCACTAATTACTAAATTCATATTTCCAGTAGCTCCTTTTTCAGATATTGGTGCAGAAATAACTCCACCTTGATAAGAAAAAGTAGAGCTCCGCTTTTCATCTCCTGCTCCATAGCTTATAATTCCAGAATTTTCTCCACTTGGAGAAATATTGATAGAAAATGGATTTGCTTGACCTATTAAATCTTCAAGGTTCATACTAAAATCACACTCTCCTTCTTCAGAGTCTTTTTTCTCTGTATTATTTTCAGATTTTTGTTTTAAATCTTCAGAAACATACACATCAGTGATTGTTATGGCTCCTCCCCAATCACCTTTTAAATTTTCAAGATCTGGATAAGGATTGATTCCAAAATTACTCTGCAAATATTCTTTGTATTTTTCTTTTCCATCAGGTTTCGAAAAATAAATACTTGCTCCCAATGCTATACTTTTTGATGTTATAGCACCTTCTTTGAGAGTTACATCTTTATCCAAAACTTCAGTTTTTTTTGTATCTCTAATCATTTTTTTAGCAAAATGATTAAGCAATTCTAATTTCTGTTCAAATTCCGTATCCTTTCCCAACTCATCACGATTAAACATACCTTTTTCCTTAAAGGCTTTCATTAAAATCCTGAGTTGATTCTCGGCCTTTTCTATTTCCTCATCTTTTTTCGCTCTTTCCTCAAATTGCTTACGATATTTCTCTTTTAATGAGGCACGCATCAACTCTTCCTGCTTTTCTGTTAACTCTGGCATCCCAGCATCTTCTCTATATCCATTTTCTTTTTTAATCATCTCTAGCTCAAGCTGACGACGCACTCCACGCATTTGAAGCCAAACCCCATTAAAATCTCCGGGGTCAACATTATACCCCCAAAAAACTCCATCTGCTCCTTTTTTATATGCTTCATAGGCAGCTTCTACTTCAGAGTTTTTCCAGCTCTGAATCTGGTAATCCACCATTTCCACAGCAATTTTTCCAGCTGTAGTAATTAAAAATTTATCAGCAATTTGCTCACCAATTATTTTCGCCGCCTCCTTATATTGTCCCTCTGCTGCATATCCAGCAGCTTGACTAACTTTGGCAATATCATCTGCCGAACCAACTACATCTCCTAACGCTTTAGAAAAAATTGATTCAGGAACATTTTCTGCGATTTTCTCACCCGCCAATAATGCCAATTTCTGACTTGCATCAGCAGTATTGCCTTTTTGATATTCGTCATAAATATCTTTATAACTATCAGAATTTAACAATTCGCTCATTACCTTTCCTCTAGAACTTTCATCGGTAATACCCATTTTAACCATAATCATATCAGTAATTTGGCTTGCGACATTGTCCATTTCATTATTAATCTGATCTCGCAACACATTGTCTACGGCCTGTGAATGAATCCAGTCTTCTGTGATTTTAGTTTCATCTTTAATTTTGACAGGGCCAAGCAAACTAAAATGATATGTTTCGAAAGTTATAAATCCTTTTTCCTTATCAACTTCAGTTGATTTTACATAATCCCATTTCTCTCCATCATAATAAGCAACTCTTACTTGATAAATCCCTTCTTCTTTTGGAAGTTCATTTGGATCAAATTTAAAAGTAATTATTGCTTTTTCATTCATCCTTTTATTTTCACCAGCAGAAATATCAATTGGTGATCCTAATGGCTCCATTATATCACCATTATAATCTGGCACTTCTGTGGGATTAGCAAGGGACACTTCCGCATTCTCATCAAACGAACCACCTGAAACAACAAAAGAGACTTTATTATCGTCTAAGCTTCCTAAAATTAAATCTTCTTTATTATTACTAATGCCTTTAATATTATCAGGAATTGTTTTCTCAAAATTCCATTTAGTTTTCGCGACACTTTTATCCTCCAAATTATTTTTATCTTTTTTGCCACATCCGAAAAAAAACATACATGCAAGAAAAACACCAATCAAGAGAGTGATTTTTTTCATAAATATTTTTTATTATTTAAATTAAAAGTTCCTATCTATAACCTATTTTAATTTATTTTATGAATTTTTGGAAGAATGTATTTTTTATAGGCGTTCTTTATTCAACTCAAAAACACCGCTCGATTAGAAGCGGTGTTTTTATTAAAAGAACTATGTCTAAAACTAGCTATTTTTCTTAGTGCAAAGATACCAATCATGACAAGTATAGTCTTTGTTAGACTCATTTTTAACAGCATCGTCCATTGAAGCTGCTGGAGGAATAATTACATCGTCCCCAAAACGAGAATTCTTAGGCCAAGATTCTGGCGTTGCAACTTTATCATTATATGTTTTTTGTAGAGCCTTAACTAAGCGTAAAATTTCTTTAATGTCTCTTCCGTTACTAAGAGGATAGTAGATCATTGCAGATATTTTTCCCTCAGGATTCACCACAAACACAGCACGCACAGCTACACTGGAGTCAATTGCATGAATCATTCCATATAGATGTGCTACTTGTGGACCAGCAATAATCGGAAACTTAATATCAACATCAAAATTCTTCTTAATGTTACGAACCCATTCAATATGAGAATGAATTCCATCAACTGAATATCCTAGCAATTCTGTGTTAATTTTCAAGAATTCACTATGCAGGTCTTGAAATCCTAAAAATTCAGTTGTGCAAACTGGTGTGAAATCAGCTGGATGTGAAAAAAGTACCGTCCACTTTCCCTTAAAATCCTCCGGAAAAGATACTGATCCGTGTGTTGTTTGTGCTTTAAAATGTGGTGCATCCTCACCAATTAGTGGCATGCGAAAACCTTCTATTCCTTGCATAAATTTTGTATTATTATATTATTAGTAATGATAATGATTATCATTACTATATTAAATTTAGCACATTGTGCTAAACTATGTCAATAAAGAAAATTTAAACAGCTCGATAATCGAATGAATAAAGCCTATGAGACCAAAAATATATAATGAAGAAATTGTAAAACTTTGCAAATACAAACACTACACCGCAATAAAAATAATTCAGCTTCTTCAAAAAAAATATCCCACCGTTGGACAAGCAACAGTGTACAGAACGCTAAATTTTTTAGTCTCAGAAGGACTGCTTAGAAAAATAAAAGGAGTCAACTCCTGCGCATATTATGAAACTTCAATTGGAAATCATGGTCATGCCATCGACAAAAAAACTGGCAAGATTTATGATTTTGAACTTCCAAAAAATCTTCTTGAAACATTAAATATTCCTCCAAAATTTAATGTTTCAAATGCTGATATAAAGATTTACGGAAGCATAGAAACTTGCAAAAACCAAAAATAAAATAGGCATTAAATTTATTATTTCAAAAAAATACCCACCAATTAAAAATTGCTACCTCTAATTCAAAATGCACTGCTTTTAAAAAATCTTTAAAAAACAGATCTATCGTATTCATCTCGCATCATTTTATAATAAACCGTCGGAATAAAGAAAAGCATAATTATACCAGAAAAGCTTAGTCCTGCAATAATTGCTCCCCCGAGTCCCTGCCAAAGAGGGTCACTGAGCGTGATGGGTGTCAATCCCACAATGGTGGTCAAGGAAGAGAGTAAAATTGGTTCCAACCTACTAGAAGCACCCTCAACAACAGAGGTGTGAAAGTCCATTCCTGATTTTCGATTTGCATTTATTTGCGAAATAATAATAATTGCGTTATTAACAACAATTCCAAATAAAGCCAACACTCCAATCAATGCCGGAAAAGAAAGTGTTATTCCAAAAATTCCAAACATCACAAATACTCCACTAATCGCTAAAGGAATTGTCAAAAGCACGATTACTGCTTTACGATAAGAGTTCAAAATGACTATCAGTGTAAGAAATATCAAAATTGCCGCTAATCCCATTCCCTGGATAATAGATGCCACTGAATCATTATTTTGTTCATTAGCCCCACCGCTTCGCCAACTATAACCAGTTGGTAAAGACATTTGATTGTCAATAATCTCACCGATTTGTTTATTAAGTTCCACCGCGTTTGTTTCTCCCACTGCACTCGCAGATAGTGTTATTGTGCGCTCATAATCTTCTCTTTTAATTTCAGACACATTCTCCTTGAGAGCTATAGTACCCAAAGAATCTAATGACACTGCCTGATTTCCATTTCCAGAAATGCGCACCCTTCCCAAATCTAAAAGGGATGCATCTTCACTGTTAACACGCATAACTATATCTCTGTCTTGCTCAAGATCATCGAATTCAATGTCTTCTGCTATAGTGCTACCATTTGTTAATAATCTGAGTTCATTAGAAATTTGAAAATTAGAAAATCCCTCTCTGGCTAATTGATAATCGTCAGGTACAAAAACTATAGCAGCCGCAGCTGATTCTGGAGAGATACTAATATTCTCTACAGGCAATTTTTTAATTTTTTCTTTCAATTCACTGGCTAAATCGGTAAGTTCTTTAATATTATCACCGCTAAAAACAATGGTTACATCAGCTCCTGCGGGTGGTCCACCAGCCAATTCTAAAACCGAAACTTTCCCTTGAGTATTATTTTTTACAATTTCCAAAGTTCGCACATCTTCAGCCACAACGCTAGATCCTCTTCCTCCATCTTCTTTCAGAGGAGCCTTAACCGTAAATAGTGCTTTATTCTCTCCTGCAGAAGAAACCCTTCCCTCTGCTCCTACTTCATAACCTATTTGCAAAGTACCATAATCTATCCCATCAACATTAGTTATTTGAGTTAGCACTTCTTTAGAAAATTTTTCAGTATCTACAGCGTTTTTTCCCTCTGGAAGCTCCAACGAAACATAAAAATATTCGTTATCTGCTCCTGGAAAAAATTCATTTTTTACGAAACCGCCTACTACCAAGCTAACTGCAAAAATAAAAAATGCAGTCACAATGCCGATAACCTTCCAAGACAAAGATCGTGATCTCAAAACATAATCCAAAGAATCGCGATATTTTTCCTGTAAAACGGTAATATCAATAATGTTTTTATCTTCTTTTTTATCTAATTTTACTTGTGATCTCTTTTTACGAAAATTTTTGTACAAAACTGTTCCTGAATAAAGCATTATCATGGAAAGAACCCCAGCGAGAACTGACCAAACAAGTGATAATACTAAAAACTTTTGAATTGCAATAACGATTGCTACAAAAAATAATCCCGTTAAAAACAATCCTACTCTTTTTGGAAGATTAAAATCAAAAATCCAAATCATAAAAGGCAAAATTACAAAAAATCCCACAAAAACAGAAGCTCCCAAAACAGCACTAACCACAATAGGAAGAGGTTTTATATATTCTCCGATAATTCCACCCGCCATAAGCAATGGAACAAAGGCCCAAACTGTGGTCAGAGTTGTAGCAATTAAAGTAACAAAAAAATCCCTAAAAACTAACATACCAGTTGTGTGTGCATCAAAAGAACCTTCTTTTTTATAGGTTGTCATAGCACTAATTATAACGATAGTTACATCCACTAAAAGTCCTAGGGATAACATTAATGCAAATAAAGACAAGAAGTTTACACTAATATCTGTTATCTTCATTGCAATAAATGCAATCGCATAAATAAGAGGGATCGACATTGAAGCTATTAATGCTTGCCTTTGACCAACAAATAATGTTAATGTCACGAAAACAAGCAATATTGTAATTGAAAGGTTTCCCATTAAGTCATTAAACTGTTTGGTTAAATCGCTATTAACATTAGTTATTTCATAAAGACTAATTTGCCCTTCATTCTCTTTAATAAATTTATCAGCTATGCCCTGGGCCGCTTTGGCAGTTTCGGATAAATCTACCCCGCTTGTACCATACACATTTAAAGTGATACTCTTTTTTATACCCTGCTTGTTTCCTATATAAGCTGGTACATTCCCTGGTACAGGCTTTTCTGCAATAACTGCTATTTCGCCCAATGGCATTATTCTTCCACCCAAATCAATGGGTAACTGACGCAAATCATCCACTTTTCGAACAGAGGCATCAATAGAAAGTGACCTTTCAATTCCTTCTCTGCCCACGGTGCCACTAGGCAGAGTAGCTAGTGCAACCTTTATAGCATTCCTAATCGCATCCATTTGCAAATTCAAGGCATTTATTTGCTCTGGAACTATAAGAATTTGAACTTCCTTCTTGGATTGACCAGCACTCTCCACTCGATCAATTGCTTGATCAGCCTCTAACTCATCAATTAATTTTTGCATCTGGGAGCTTAATGATGTGTCACTATTGCTTTCACTGGTAAAAGCCCATTGAACAATAGGGTAATCTTCAAAATCAACCGCCTCAGATTTTGGATCAGTAGCATCTTCAGGCAAATCTCCCACAGAATTAAGAGCAGACTCCACATCAGAAAGAGCTTTATTTTTATCAACTCCCCTATCAAATGTCATTATAATAGAAGTAAATCCATCGCTAGCCCTGGATTCAATTTTGTCGATACCATCAACGCCTTTTAGCTCATTTTCAATAGGAATGGTTAAAAGTGTTTCAACATCTTCTGGCGTTGCGCCTGGAAGTGCAGCGCTAGCCACAATCATGGTTAATTTTATTTCTGGAGCTACAGTTTGAGGAGTAGTGTAATAGGCTGCCAATCCAGAAATAACAAGAGCCACTATCAAGAGAGAAACAATTCTCATGTTCTTTAAATAAGATTGAATCCCCTTAGGAATATCACTTTTGTTCCAAATAATATTTTTTAAATATTCGTTCATAAAAATTTATTTAAATTTTTTTCGTTCTCATCTAATGGGATAATTAGAGCTCTCTGGAACAGAAACTTTTTGACCATCCGTTATTGAGCGATCCATAATTACCGAATCTTCTTTAGTAAGTCCTTCCAAGACCAGAACCTGTGAACCAATTAACGAACCTAATTCTACTTTTTTTACAACAGCATGGTCATTATCCAAAACATATACTTCAGAGCTATTATCTCCATAATGAATTGCATCAATAGGAACAAAAATCCCTTTTTCAGCTTTAATGGGTAATTTAACTTCAACGAAAGATCCCTCCTTAAAGTTTTCTCGGTCTTTTTCTTGAGGTTCTAGTGTAACAGCATAGGATTGTGCACCCACTCCACTTTGAGCAATATGAATTATCTCCAAGGAAACTTCCTCTCCTTTATCATTTTTTGCAAAAAAATCTCCCTCTATGTCAATATTAGCAGCCCTCTCCTTGCCAACATAAGCAACTAAACGAACCTCTTTGAGATTCTGGGATTTCAACAAAGCCACTTTTTGTCCAAAAGAAACATAATCGCCTTTACGCACCAATGATTCTTGAATGACTCCACTAAAAGGAGCTACTGTTTTATAAAGAGCTGTGGCGGCATAAGCTTGATTTCTCTGCAATCGAGCACTGTCATAACTAAATTCCGCGGCTCTTTTTTGTAATGTAATTTGTTTTTTCTCAATTCTAGCCTCTTCATCCCCTGTTCTTCTTACTTCATCACGCTGATAATCCAAGATGTCATCTTGGATTTCCAGAACATCTTTTTGATATTGAGTATTTCTAGCGCTTACCGCCGCTGCTGCTGCTACCTGAGAAGATCCACTATAAGTATCAGAAATTTTCATTATTTCCCCACCTCGAGTAACTTCATCACCTTCTTCAAGCATTCGCGTTACAATCCCATTAGCAGTGGCAATTAAAACCAATGTATCAGCTCTATCTACCTCAGCCTCTACTATAGCTAAATTTTTCTCTGTCTGAGGATTATACAATGTGACTTGCTTAATACTCTCTTGTTCATCAAGATCATTCTCAAAGGATTGAGTGCGCAATTTATTCCCCATAAAAATAACTCCAAATAAGATCACTAAGCTAAACACAAAAGTAATCAATGGAAAATGAACAATATATTTAAGAATTTTTTTCATATTTTTTACCAATTATTCAATCAACTTTAAACTAATTATTATCTCTTATCTCTAAATTTTTTATTTATTCATATAAAATTACCCTCAAAATATCTGCTTATTAATCATTAAAAACTATTAAAAATTCTATCTTTTTCTATAAATAATATCTTAAAAGTATCGTTTATTTCTTCAGACAGAACTTTTTTATTAATAAAACAACCACTTTCTTAATCAATCAAAACTAGCATATTTGAACATATTAGTCAATAAAATTTTGTATGTGAATAATTTTCAGATTTATATTTTTTTATAGTATTAAAATAGACAACAAAGGTGTTAGTGGGGGATCAAATTACCCTTCATAATTCACTTTTTATTAATATTGAAATTTATAAAAACATAGAGATAAAAAGAATATCAGTGTGAAAAAACTTATAGATGACTTTTTTAAAGTTACCATTAAACACTACAGCTCAAAAAAAGAACCGTTTTTTACCTAAACATAAGACCAAATACAACATTGGACTTTTTTATTATTCTGTGCTATACTTCTTATTGTAATAAAGACGGGTGTTACACATATTTTTTATGTGACAGCGTCTTTTTTTATTTTTAATTTTAAAAAACAAAAACAAAATGATCCAAGCAAGTATCTTCCCAGGACGATATACACAAGGTGCTGGTGCACTGTCAACTCTCGGGAAAGAAGCAAAAAAGTTCGGCGAAAAAGCATTCGCAATCTGTGACCCATTCGTGTTAGAGTCTATAATCCCAGACTATAAAGAGGATATTGAAAAAGAAATTGAAATCAAGTTTGAAAAATTTAATGGTGAGTGTTCTGATAAAGAAATTGCTAGAGTTTCAGCCCTAGTCAAAGAAGCTGGGAGTGCTGTTATGATTGCAATTGGAGGAGGAAAAACCATAGATACTGCTAAGGCAGTTGCTCATGAGCTTTCTATTCCCATAATCGTTGCTCCAACAATTGCCTCAACTGATGCTCCTTGTAGTGCTCTTTCTGTGATTTATACTGATGAGGGAGTTGTTGATCGATATTTGTTTTTACCAACAAATCCAAACTGTGTTTTAGTAGATACCACTGTTATTTCTAAATCACCCTCTCGTTTTCTAGTCTCTGGAATGGGAGATGCTCTGTCCACTTGGATTGAAGCACGATCTTGTCAAGTTAAATATGCCGACAATTTTGCTGGCGCTAAAGGTTCTATGACTGCTTATGCTCTAGCAGAACTCTGTTTTGAAACTCTTTTAGAATATGGTGAAATTGCTAAAGTTTGTAATGATGCAAATGTTGTTACTCCTGCATTCGAAAAAATTGTTGAGGCAAACACTCTTTTGAGTGGACTTGGTTTTGAAAGTGGTGGAATTGCTTCTTGTCATGCGATTCACAATGGTCTTACAGCACTTGAGCCAACTCATGCATATTTCCATGGAGAGAAAGTTGCAATTGGTGTTGTATCCTCCCTCTTCTTAACAGACAAACCAGCAGAATTTATAGATGAAATTTATACATTTTGTGAATCTATAGGACTTCCAACAACTCTTGCACAAGTTGGACTCAACAATCCAACGGACGAAGATTTGATGAAAGTCGCTGAAAAAGCTTGTGCCGAAGGAGAAACAATTTATAACGAATTGGTTCCGATAACACCTGAATCTGTTTTTGCAGCAATTAAAGCTGCTGATGCATACGGAAGATCGAGACAATAAAAAATAATAACTCTTAAATAAACAAAAAACGCCTTTTAAGGCGTTTTTTGTTTATTTACTCAAACACACACTCTCTAGAAAATATTACATCCTTTAAAATCAGTTTCTTTGCCCGAAGAATTTTCTTTAGGTCTTAATTTATAAACTACTAAAGTACCTTTTCTATATTCAAACTCAACACTGTTATTTTCTAGAATATCTTTACTCAATTGTTTTGAACTTCCTCTTTTTATATAATAAACAATTTTATTAAAATCAGACTCATAACTGCTCATTTTAAAATAACAATCAGTTTTTGCTTCTAATTCATATTTCAAAATATAAAAAATTGATCTCGCGTAATAATTGTCCGCTGCAATATATATTTTTTCTCCACCATTTTTTTCAGCATCAAATTTTAGCTCAATAGCAAGCTCCTCTAATTGTTCTAGAGTAACCCCTCCACCACCAGGCATAATTATCTCTCGATAATCTCTTATGGCATTTTCATTAATTTTAACATCATTTTCAATTTGAAAAAATTTTAAATTTGCATTTAAGTTTAGAAAAAACAAAAAAAGAAACAGGGTTACACTTGCAATTTTTACTTTATTACAGGAAAATTTTTCCAATAAAAGTTCAATCAATAATCCAAACATTACTAAAAAGGGAATTACCCCTGCCAAAAAAAATCTTGGAGAAAGTTTATACGAAAGTGGTATTAACAAAAAAAGGAAAGAAACAAACCAAATAAAATTTAACAGCAAAAAAGGGTTTCGTTTTTTTATTTTCATTTCCCTAGTCACCCGATAGCTAAATGCCAAAATTCCTAAAGCAAAAACAAAACAAGCAAAAATTGTTTGCTTTAAATACTTTTCACAGGCGTCATCACACACAAACCTCATACCGCCTTTTTTATTTTTCGTGCTGACTATATCAGTGCTTTGATTACTGGAAATAATTGCCAAATTAAACCTGCTTGATTCTTGAAAAATTCGAAATGTTTTTTCAAAAAAATTGTGCCCTGTATCTCCAATTTCTGTTCTTTGGGTAAAAGTGCTTATAAATGCCCTGCTATTTTGCAGATCATTTCTTGTTTCAAAATAAATTACCGGGGAATAAACAAAACAAAAAATCAATACCCCAAATAAATAATGCTTAAAATTTATTTGAGGGTTAATTATTACAAGAAAAACAACTAATACAACTGGTGCTAAAAAAAATGTCACAAAATGTAACTGTCCAACAATAGCAGTTGCAAAAAAAGATAAATACAGCCAATAAAAATAATTCTCACCTTTCTTTTCGACTACCTTCAAAAGACTGATTGCAATTAATAGCATAAAAAATGGAATTGAATTGGGGTTCCAAGCAAACCGTGCATAGAAAACAGTGAAAATTGAAGTTGTAAAAATTGACAACAATCCTAGAGAAATCCATTTTGAAAAATAATTTTTTATAAAAAAATAAAAAAGTGGCAAAGAAAGAATCGCAAAAAATAAGTCTGGCCAAGCCATAACATTTGATTTGTCACCAAAAACTTTTGCTGTCACATATTGAAAATAATAAAATATTGGTCCCAACTTCAAATCACTACCACTCGCTTGCGGTCCTAATAGGGGTAATTTGTCGATTCCACCTCTAACGGCATTGCTGATAATTGTTGCGTCTCTTGATTGGTCAAGCTGAAAATGCAACCAATCGTGATGATGAAAAGTTCGTAAAAAAACTCCTACACCTAGAATAAAAAATAATAAAATGAGGAAAATGATTTTTTCTTTTCTTTTAAAAAACTTTCTTCCAACTTCAATCCGTGTTTTTATTTCTTTTTTATAATTCATATAAAAATATCCTCTGTTTAAAAAATATTAGAAACCATTGCGATGCTTTTTATTATAGCAATTGAATTAAATAGCTCAATTAAATTTTTATTTATACAAAAAATCATCCAGAAAAATCCTCTTTGGATGTCAAAAAATTAATCTTTTTTATTCAAACTTATTAAATTATTTTCAACTTCATTTCACCTCAAAAAACTACTTTGTTTTATTTTTTCCTTTCCCACTCCAAGGTCTAATTTCAGTCGCTTCAAATTGATTCTTTTCTTGTTTTTGTTTTCCTATTGCTTTTATTGTTTCGCCTTTTTTCAATTCCACCGCTCCACGAACAAATGTATCTTTTGTGACAAGTACTTCCCAGTCTTCTTCTTTAAAGGTTTCTATGATTAAAATATCTACGCTATCAATTTTCTCTACTGAGATAATTTCTCCTGAAAGCAGACCATTTTCTGGTTGTGACCATTGATCTTCTTTGGTGTGAATCACCTCTGTATATCCTGGAATATTGTCTATAAAAATTTGATTGAGTTTCCTGTTAAGCCCTGAGAAATATAGCAACAAACTTAGTATGAAACTAGCTATAACAATAATCCCTAGAGCAAATAAAAGTTCATAGTGATAACCCTTTTTTGTATGTCGCAAATTTTTATATGAAATAAAAATAAAAACTATCAAAAAAATAAACCAGAGATGTGGAAACATTACCAAAAAAGTCTCGAGAAAACTATCACCTATATTTCTATAAATCTGCCAATCGAGCTCCTCTATGAGAAAGGCTAAGATAGAAAATGAAACCCCTCCAGCCAAAATAGATACTATAAATACTATCCACCAAAAAAAGTTTTTTGCTTCGATTCTCCACTTTGCGACTGGTCTGATTTTCTCTTTTTTAATTTTTTCCAGCCCTTTTTCAATAAAATTTTCCATCTTTTTTTGCTAATTTTATTACAAACAATCAATTTTCAACTTCTTTAACTCCTCCTTGAGAGACTCTCTTCCTCTGGACACCAATGTTGCAACACTTCCCTTTGGTTTCTTCAGGATATCCATAATTTCTTCGTATGTTTTTTCTTCCAAAAAACGCAGTACCATCACATCTCTATATTTCATCGGCAAATTCTTAATCGCCCTCCTAGCCCTTTTCAAACAATCATCTGTTAAAACTTTCTCCTCCAAATCTACACTTGCGCTAAGAAAAAACTGTGTATCATGCTCATTTAATTCATCGTATGAATTTTCATTTTGCCTTTTTGACTTTCTAATCGCGTCAATTACTTGGTTGTGTGTAACTCGATAAATCCAACTAGAAAATTTTGTCTCTTCGTCAAATTCATTTAAGTTGCGATAAGCACTAATCAAGACTTCCTGTAAAATATCTTCGATGTCTTCGTTCGAAAAATATGAAATTCTTTTAACATACCAAAATAATTTTTCTTGATAGCGACTCATAACAATCCCAAAATATTCTGGGTCCTCTATCGATAACTGAATCAATTCGATATCACTTTTATTGGAATAATTTTCTTTTGTTTTCATTAAAATATTTCCTACAGCCTTTTCTAATTTCTTTTTTAGTTTTTATATAAATTTATTCTAACATATCTTACTCATCACAAAAGCCATAAATAAAAATCGCTACAAATTATTACAAAAAACATCCCTTAATATCTGTATAAAACCTACAATCAAGAGATGAAGCACGGCTTTCTTCCTCAAAATGATAATGGGTATCTATTGGAGCCATTTTTTAAATTTCAAGGAATTAATAATAAAATAGCAACAACGATAATAGATAATATCACGGAATAGAAGAATACTTTTAATAACGGTTTTTTTGTCCATTATAAATTTAAATTGATAAATCATCTTACCACTAACTAGTTTACCCCAAGAGAGAAGGTACAAACCTTCCCTCTTTTGTGTAAACCAATTATTTTAAGTTATCACAATTTCCGTCTCCATCGCTATCAATGAAGTTTCCTCCCTTGTTTTGCCCTCGATTCTCACCCTGTCCTCGTCCCTCTCCATTTCCTTTACCATAACCTTCTCTCATTCTCTCACCGTCGCTAGTTCTAAGACCTAATTCTTTCCTGATCTCATCAGCTTTTGCAGTCTCTCCTGCCTCTCCCAATCTATGAGCCTCAGCAAAACGGGAAAAATTTTCTTCAGTTATAATATCAGAGACTCTTCCTTGCCCATTTATTTGCTCCTTCCAAGCATTGTAATTATTCTCCTCAAAAGCATTTTCCATAATTTCATGCCTTTGTTCTGAATAATTTGGACCTTTTTCTGAAAAATCTCCACGATAAGCCAAGGTATCACTTACTCCAGCAGCTGCCATTACAGCAATTGCTGCTAGGCCAAAAATTGACGGGATGATTATTTTTTTACTATTCATTTTTTTAGATTAACTAATTATTTTGAAAAGATATTTTTGGTTTCCGCGGAAAAATTACTAAACACCCTTTCATTGAGTATAACGAATCCGACCTTAAAAAGTTTTCATTTCTTTGTTTTAATTTTTTAGACAAATGCTAATATTAATGTATGAGATATTTTATTACTACAATTATTCTTATTCTTTTAAGCTTGTTGTTATTTCTTTTAACAACTGATTTTTCAAAAAAAGAAAAAGTTACCACTCCTAATCCGACTATTGTTGATGAAATTATAGATCCTATACCAACTGATACAAAAGAGTCTATTACAGAAGCCCCCTTTTCAGATATAACCGAAGAGAAGAAGTTAAAATTTGCACCCCCACTAGAAAAAGCCAGCGAAAGAATCACCAAAAAAAAATTTGGGCAATTTATTACACCACAAAATTCACCAGTTCAACCTGAAAAATTTTCTGGATATCACACTGGTGTTGATTTTGAAATATTTCCAAAAGAATTAATTAGTAACATTTCTGTTAGTGCTGTTTGTGATGGTTTACTAAAAACAAAGAAGGATGCAACTGGTTACGGAGGCGTTGTTGTCCAAAGTTGTGAAATAGACTCTCAGCAAGTAACAATTATCTATGGACATTTAGATTTAGCAAGTGTAACTAAAGAAATAGGGGGAAAATTATTGGTTGGTGAAAAAATAGGAGTCCTGGGTGCAGATAAAAGTCTTCAGACTAGTGGCGAAAGGAAGCATTTACATCTAGGTGTTCACAAAGGCACAGAAATCAATATCCTAGGTTATGTTCAAGCAAAAAATGAACTCTCTAAATGGATTGATCCTTGTCTATATTTTTGTAATTAATCTAGTTTATTAATTTCACAATTCCCCCTCTCATTTGATTTAATTTAAATAAAATATCTATTTTTTAGCCTTTAAAAAAATAAAAACAAGCCCTTTTTTGAGCTTGTTTTCAAAAACACTAAAATTGCTGTTTACCTCTTTATTGAGAAGTCTCTTTGTAATTACCAACATTAACTTTAGTTGGACACTCCAATATACAAGATCTAGTTTTAACCCCTGAACCTCCACAACCATTACTACACATACCACTCTCTGCTCCTATTGACTCAGAAGAACAATCACCATTACATACTCCGCTCCAAGTAACTGGGTGCGATGAGCAAGTGTTGTCTGGTGTACATAATGAATTTACAGTTACAGATTTAACACCAGTAGTATCTCCAAACGAGTTCCAACACTCCATTTTATATGTTTTATTAGCGGTGATATTATTTTGATTTTCACCTGAACTGTTAATAGCCTTCCATCCACTAGCCCAATCACCACTAGCCCAACAAGAAGTTGCATTAGTAGTTGACCAAGATAGTGTAGAAGTATCCCCATAAACAACGGTGGTTGGGTCAGCTATAAAATTAAGCGTTGGTACAGCTCTAACAATAAAATTAACATTTGCACAAGCTACTGAACTTGTGTCGTTCCAACTGGTCCATGCTGATCCATGAAAAACACAATAAGTCATTTTATGAGTCCCTGAAGCAAAAGAGTTTGAGTTATAAGTCTGAGTTTGATTACTTGACGCCTTGGTGTCCAAAAGGGTTCCACTGTTAACAGTTCCGTTTCCATCCAATCTCCAAAGATAGCCTCTCATAACATCTCCATTAACATCACTTGAAGTGCCCCTAAAAACAATATTTGTTCCAGCAAGTGATGTGGATGGGTTTGCTGTTACTTGAACTACTGGTGGTCTCGGTGGCGTGCAAGATCTTATATTTGGGGCTCTATCAGCACAACTAGATCCACCAACAGTGCCATAATAATATCCTGTCGGATACTGAACCCCCCTTGAGTTACAAGCTCCCCAAGATCTCACCCCTGTGGTATATGTACAACTATACGAAGCTGTTTTATGCACAAACTCCCCACAGCCAGCCAAAAAGGGACTATAGCCTCCACATCTATAAGCAACTGTGCCACTATAAACACCGTTTATAACATTAGTTCTTGCAAAATACATTGACCTTGGACATGACCATAGAGCCCCCATTTTGGTAACAGTTCTTTTATTACAAAGAAGACCATTCATAACACTTGGAACTTGATAACCCTTCCCCACTGCTATGGTTGTATAACCCGTAACAACTTCATTACTTCTAACAGTTACAGCATTAGCATCTGCTTTCACTTCCCCTAAAAAAAGAATACTAATGAATATAAAAATTTTTAACTTAAGTTTATTTTTCATATTTTTTTATTTCAATGTTTTTAGAATATCCTGAACCTCCTTTTTCAAAGAATCATCATTACTACTTTTTGTTGCAAGCTCACACATTTTTAATGCTTTTTCTTTAGTGTTACTGTCCATAGCATACAACTTGCAAAGTTCTATGTTCGAGAACATTTCCCTAAAAATACCCTCTTTATCAATTTCAGAAATTTTTTCAAAATCCACTATAGCTTCCTTATTCATTCCAATAAAACTATAAATCTTCGCTCTTCCTAAAAGTGCCTCCATATCATTAGGATCTAATGCAAGACTTTTTTTATAAGACTCAAGGGCTTTTTCATTTTCACCTCTTAAACTATAAATAAATCCCTCAGCGGCATATATCCGAGCATTATTTGGTTCTATTTTTTTAGCTTCCTCAAGAATGTTTAATAACTCAATTGTCTCTTCTGTGTCAATCTTTTCTGAAGAAACTAGTAAAGTTTGTGTGCCACGAAACTTTACTAAATTAATAAGATTTTCTACATCATTTGGATTTTCTTCCCTGATTTTTTCATAATCTAATATAGAAATATCGTTATTTTCAGGATTTTTTTCTTCTTTGCTATTTAAGTAACCCTCCCGATCTTGAACGGCAAGAATACATGACTCCCTGTCAATCTCGTCCTTGATTCCATCACATATTTTTTGATCACAGTTATCAACGGCTTGTGTATACAAATCAGTGTCACTGTTAACACCCTCACATATTTTTTTTAGTGTAGCATCCTTTACACAAAGACAGGCGCTTTCATCTCCTAATTCAATCATTTTCTCATAAGCGTCTCTATCAGAAGTATACGGACACTGAGCTTTATTAATTTCTATTTCCTTTTTTATATTTTGCCTAATGAAAATATAAGACGCTATAGCTGCCAAAATAGGTAGTGTTATTACTGTTGTATATATAATTATTTTATTTGTTTTCATATTTCCTAGAATTATCTTTTTTGACTTTATTATTTTTTATTGTATTGTTTTGTATTGCGAAAAATAATTTCTTCCAAAATAAAAAAGACTTACACTTGGCATATCTTAAAAATTTTTCACTGTAAAAAGTGCATGATTTTTCACGATTATTCTTCTTGTCTTTTTATTTTTTATTTTTTACTAATTATAATTTCAGATTTACATACTAGCACATTTATTTAATAAAACTAGCCCCTTTTTTATCAATTTATATATGCAAAACTATTGCCTATTTTTAGCTAACTATTAGCATTAATACTTTCTGATTTAAATATAAGATTATATACTCTTTAATAAATATACTATTTAAAAAATTCTAATATGCTATTATATAGACATTAAAATTCCGAACAAAAAATGAATAAAAAGAATACTGTTATATACAAGACTCATACACTAATTATTTCTGATTTACACCTTGGCTCGAAAGTAAGCCGTAGCAAAAGAGCTGTAACATTTCTAAAGAATTTTCAATTCAAAAAACTAATTCTACTCGGTGATATTTTTGAAAAATTAGATTTCACACATCTTCGAGAAAGCGATTGGGAATTTCTTTCATTAATCGGAAAACTTTCTAAAACTAAAAAAATAATTTGGGTCGAAGGCAATCATGATCAAGGAATCGCGAAAATTTTTATAGGACCAACTAAGGTTAGAGTAAAAAAAGCATATTATTGGAAATATCAAGGTAAAAAATATCTGGCAATGCATGGTCATCAATTTGATAATTTTTTAGTTGAAAATGCATTTCTCGGTTTTATCGCCAATCAAGCATATAATGCCATTCAAATTATTGACTTTAGAGACAAAAGAGTTAGCCGTTTTATTAAAGGAAAAAGCAAGGGATGGCTTCGACTTTCAGAAAAAGTGGCTAAGCGAGCAACTCTCTATGCTAAACTTCAAGGTGTTGATTATATGTTCTGTGGACATACCCACAAGACTCTACAGAAAAAGTTTGGTAGCACTCATTATTATAATTGTGGTTGTTGGACTGATGTTCCTTCTGGATTCATCACAATTGACAAAGATGCTATAAAAATAAATAAATATTTCTAATCAAATAGCCACACATAATGTTGTTCTATTAAACAAGGTTATTGCCCTTAATTATAGACACTAAAAGTAAATGCCAGCTTCTTTTCATAATCTTATAATTTTGCTATAGTTTCGCTATGAAAAAAACAACTTCCATAATAGAGAAGTTCGGTTGGAAAAAATATTCTCAAAATTTTTTCCAACCCACACTTCTTAATCAAGAAGAAATTGCTCGTGTAAAAATAGAAAATAAATCAAATTACACTCTACAATCAAATGCTGGCGAGCTTGAAGGTTTTTTGCGTGGAAATTCTTTATACAAAAACGAAAAATCCTCCGCTTTGCCAAAAGTTGGGGATTGGGTGAAGATAGAAAAATTACCAAATGAAAAAAGGGCTATTATAAAAGAAGTTTTTCCGCGAAAATCAAAACTTGCACGAAAAGAAAAAATGGATTCAACAAATGAACAAATTCTGGTCACAAACATAGACACTGTTTTTATTGTTCAGGGATTAGATGACGACTTTAGTCTAAGAAGATTAGAGAGATATCAGTCAATTGCGAAAGAAGGTGGGAATGATTCTGTTATAATCTTAAACAAAATAGATTTAGTCAATGATTATGAGAAATATTTTAATCAAGTCAAGGAAACTTTTCCCGAAACAAAAATCTTAACCCTTAGTGCAAAAAACTCTTTCGGAATTGATAAACTTCAAGAGTCTATATCCCCCTTTGAAACTGTTGTTTTTGTGGGATCTTCGGGAGCTGGAAAATCTACAATCATCAACAAACTTTTATTAGGGGAGGTGCAAGCGACTCAGTCTGTAAGAAAAGATGATTCCAAGGGTCGTCACACAACTACCCGCCGTGAACTGTTCATTCTAAAAAACGGTGGAATTGTAATTGATACACCTGGAATGAGAGAAGTTGGAATCAATACAACGAAATCTTTGGATATTTCATTTTCTGACATAAAGGCCTTAATAAAAAACTGTAAATTTACTAAATGTGATCACAACAAAACAGAAGGTTGTGCAGTAAAAAAAGCAATCAAAGATGGGGATCTCGATCAAGAGCGCTATAAAAATTTCCTTAAACTTGAATCCGAAATAGAAAGAAATGAAATGAAAAAAAGTTTTTCATACAATAAAGAGAGGAAACACAAAAAGAAGACTATCTCCAAAGCAATTCGTAAATTAAAAAAACATACTGACGGTTATTTTGATTTTTAACAATAATCAACTCTGACCAAACGATACATTTACATATTTTGCCTAAAACTCACATAGGCTGAAGTTTTAGTTAAAGTTAATAGTTTCATTTATTAATAACTTTGTTATAATTAAATCGAAAGAAGATTGTGCCAAAATTTCCATCGAAACTGAAACATCTACGGTTCTTGACAATATACAAGAGAATTTACAAAATGCAATTGCTGGTGAAAATCATGAACAAGAATCAATGTATCCCAAATTTGCGAAGATTGCGAAAGAAAAAAATCTACCTAAAATTGCAATTCGTCTCCGCTCAATAGCAATGGCAGAAAAAAATCATGAGGATAGATATAAAAAAATTTACAGAATCTTGAACAAAAAAATGTTTTTAAAAAATTAGATGAAGTTATCTGGCAGTGCAGGAAGTGTGGTTACTCTAGAGTTGGAAAAAATACACCTAATATGTGTCCTTCCTGCTCACACCCACAAGCCTATTTTGAAGTTAAAAAATAATTAAAATATATGACAAAATTAAACCAAATTTATAAATGTGAACTTTGTGGAAACATTACTGAAGTTCTACACGCAGGTGCTGGAGAATTAGTTTGTTGTGAAATCCCGATGACTCTCCAAGAAACAAAAACAACAGAAGAAGGAAACGAAAAACATTTGCCAGTAATAGAGACTACCCCCTCAAAAAACAGAGTTAAAATAAAAGTAGGTGAAGTCCCTCATCCAATGGAAGACGCTCATTATATTGAGTGGATTGAAATTAAAACAGAGAGTGGCTTAATTGAAAGGAAATTTTTGAAATCAAGCAATTTACCAGAAGTTGAATTTGAAACAAAAGAAAAAATAATTGAAATTAAAGAATATTGCAATATTCATGGTCTTTGGAAGAAAATTCTTTAATGCAAAACTCTCCAAATAAAAAACAAAACCGCTTTAAGTGGTTTTGTTTTTTATTTCAATTTATTTTTTAAATTATAAAATGAAATTTGACCCATTAATTATACTCTTCTTTTAAAGGAAATCTATTTGTATCATTCCTTTGCTTTAACATCTCCTCTTTATTCCTTGGCGCTCCCTTCTCTGGCCTTCTCAATCTTTTTATGCCAACTGCAAAAAAATGATTATCCGCATTTTTTTCACCAAAAACTACTATTTTTTCATGTTTTACTAACTGAACATTTTGATCAATTTTTGTTTCTCTTGAATAATCAACTGTCCAATTTTCTTGCATTGGATCTTTGATAAATATTTCCGATTCGTTGAGTTCAACTATCTCCCCAACTAAAACACCTTCCTCTGGTATAAATAATCTTCTTTCTTTATTTAATTGCATCATAACGGGGTTAGGTCCCTTTTTAAAAAATTCATTTTCGAATTGCTCATTCATTCTAGAAAAATGAGCTGTAACTCCCAAAATAGAAACTATTAATAAAATAATACTAGCAACAAATAGTAAATTATATCTATAGCCAGTTTTCGTTTTTTGAAATATTAGAATCCCGGAAACAATACAAATAGCAAAAGAAAAGATCCACAAATAAGGAGCTGTGCGAATTAAAATACGAAAAAAATCTCTAAACTTAAAAAATCCAAATACTTCCGGACCAAAAAAGGTTGCGTCTAAAATAATAAAAGAAAGAAATGCTCCTGACAACAAAACTATGACTGATAAAATAAGCCAGTAAATATTATTAATTAGATTTATTTTCCATTTTTTTGTCGGTTTTATTTTATCTTTTTTTATTTTAGCTATAATCAATTTGGAAAAATCTTTTTTCATAATGCTAATTTATTATTTTAAAATTATCTTTTGTTCCTGCATTTCATCTCTAATTAAACTCCTTCCTCGACTAATAAGAGTTGCTATAGTTCCTTTTGGCTTCTTGATAATGTCCATAATCTCTTCATAACTTTTTTCTTCAATGAACTTTAAGATAAAAACTTCTTTATACTTAAATGGCATATTTTCAATAATTTTCTTAACTTTTTCTATATCTTCAGTGATTGTAAATTCTTTTTCCAAATCAATTCCTGAACGAAAAATTTTCAAAAACTCATCTTCTTCTAAGCGGGCTGACTGTGGTCTGGTGTGTTTTCTACGAATCGCATCGAAAGTTGTGTTCCTAGCAATTCTATAAATCCAGGTAGAAAACTCAAAAGATTTATCAAATGCATTTAAATTTTTATATACTTTAATAAAAGTATCTTGCACAATATCCTCAATATCTTCCTGGGAAAAATATGATATTCTTCTAACGAAAGAAAAAAGTTTTTTTTCATACCTAACAACCAACTCTCCAAAAAAATCTGGTTCGCTCTTTGATAACTCAACCAACTGATCATCCGTCTTGTCTTTAAGGGCTTCTTGCATTGCTTGCATTATTTTTTTATCGTCTTTAACTTATATACGAAATTTAACATTTTTGTTTGCATTTTGAAAGTGTGTAAAAATATTTTTCTCAAATCACTTCTAATTTTGCTTTTTTATTTTTCGAAATTTCTATGCTAAAGTATATAAGTTAAAACATCTATTCAATAATTATGTCACATAATCACACCCATTCAGAAAAAAATATTGGCTTCGCTTTCTTTTTAAAATTATCCTTTACTTTTATTGAACTTTTTGGGGGATATTTAACCAACAGCGTTGCTGTCATTTCAAACGCGCTTCACGACCTTGAGGATGCTGTTTCATTGGGAACGGCATGGATTTTAGAAAAAGTTGCAAAAAAAGAAAGTACTGCTCATTTTTCTTATGGCTACAAAAGATTTTCCCTTCTTGCCGCTCTTATTAATGCAGTAATTCTTTTAGTTGGGTCTGTTTTTTTACTTGCAGAGGCGATTCCTAGACTTTGGACACCTGAAGAATCGCACGCCCAAGGAATGATTTTTATAGCAATTATTGGAATGATTGTTAATCTAATAGCAATTAAAAAAGTTTCGAAAGGAAAAACTCTAAATGAAAAAATAATTTCCTGGCACCTCATTGGTGATTTTCTGAGCTGGATAGCGGTTTTTATTGTTAGTATAACAATATTTTTTGCCGAGATTAGAATCCTGGATCCCATACTTTCAATTGGAATAACTCTATATATTTTCTGGGGGGTTGGGAAAAATTTAAAATCAACTGCTCTTCTTTTTCTACAAGCTACGCCTGATTCACTGGAAATCAAAACCATCGAGGAGCGATTAAAAGAGGAGGCTCTCGTTGAAGATGTCCACAACACTCACCTTTGGTCTCTTGACGGAGAAAGTCATGTCCTCAGTTCACATATTGTAGTTGACTGTAAAACTAGTCAAGAAAAAATTATGCATTTGAAAAGAAAATTAAAGGAAAAATTAAAAAAAGAAAATATACAATATTCTACTTTAGAAATTGAATTTAATAATGAAAATTGTAAAAAATTTAAAGAATAGACTTCCTCTTCCCTTTTCTAAAAAATTCGGCTACACTAGACGGAGTTATTAAAAACACTAGGTTTCTGTCTACAGTTTGAAATAACCTGCAATAAATAAATTTCTAAATTGAATATTTTATTGTTTGTTTTTATTTATTATTTTTAAACAAAAATTTATTTTAAGGCGCTTTTTAAAAAACAAGGGGCTTACAATAAATATGATATAGTTTATGGGAAGAGAAGAAGTAGCGGTAAGATTTAATTCAGTGTCTTTTGAATACAATCGAGACAAAAAAATACTCGATGAAGCATCTTTTGCAATTCGACCTGGTTCTAAAATTACCATTATGGGACAAAACGGAGCTGGGAAAAGTACAATCTTAAAACTTATAACTGGAGAATTAAAACCAGAAAGTGGAAGTATTCATGTTTCAAGTGGTTTAAAAGTTGCATATGCAAAACAAGTTATCCCCCAAGAACAAATGGAATTAACTGTTACTGAATTCTTTGAAAAATGTTTTAATGAAAAGATCTATGCAATTTCTCCAAAAATTGATAGCGTTCTTGAAATTGTAAACCTAAATGCATCACATGATAAAAAGATTAAGGATTTTTCTGGCGGTCAACAAGCAAGACTTCTTCTTGCATCAGCTCTAATTCAAGACCCTGATTTATTGATACTTGATGAACCAACAAACAACCTGGACCCGGAAGGAATTGGTCATTTAATGTCTTTTCTGATGTGCTATGAAAAAACTTGTATCGTAATATCACATGATGCAGACTTTTTAAACACTTTCACTGATGGAGTTCTTTATCTTGATATCTTTACGCAAAAAATAGAACAGTATGTCGGAGATTACTATACAGTAGTTGAGGAAATAGCAACGAGAGTTGAAAAAGAGCAAAGAAAAAATGCTCAATTTGAAAAGAAGATTCGTGATAATAAAGAAAAAATTAATTACTTTGCAAACAAGGGTGGTAAAATGAGGCTTGTAGCAAGAAAAATGAAAGACGAGGTTGCAAGAATGGAAGCCGAAAAAGTTGCTGTCAGAAGAGAAGATCAAAAAATTCGTGACTTCAAAATTCCAGCTCAAGATGATTTACTTGGGAAGATAATTAACATTTCCTCTTTTACGATTATGCAAAATCATGAAATAATTAAAAAAGAAGCAAATATCTCACTTAAGAAAAAAGAACACCTACTGCTAAAAGGACCTAACGGTATTGGAAAAACAACTTTACTAGAAAAATTGGCGAGCGGAAAATCAGAGGGAGCAAAAATTAAAGAAGGGGTTCGTGTTGGATATTATAGACAAGATTTTTCAACTTTAAACTTTGATGAAACTGTTCATGACTCGCTAGAAGCAATAATGGAAACAACAGATGAACAATTATTAAGAAAGGTTGCGTCAAGCTTTTTAATTGACCAAACAATTATTCATGCAAAAATTGGATCCCTTTCGGAAGGACAAAAAGGTTTGGTAGCTTTTGCAAGGTTGGTTCTCCAAGAACCAGGACTATTAATTCTCGATGAACCAACGAATCATATCAATTTTAGACATATCCCTATAATTGCCAAGGCACTTGACGAATACACGGGAGCGATGATTCTTGTCAGTCATGTTCCAGAATTTGTAGAGCAAATTAGAATTGATCAAACACTTGATTTGGAGAATTAGATTTCAGTAAATAAAAAACCTGCGTTATGCAGGTTTTTTATTTTATGCAAATCAACATTATTCTCTTATTAGTTTCGAAAAATTTGGACTATCTGCAAATTTTTCTGCTCGCTCATTTATGTAAAATTTTTCTTTTGCATCTTCAAATGAAAGTTTTGTATCGAATAAACCCAACTCATATCCCAGCTTATCTGAATAACCAGGCGCTAAAACCCTAAAATCAAGAGGTATTTTTTTTGGTGAAATTTTATTCACATGTTGTAAAATTCCTGTTGTACAGGTATTTGTTATTGTGTTATAAAATTCTGGTTTACTTTGCAATTTTTGAGCCTTTTGTACCATATCCAAAAATAAAATTCTAATTTTTTCCTGATTTGCTTTTATCGGATATATATAAACATCGTCTTTTCTGAAATTAGAACGCAATTTTACAACATCATTTTCATCAGCGATAACATACATAATCTCATATTGATTTAATAATCCCTTCCAAGCAGAAAACTCCTCCCCTTTTTCTTTTCGTATTTCAATAGAAACTGCTATATATTCACCATCTTCGAATCCAAAACTCAAAAAGGTGTGTGCTGCCCCATCCCATTCTGAAAATGGCTCAAGAATGAAATCAACGCTCTTAATTTTATTCAAATCGAAACTTTTATTATAATAACCTTTTTCATACTCTGTTTCTGATTTATATTTAAAATTTCTTATGTTTTCAATTTCAACAAAATTACCTTCAATCTTTATTTCTGGAAGAATTTCCTGATCAATAGCCCAGTCCCTCTCGTTTGAAGGCTTTTGAAGTCCTAAAAAAATTAATACTGTTAAAAAAACAATAGTAATTGCCCAAAAAACTTTTTTATTATTTCCCTTAAACTTTTTTTCACTCATTTTCTAAATAAATAACTTCTATTCTAAATTAGAAACTCCAAAAAATAAAAGAGAAACCATGTAAAAAAACGCTCTTTTATCTCATTTAAATTTATTTTTTTATTTCAACCCCTATCCTTCCTCTCCTTCCTCGAAAATAATTTTTTCCATACTCTGGTCCAAATCATTCAAAATTTCATCCTTACTCCTTAACGGACTGTCTATTTTTATTTTATTTTTGATTTTTTCTGCGTTTTCTTTTTCAATATTACTTAGGTCAATTTTTGCTGCCATTTCTTCTGCAAGCCTGTTTTTTTTACCACTATAGACAAGCGCAACACTAGAAGTCGCAGCTGTTGCAACTACCAACCAAATTATTACAATTGTTAAGATTTTACCTTTCATAGTTACACATTTTTATTAGATTATTCAATTTCTCTTCCTTGTTTATTTCTATCCAATGCATCCTCCAAATTATCTCTAAATACATTTTTATAGAAACTTACCAACTCTTCCTTTTTTTCTTTTGCTTGGTTGAAAACATTACCTATATTGCCAGGGTCTTCATTTTCATCTCTTTGAAATAATAAAAGTTTATTTAGATGATCTTGATATAAAGTCTCTATTTCTTTCATTTTATTTTCTAAATCTAAAGAATTACTAGACAATTCCTCAATATCCGTTCCTTCAAGTTTCAATTGAGAAACAGTGCTTGTTATGATATTCTTAGCAACTCTCAATCTCATTTGATTCTTTTCAAGAGCGGTTTTTGCTTCCATAATCCTTTTTTCCAATTCAACTTGATCAATCGCTTCTACCCTACCACCATTTTCCATTTGAGAAAAATTATTAGGCCCTTGATTTGACATTTGTCCTGCTTCACCATTACCATCAATTGGTTTATTTTGCATAAAAACTGCCTTTTCTTCTTCACTCATATTTTCCATCTCACCTGGAGAGGGTTGAATTGGCATAGCATTTGCAATTGAAAAAGCCATAATGCAAACCACCATGATTAATAAACCTAATATTGAAGACTGTACTTCATTTAGTTTTTTTATTTTTTTCCTATCGGCAACTTTCATTTTTATTTTAATTACATAATAATGTCTTTATATTAACACACAATCAATAAAAAATTAAACAACCCCAGACTCAAAAAACAGTTTTTTATATAAACTATTTAACAATTAAATTAGAAACTTGCCAAAATCCAATAGTTCTGCTACAATGCTTTTATAATATATTGAATTAGCTTTCCTGCTCGAAGTTGAACAATTTTTTATTCAGTGGTTGCATAGCAACGCTACGACAGGACGGTAACAAACTCATGCCTCTAACAAAGAAGCCTACTAAAGTTGCGAAGACTTTTAAACGACACGAAAAAGATTCTGGTTCTGCAGAATTTCAAATCGCTTTATTCACAGAAAAAATCAAACAACTAGTGGCTCATTTACAAACCAATCCTAAAGACAAACATTCTCGAAGAGGTTTACTAGGAATGGTCTCTCAGAGAAAAAAAATGATGAAGTATTTAAAAAATACCAACGAAGAAGTTTATACTAAAGTCATTAAAAAGCTAAACCTAAAAGGCTAACCAAAGCCTTTTTTGGTTTAAATTTTAAAATAAAATAATGTCAAAATTTAAAGAGCAGCGCGTCGGAGTTCTTGTTGATATTCAAAATATGTACTACAGTGCTCGTGTTTTATATAAAAAAAAGACTGACTTTAAGAATATTTTGGAAGCGGCAGTTTCTGAAAGAAAATTGATTAGAGCAATTGGGTATGGCATTGCAACAGAAGAAAAAACTGAAGAAAAGTTTTTTGAATCACTCGAAAAACATGGTTATGAAGTAAAATCAAAAGACCTTCAAATTTTCAAAGGTGGTATGAAAAAGGGAGATTGGGATGTTGGAATCACTATTGATGCTATTAAATTAGCAAAAAATCTTGATGTAATTGTTTTGGTTAGTGGTGATGGTGATTACATTCCACTTGTTAAATATCTGCAATATAATTTTGGGGTAAGAGTTGAGGTTATGGCTTTTATAGAAAGTTGTTCATCTCAATTAATTGAAGAAGCTGACGATTTTACAAACCTAAGTGACGGTAATAAATTTTTCATAAAAGGAGGAAACAGAAAAAGCTCTTCTAAGAAAATCTCTAAACAGGGAGAAAAACAAATAGTTGAGATACATCCGGAGAAAAACGCAACGACAAAAAGAACCGCTAGAATGCTTTAGTTCTGTTGCCACTATTTACAAAATGAAATAAAACTGTTACATTCTTTTAGGTAGCAACTCGTTGTTATTTTTGTTTTTTCACGGAGAGATGGCAGAGTGGTCGAATGCATCAGTCTTGAAAACTGAAGTACTTTCACGAGTACCGAGGGTTCGAATCCCTCTCTCTCCGCCGTGAACTCTAAAAATTTGAACATTTGCCGGAGTGGTGAAATTGGTATACACGCCTGCCTTAGGAGCATGTGGGATAACTCCCATGGAGGTTCGAGTCCTCTCTCCGGCACACACAAACAAAAAAACAAGGATTTTCCTTGTTTTTTTGTTTTTTTAGCTTTTTTAAAAATACTGATTTGTTAATATTGCAGCTTCAAGTTTACACAATTTGACTTGAATCATCATTTGTGTTATTCTATAATACTATATTTAGAGATTGTGTCTTCAAACAAGATGTCTCTCTGAAAAAGTGGTAAAACAGTTCGTTTTTCAACTTATTCTCCCCCTCCCTGTTTCTTGGGACAATCTTTTCAAACAAGGAGTTTCGAATATGAAACCTCTTCGCCTATTCGGAAAAGAAATGTTTTTAACAACAGATGGCTCGCCAAAGAAAGAGCTCGTTACTGCGATTGCTCTAAAAAAAGGCGATGTATTTTTCGTCAAACACTTCCCTGAAAATATCCAGGACTTTGCAAAAAAAGAAATGACACCAAGCGGTTGCGTCATATTAACTGTCCTTATGGACATATTAACCAGCGTGATTGGCCTAGAAAAAAACATGCAGAAATGTGACAGGATTCTCTTTATAAGAGAAGATCTCAAGGAAAGAGGCGGTAAAGGACTCGGTTTTGTAACTGGGAAAAAATGTCGAATACCTTTCGACCAACAACTCAACAAAACGGAATTTCCTTACACCTATGGAGGGGCTCAGTGTATGCTTCTCTATGAAGGTGAAGGTGTGTGGGCAACTAATATCCATGACCCTTTTGCTAAGGTTTTTAAAAAAACGAGAAAACCAGTTGCCATGCCATCCTATTTGGACATCAGAAATTTTTTTGGACAACAGTTGTCCGTGTCATAAAGCTCAACGAGCAACCCCACCTCGGAATAATCAATTTTATGTTCCGAGGTGTTGCCTTTTAAATAATTGAAAAACTTTCCTTTTTAGGCTAGAATTAGCTTGGAAAATCATAAAATAATCCTCATGCCTGCAATCAAAATTCAAGAAATCTTCACTCCCCTGCAACAATCTGGCACTCGCCTTGATAGACTTCTTGCGCAAAATTTCACTCAAATCCCTCGGGAAACCTTCAAGAAAGAGATTCTTAAAGGAAATATTTTGGTAAATGGAAAAAAAGTCAAACCAAATTATGTAACAGAGGAATACGACGAAATCAAAGTAGATATTTTAATTAAAGAGCTCGCCGCCACAGCACTTCCTGACTCATCAGTTGATATCAATATCGTTTATGAACATCCAGATTTTTTAATAGTCGAAAAACCTGCTGGGATTTCAGTACACCCTTCGGAGAAAGAACCTCTTGGAACCTTGGCAAATGGTCTCTTGGAGAAATTTCCAGAAATAAAAGATGTCGGTGATAGTCCCATGCGTCCAGGAATAGTTCATAGGCTGGATAAATATACTTCAGGCTTGCTTCTTGTACCAAAAAACCAATCTGCTTTTTTATTTTTCAAAAATATTTTTAAAAATCGAGAAATTACAAAAAAATATATTGCTGTTTGTTGGGGAAATTTTGCAAATAAAGAAGGCTCTGTCGATTTGATGGTAGGAAGATCTAAATCAAATTCATTACGACAATCCACCAGTAAATATGCTGATAAATTAGGAAATGCTAAAGAGGCAAAGACTTTGTATAAAGTTTTGCAGGAATCAAGAGACAAAAAAAAGTCGTTGATTTTGGCGACACCAAAAACAGGAAGAAAACATCAAATCAGGGTTCACCTTCATTCTATCGGGAACCCTATTGTTGGTGATAAGATGTACCAATTAGCCGTAAATAAAGAAGGAAATAAGCCTTTTGAAAGATTCTTACTTCATGCAAGCAATCTTGAATTTACTTATTCAGATGGGAAAAAATACACCTTTACTTCCCCCGTTCCTGTTGAGTTTCTTAATAAATTTTAGCTTCAGCCTTGGGTCCTTGACCAAATTAAAAAAATAGGCTATCTTTGATAAAGCTTTTAAGAAAGCTTTTTTAAGACTTTATAACCTTTCGATATGGATCAGAAAGTTATCGATTTCAACAAATCACAAAGAACAAAGGAATTACCAAATTTAAAAGTTGGTGATATTGTTCGTGTTCACAAAAAAATTAAAGAGGGGGAAAAAGAAAGAGTTCAGATTTTCAAAGGACTTATTATTGCTATAAAAGGAAAACAAAGTTCTTCTCCAACAATCACAGTTCGAAGAGAATCACAAAAAATTGGTGTTGAAGTGACCTTCCCAATTTACATGCCTACTGTAGTAAAAATTGAAGTTCTTCGACACAGTAAAGTTAGACGCTCAAAAATCTATTATATGCGAGAATTGTCTGGTAAGGCAGCAAAAATGAAAGCTATTGATGTTACCAAAGAAGAACAGGCTGTAATGGATGCTATGGATAAAAAACCAGAAAAAGCAAAGGAATCTAAATAATTTCATTGTCTTGTTTGAACATTTAAAAATAAGGTTTCTATATTTTATTCCTCCGCTCAGATGGCGGAATCATATCTTCCTAAACCACTAATACTCAAAAGGTGTGGTTTAGAAAGATATGCACCGCCCCGATGGTGGAATTGGTATACACACACGGTTGAGGGCCGTGGCGCCTTGTGCGCATGAGAGTTCAAGTCTCTCTCGGGGCACACTCTTTTCTTTTTTTGAAAATAGTGCTATAAAAATATAGTAAACTTATTACAAAGGATGCTTAGCTCAGTTGGTTAGAGCACCTCGTTTACACCGAGGGGGTCAGGAGTTCGAATCTCTTAGCATCCACATTAAACTAAAAACAGCCTTTTGGCTGTTTTTAGTTATCTAATTGATAAATTTTTCAAATTTCACTATTTGATTATCTTATTACTCCTCTTCTACTTCTACCTTTCTCCTCATCTCCATATGCCTCTCTTGTAAAATATCCAAAAGCTTGCTTTCATCTACCAAGCGATGTTTTCGAGAGATTATTACAAATTTTCCAGCGATCATAAGATCTCTTGCCACTCGCCCACTATGAGTGATGAGATTCCCTAATAATGTAAAAGGATTCGTTTGATCAAAGGGCACAAAACCACGATCTTTTAATTTCCAAAAAACTAAATCAGCTTTATAGCCAGGCAAAATTCTCCCATGCTTAGGCATATCCAAAATTTTAGCACCATTGATTGTCATCATTTTAAATAATGAGCCAAATTTAATTGTTTTCAAATAAAGATGTGTGGTTCTCGCTCGATATGCTTCTGTTAAAATATCTAGGCGACTCTTCGAAACAACACTATCCGTTCCAAGTGCTATGTTTCTAAATCCACCAGCATCATGATATTTCCAATAAGGAAACACTCCACTTTTATGGATTCTGTTTGAAGTTGGTAAGTGAACAACACCCACTCCCGTTTTAGCAATGCGAACGATTTCTTCATCGCGTAAATGAATTGCGTGTGAAACAATGGTATTTTTATTCAAAAGTCCATATGTCTCCAAAACATCAACTTCTCGCATCTTGTGATTTTTTAGCGTCTCCTCAATAACTTTCTCACTTTCTGACATATGACAAGTGAAAAGCAAGTTGTGCTTATCTATTAGAATTTTAACTTTTTTCAGAACATCTGGACTTGCCTTATACAGATAGTGTACAGCCATTGCTAAACGCGAATGTGAATTTTTTTCTTCTTTTAATATTTTTTCAATTAAAGCTGGCGAATTTTCTGGAGAAACATGAGAGGCAACACTAATTCCGTTTATTATATTCTGAGTTGTTACTTTTGCAGCAATTTCAATCGCATCAAAGGAATTATAATGGCTAACGGTTGTCGTTACTCCAAATTTTTGTTGCTCTGTGATATCGCCGATTGCGCTTAGCGCCAAATCGTTTTTTGTCATTTTTGATTCCCATTTTGGTAATTTAGCCAGTGTCTCATCAATGTTATCGCCCTCATCTAGATCCATAGAGCTTCGCAAAAGGTACATTGGGGGATGAGCATGTGCATTGATAAATCCAGGGGTTATCACAGTTCCACCTCTTTTTCCGGCATCATATACCAAATCAAAATCATTTGGATCAAATTCATCCACTGATTTCACTTCCTGAATAATGTCTCCCTTAATAACAATGGAATGGTTTTTAAAATATCTTAGTTTATCATTCTCATCGCAAGTGAAAAAATAAGGAATGTTATGAATCAAGATTGTTTCATAATTATCTTTATTGACAGTATACCTGCCATGCTCATCATTTTCAGCTTTTGTGAGTTTTTTGTTTTTCTTTTTTATTTTTGAAAAAATTTCCATCATAGGTTTGTTATTTTAAAATTCAATACTCTAAATTAATTTATGTGTAAATTTTTCACAAAAGCAGTTATAAATTTACCAATTCTTACTCCCACTCAGTTGTTCCTGGTGGTTTGTTTGTTATATCAAAAAAGATATGTCCGACTTCATTCAATTTGCTGATTTTTTCAACTATTTCATCTAAAATATTTTGTCCCATTTGATAAAAATGTAGTGTCATAAAATCTCTAGTATTAATTGGTCTAAGTACAATAGACTCTTTTCCGTATCCGTCAAAAATAGGAATTAAAACAACAGGGAATTGATCGATATCTGAATATATACTCCTATCTCTCATTATATTTGAGATAATTCCATCAACCCTTCTTAGTAAATCTATTCTTTCTTTTGACAAATCAAGAGATTTTTGTGGTAAAATAAATTTTAGCTCTTGTTTTTCTTTTTTATTTAGAAGCAACACTACCCTGTTTATTTCCTTATGCGCGTTTGTAATGATTGATGAAATTTCATTCAATTTTCCCCAATCTGTTTCTCCCCAAATAGCTAAAGGATGTGCATATGTTCTGTTGTCTCCTTGAACACCAACCGATTTAACTGGTAATGTTTTTGAAAAAATTTCGAATTCTTTCTTTTTACAAAAATCTCCAATTTTTTTATCAACCTCCTGAAAATCACTTTTCTCTTTTTTATTTTCATCAAAACACAAACATCTAATCGCTAATCCTGGTCCTGGGAAAGGGTGCCTGTCAATAAGCTCTGTTGGCAAATTTAATAACCTGCCGACTTTCCTAACTTCATCTTTATATAAATCAACAATGGGCTCAATGATAAGACCCTTCTTGATCATCTCTGTTATAGCGTCGACTCTATTGTGATGAGTTTTAATTGTATTTGAATTTTTTGTCCCTCCAGATTCAATAGTGTCTGGATAAATAGTTCCTTGGCCCAAAAGCCATTGATTTAAATCCAGTCCCATTTTCTCAGCTGCCATATCTTTAGCGTCTAAAAATGTTTTACCTATTATTGCTCTTTTCTCTTCTGGCTCATAAATTCCTTGTAATCTACGGAAAAACATTTCACTTGCATCCATAATTTCCAAATTAGAAAAACCCGTTCGCTTAAAACGCTCCATTATTTTTTTAGATTCATCCTCTCTCATAAATCCCGTATCAATATATAAACCCTTCACTCTTTCTTCACCTAAAGCTTTTGTTAAGAGTGCAAAAGCGACATTTGAATCAACTCCTCCGCTAACTAAAATAAAGACCTTTTTTTTCCCAACTTGTTTTTGAATTTTCTCAATTAATTCTTTTGTTATATCCTCTATCTTCCAATCTTTTTTCGCCCCACAGATACCAATCACAAAATTTTCAATCATTTTTTCACCTTCCTTTGAATGTGCGACTTCTGGATGAAATTGGAAACCAAAAATCTTTTTTTGATCATTTGCCATCGCTGTAATAGCACAATCATCTGTCCTTCCAATTATTTTAAAGTCCTTAGGGACCTCTACCACCAAATCTCCGTGACTCATCCAAACTTGTGAATCATTCGAAATATTTTCAAAAATTTCACTTTTACCTAAAATGTTTAGTCTTGCTAATCCATATTCCCCAATAGCTCCAGTGTCCACTTTTCCGCCAAATTCATGCGCCAAAAATTGATGACCGTAACAAACTCCCAAAATTGGAAGTCCCATTTGTAAAATTTCCTTTTTAGGTCGCAAACTTTTTTCATCATAAACCGATTGTGGTCCACCAGAAAAAATAATACCTATGATATTTTCTCCCAACTCATCAACTGAAACATCGTTTTGATATATTTTTGCCAACACCCCCAATTCACGAATATTTCTCGCAATAAGATGAGTATATTGAGATCCAAAATCTAAAATTGCTATGTGTTTCATATTATTTTTCCGTTGATAAAAAATTAAATCTCAAGTATAATTCAGATTATATTCCATTATAGCTTTTAAATTGTGATGACTCAAATGGAGTTGTAATAAGAAAAATTCATTTTATTATTAAATTCAAGTTTATGCAAGAAGCCTTAACTTATGATGATATTCTACTAACTCCTAGATATTCTGAAATTATTCCTGCGGAAACAAATTTGGAAACAAAATTTTCAAGAAATATTCCACTAAAAATGCCAATCGTTAGTTCCCCTATGGACACTGTCACCGAACATCGTATGGCAATAGCAATGGCACTTGAAGGCGGGTTAGGAATTATCCACAAAAACTTAACGCCTGCAGAACAAGCAAATGAAGTTTCTATTGTTAAAAGATTTGAAAATGGTTTCATTGTAGATCCAGTCGTCGTTTCACCAGAGACAACAATAGATGATATTCATAAAATTGAACAAGAAAAAGGTTATAAAAAAATTCCAGTTGTTGATACCAAAGGACTTCTTGTGGGCATAATCACAGAGTTTTATTATTCATGGCCCCATGATCAAGGGAAAAAAGCAAAAGATGTAATGAAGCCCGTAGAAAAGCTAACAATTGCGGAAAAGGGAATTACTTTAACAGATGCAAATAAAATTATCCGCCAAAAAAAGCTATCTGTGCTTTGCGTAATTGACCAAAATGGAAAATTGAATTCAATCGTCACAAGAAAAGATATTGAGAAAAATAAACGCTACCCAAATGCAAACAAAACCATTGAGAAAAAACTTTTTGTCGGTGCAGCAATTGGGGTTGGTGCGGATGCTATGGAAAGAGCTGAATTATTAGCAAAAGCTGGAGTTGATGTGATTGTTGTTGACACAGCGCATGGTCATTCAAAGGGGGTTATTGAAATGGTAAAAAAAATAAAAACCAACGAAATCACCAAAAGAGTTGATGTGGTTGCTGGAAATGTTGCCACGGAAGATGGTGTTAGGGATTTGATAGCTGCTGGAGCTGACGGTGTTAAAATCGGAATTGGACCAGGCTCAATTTGCACAACAAGAGTTGTTGCAGGGATTGGAGTTCCACAAATCACTGCTATTTTAGAAGGAGTAAAGGGAAAAGATAAAAATAAAGACATTGCCTTGATTGCTGATGGGGGAATTAAGCATTCTGGCGACATTACTAAAGCATTGGCTATGGGAGCTCAATGTGTAATGCTCGGTGGTCTTTTAGCAGGAGCTGAAGAGTCGCCAGGCGAAACTCTTTTTATTGGTGGAAGAATGTTTAAATCCTATCGAGGAATGGGATCGCTTGGTGCAATGGAAAAAGGCTCAAAAGATCGTTATGGCCAAGCCGACATAAAAGACGCTCAAAAATTTGTACCAGAAGGTATTGAGGGAAGAACAGCATATCGTGGTCCAGTAGATAAAACACTTTACCAATTAATTGGTGGACTTAGAGCTGGAATGGGATATTTAGGAGCTGAAACGATTATTCAATTAGCAGAGAAAGCAAGGCCAGTAAAAATCACAGCAGCAGGATTTGTTGAAAGCCACCCCCATGATGTAACAATCACAGAGGATGCACCCAATTACAAAAGGAGTTAAAAGCTTTTTATAAATAATAAAATCCAGAGAACAAAGTTGTTCTCTGGATTTTATTTATACAATAAATGAAACTACTTAAATAAGAATTCCTTTCAAAGCCTAATTAAACCCTTCTTTTTACTTTTTTTCTAGTTGATAAAGTTAATCCTTAATTTAATTAAAATAAAAAATAATTTATCAATAAGAAAATGCCTTTTTACTCATACTAGTTTTTCCCCTGTTCCTTCTAGAAAAGATTGAACATTTTTCCAATATGGAAAGCATAGAAAAGCAAAAGAAAATACCCCTCCCATTGAGTAACCTCTTTGTCTTGGGTTACAAACAAAACAATGAGCGTCACAATTATCATAAGAGGCAAACCAAATGTGATAACACTAGATGGTATTATCAAAACACCGAAAAGACCTGCAACACCCATCACTCCGAGTGAATTAAAAATATTAGAACCCAACACATTTCCAACGGCAATCTCGGCCTTCCCCTTTTTCGCAGCACTTAAACTCACAGCAAGTTCTGGCAAAGAAGTACCAAGCGCAATCACTGAAGCGGCAATAATATCCGTTCCTATTTTCAAAAACTCAGAAATCTTAACAGCTGAATCAATCGTATATTTAGCACTGAAAAAAATGAAAATACTACTGATAAAAAGCACAAAGAAGTCTTTTTTTGGCAACCTCTTTGTCCAATGCAATTCTTTTTTGAGATATCTCTCCAAATCTTTACCATCTTTTTTCGATTTTTTTGTACCATTCTCAGACATAGCAATTCTAATAAAATAAATTGCGACACCTACTAAACACAAAATTGCTTCCCAAAAAGTAAACCTTCCGTCATAAATAGTAATTCCTAAAATAAAAGCCGAACTTATTAATAGAGGTAAATCTACATTAATAATTTCATAATCTAATTTCATTTTTTTTCCGACAACTGCAGCCAACCCCAAAACTAAACAAATATTTGTTATATTAGATCCCACAACATTTCCTGAAACTATTTCTGAAGCGCCACTTATAACTGCAAAAAAGGAAGATATAAGCTCGGGCAAAGAAGTTCCTAGTGCCACAATAGTAACACCAATTAAAAAAGGTTTTAATTTGAAAAATAAACCAATTTCTTCAGCAGCATCAGTAAAAAGATCCGATGCTTTTATTAAAACAAATAAACTCACAAAAAAAATCACACCCCAAATTAAAGTTCCCATATTCTATTTTTTTAAATTTTTTATTCACTATATATTGGACTTTTTTTTCTCACAACAGCAGCAAGGGTAATCGGCCCCTCTTCGCGAATAGCCTCCTCATCTTCAGTTTCATTTTTATTTCCCCCAATTTCGCCTACCCACCAAATCCATATATCTTGAATCCACAAAGAAAAAATTGCTTTTGCAAAAAGAAAAATGATAATTAAAAAAACCATCAAAAAAGAACTAAACACAGACCATTCCAAAAATGAACTCACATAGAGATCAAGCCACATACTGACAATCTTATCCCAAAATGGAGCAATTGCCATTATAATTAACAAAAAAACTGTACCTTGTAAAATTCCAATCAAGAAAAAAATACAAAACAATTTAAAAACTTCCAATAAGTTTCTAGCGATTAGTCTACCAGAAAGTACAAGTGAGTCAAAAACTCCAACATTAGCCAAAACTATATAAATAGTTGATATCTGCAATATATAATTCATGAAAACCACAAAAAAGAAAAAGAAAAGTAAAAGGGTGATAAACAAGAAAATTGCACCAGCCTGATTCCCCATCAAAATCATTATTGCAACAGGAATAAGCAAAACCAAGAAAACAATCAAAATTAACATTCCTACAAAAAAATCTAGTAATAAAATGTTTTTAAAATCCTTTTTTCCGTTACGCCAAACTACTCTACAAGTTAACTTTTTTTTATTTTTAGCGTTTTGCAAACAAGCCAATGACTGAATGACACCAGAGCGAGAAACAATGGAAATACACCAAATAAAAATACATAGAATAAAAAAAAGAAGAAGAAAAAGGGAAATGTAATTAAAATTATTTTCAATAAAATTCTGCCAATCAATGGCTTTTCTTGAATTTAATTTTGCAAATTGTTCATCAACATTAAAACCAACACCAAGAGAACCCGGCAAAAACATTCCCCAAAACCATAAAAATTTATTTGCCCAAACTCTACGAAAACTGCTCTTAAATTTTTTATAATATTCGTCAAGACTGGGTTGTTTAGGATCTGGCATTAAATCCTCAAAGACTTCATTACTTCTCTCCATTTTTATTTTTATTCTTACTTCTCTATTTATAAACACTTTATTTTATTTATTATACTACATCTCTACTTATAAATAAACTTTATACCTTCCCCCTCTTTTAAAAATGTTTATTGCAAACTAACATAGACTAAAGTATTATGAGAAAAGAAAATTAATTTTTTACTTTTTTGAAATATGCAAAATGATCCGATTATATTTTCCGGAATTCAGCCTTCCGGAAATCTTCACCTTGGAAATTATCTTGGAGCTATTAAAAATTGGGTGGAACTCCAAGAAAATCATCATTCTTTTTTTTGCGTTGTTGATCTTCACGCAATTACTGTGCCACAAGAACCAAAAGAACTTCGCCAAAGGATAGTCGAAATTGCAAAAATATATCTAGCAGCGGGAATTGATCCTGCGAAATCAACTATTTTTGTACAATCACAAATTCCTGCTCATACTGAGCTTGCTTGGTTGTTAAATACTATTACTCAAAATGGTGATTTGACCAAAATGACTCAATTCAAACAAAAATCGGGAGCTGATTTTGATAAACTCGAGTTAGATGACACCATTACTCACGAAGCGATTTTAAAAATCAAAGAACTTTCGGAAGAAAAAAGGATTGGGGCTATAGAAAATCTTATTCTCAATAAATTCAGTAACTTTAAAAAACAATTCAATAGCGTAGGAGTAGGACTTTATGATTATCCTGTTTTAATGGCAGCTGACATACTTCTATATAACACAGACATTGTCCCAGTTGGTGAAGACCAAACTCAACACATTGAACTAACTCGTGATTTAGCAAAAAGATTTAATCACCGTTTTGGCGAAACTTTCAAAATACCTAAAGCACATATCCAAAAAACGGGAATGCGAATTATGGGACTTGACGATCCAATGAAAAAGATGTCAAAATCTGCACCTTCGAAATTCAACAGAATAGACCTTTTGGATTCGCCTGAAGAAATCAGAGAAAAAATTAAAAGAGCAGTTACTGATAGTGGCAGAACGATTGAATATACAGAAAAAAGACCGGCAATTAAAAATCTTTTAAATATTTTTTCACTAACTTCAAACCAAACTCCGGAGCAACTAGTGACTCACTTCGAAGGAAGAGGTTTTAAAGAATTTAAAGAGGAGCTAGCCGAATCTATTGTAGACTTTCTCGAGCCTTTCCAAGAAAGATATTACAATATTTCAGACGAAGAAGTTAGGGAAATTTTAAATGAAGGAAGAATTACTGTAGAAAAAATAGCAAAAAAAACTATCTCTGAAGTAAAACAAAAAATGGGTTTGTAAAAATCGTTCCCAAGAAAAACAAAAAACAGAACAATCGACTTGCTCTGTTTTTTGTTTTTCCTGTGTCGGGGCGCCGAGAATCGAACTCGGGCTAAACGCTCCCAAAGCGCTCGTGCTACCGTTACACCACGCCCCGTAAAATTTCAATGTTATTTTAAGTTTCAAATAGAACATAAAACAGTCATATAATACAATTTTAATTTGCAAAAGTCAATCCACTCTTAAACCTTTCTATTTGAAAAATATCTACCTTAACATTGTGCCAAATCTACAACAAATAAAAATGTCTAAATTTGAGGGAAAATTTTTAACTCTCTACTTCTTAAATTCTGAGGATAAAAAAGAATTTAAACTTATTTTCTCGAGATAGTGGACTTTTTTGCCTTTCCCTGCTAACATTAAAAGAGTTAACCTAAAAATAAAATCTGAAAAAGCATGAATATTTCCTGGTATGGTCACTCTTGTTTCAAAATTCAAACAAAAGCAAAACGAGGCGGTGACGACATAATAATCTTTACAGACCCTTTTGATAAATCAATTGGCCTCAGAAGACCACAAGGTCAAGCAAATATTGTTACTATTTCTCATGGACACAAAGATCACAACGACACCGAATTACTAAAGGGAGATTTTTTTGTGGCTGATTCTCCAGGAGAATTTTCAATTCAAGGCGTAACAATTGAGGGAATAGATAGTTATCACGATGACCAACAAGGTGCACTTCGAGGAAGAAACACCATCTTCATTTTAGAATCAGAAGACTTGCGAATATGTCATTTGGGGGATCTGGGGCACGAACTTACTGATGAACAAGTTGATGCGATTGGTGATATTGATGTTTTAATGATTCCTATTGGCGGAACTTACACGCTTGATGCTAAGGGTGCAAAAAAAGTCGTTGGCCAAATTGAACCAAAAATTATTCTACCTATGCACTACAAAGTTGATGGTACATCGTTAGATGTTGATGACGAAAAAGAGTTTTGCAACGAACTGGGCGCAACAATAAAGGAAAAAACACAAAGACTTTCCTTGAAAAAAAGTGAAATAGAGGATACTGAAAACAAAGTAATTTTAATGAGCGTTCTTAATTCATAAAACTTAAAAACAAAAAAATGTTAGACCAACTTCTAGAAAAATCAGAGGATTATCGAAGAAATGTTGCTATTTTCTCAACATTTATATGTGGAATTGCTGTTGTAGCAATTTGGCTCTTGATTGCTGGTTATGACATCCGTCAATCGACACTTGCTATCATTAACTCTGGCAACACGAGTTCGGAAGAATTCCGTAACAGCCTTCCCTCCATTCGACAAGAAGGTGACACTATTGTAACAGAGTTGTCAAAGCAAAATGTTGCTGCATCTATCAATGGTGCGGGTACAGAAATAAAGGAGAAATCTCTCTGGGAAAAATTTTTAGGAAAATAATTGTAAATTAAAATCAATTAGACTTATCAAGAGAGTTTTTTATAAAAAACAGTAAATTAGAAAATTTTCTTGATAAGTCTTGCAAAAGAAATAGCGAAAGAATCATATTCTTTCGCAACTTTTGTTTGTGACTTTATAGGAATCTATCTAAAGAAAAAATTAACAAACAATAAATAATCATGGAAAAGGAACCGGAAAAAAAAATAGAAAGTGGCAGTATTGGCAAAATTCAAAATCGACCGCTTGTTCAAGAAATGGAAGAATCATACCTCTCTTATGCAATGAGTGTCATTGTTTCAAGAGCACTACCTGATGTAAGAGATGGTCTAAAACCAGTTCAACGAAGAATTCTCTATGCTATGTGGAGACTTGGTTTAAAACATAGTGCAAAATATAGGAAAAGTGCAACCGTGGTTGGTGAAGTTTTGGGTAAATATCATCCCCATGGTGATAGTTCCGTATATGAGGCAATGGTGAGAATGGCACAAGACTTTTCACTTAGAGACCCCCTTGTTGATGGACAGGGAAATTTTGGCTCTATGGATGGCGATAGTGCTGCTGCGATGCGTTATACTGAAGCCAAATTAGCTCCACTTTCATCAGAAATTCTTATAGATATAGATAGGGAGACAATTCCTTGGGTTGACAACTATGATGGATCTAGAAAAGAACCCTCTTATTTACCTTCAAAACTCCCTCAGCTCTTAGTTAATGGCACAACTGGTATTGCGGTTGGAATGGCAACTAACATTCCACCTCATAATTTATCAGAAGTAATTGACGGTATTAATGCTTATATTGAAAATCCTGACATATCTGTTGAGGAATTGGTTAAGAATCATATCAAAGGACCAGACTTCCCAACTTCAGGAATTATCTATAATCAGAATGACATTATTGAAGCTTATACAACTGGACGCGGTGGAGTTGTGACACGCGCAAAAGCTGATATTATTGAAGATAGTAAGGGTAAATTTCAAATTATTATTTCAGAGATTACCTATCAAACAAATAAATCTACTTTAATTCAAAAAATAGCAAATCTAGTAAAAGATGCTAAGATTGACGGGATTCGTGATATCCGTGATGAATCCGACAAAGAGGGTGTAAGAATTGCAATCGACCTAAAAAAAGATGCTTTTCCGAAAAAGATCCTAAACAAGCTATACTCGATGACAGAGTTACAAAAAAACTTCAATTTCAATATGCTTGCGCTTGTCAATGGAACCGATCCTAAAATTCTAAACTTAAAAGCTATTATTGAGCATTTTGTTGCACATCGACAGGATGTTGTTACAAAAAGAACGCAATTCGAACTCAATAAAGCAAAGGAAAGAGCTCATATCCTAGAAGGATTGAAAATAGCTCTTGATTTTATAGATGAGATTATCAAAACAATTAAAAAATCCAAAACTAAAGAAGAGGCTCATGCTAATCTAATTAGGGATTTTAAACTTTCCGACAAGCAAACAACTGCAATCTTGGAAATGAAACTACAAACTCTATCCGGACTAGAAAGAAAAAAGATCGAAGATGAGCTGATAGAGAAATTGGCGTTCATTGCAGAAATGGAAGCTATTTTAAGTAATCCTAAAAAAATTCTTGAAATAGTCTCAAACGAACTAACGGAATTAAAAGAGAAATTTGGAACGCCTAGAAAAACCAAGGTAGTAAATGGAGCTGTTGGCGACTTTTCTCAAGAAGATTTAATTCCAGATGAAGATACTATTATCAGTCTAACAGAGGATGGTTACATTAAAAGATTGCATCCTACAACATTCAAATCACAAAAACGAGGCGGAAAGGGTGTAATTGGAGGGTCCGTCAAGGATGGGGACTCTGTGGATAAAGTGTTAGGAAGTACAACTCACGATGATTTGTTTTTGTTTACAGACACTGGAAAAGTTTTCTGTCTAAAAGCATATGAGATTCCACTTTCTTCAAGAACAAGTAAGGGTCAGGCAATTGTAAACTTTTTACAAGTTTCACATGAAGAAAAAATAACTTCTATTTTAGCTATTCCAAAAGATTCAAAAGCTCAATATATGGTCATGCAAACAGTTCTTGGAAAAATCAAAAAAACTTCCTTACAAGATTTTGCAAATGTAAGAAGAACCGGTTTGATAGCAATTAGTTTGACTAAGGGTGATTCTTTAAAATGGGTTGGCACAACATCTGGTGATGATAGTATTATAATTTGTACAAAAAACGCTCAATCTATAAAATTCTCAGAAAAAAATGTTAGGCCGATGGGAAGAAATGCCGCTGGTGTTCGTTCAATCAAACTTAAAGGTGATGACCAAGTTGTTGGAATGAATGTTATCGGAAAAGAAGAGTCGGATAATCAAGAATTTTTGATTATCACTGAAAACGGATACGGCAAAAGAACTCCTACTAATAAATACAAACTCCAAACACGCGGTGGCTCTGGAATTATGACAGCAAATATAACAAGCAAAACTGGTAAAGTTTCCGCTGCTCATGTGATTTCCAAGGGAATTGAAGCTGATTTAATTACAAGTTCAAATAAAGGACAAATCATCAAGGTTCCTGTTCAAAGTATTTCTGTTTTAAACAGAGCAACACAAGGGGTAAGAATAATGAAACTTAAAAGTGGTGAAAAAGTTTCAGCTTCAACTGTAATGCATTTTTCTATTTAAATAATCCACAAAAGATTAACAAAAAAACAAGGCTAATTGCCTTGTTTTTTTGTTAATGCTATACTTTAAAATAGAAAAATAAAAATTATAAGGCAAAGGTTTGCTTTTTAGTTTTATTTACAAATTAAAATAAAAATGAAAATGACTTATAAAAAAATAACAGGCTTTTTATTAATATCCCTGTTAACAACACTTCCATTTCTCTTTTCTGGTTGTGGCGATAAGGGTGTTATAGTTCCTTATGAAATGCCCTTGGAAATTTGGGGTGTTTTTGATGACTCAACTGCATTTGAAAAAATAAACGACGCATACGCGAATAAAAATCCTCGCATTTCTGAAGTAGTCTATAAAAAAATATCAAGCAACCCAGTAGAATTCGAGAAAGAGCTTGTAGATGCTTTTGCAAGTGGCAACGGTCCTGATATTTTCTTTTTCAACAACTTATGGCTCAAAAAACATGAAAATAAAATAGCGGCTATGCCAGAGAGTGAACTTTATTTAACAAAACACAAAAACGAATTTGTTGATGTTGTTAATCAAGATTTTTTCAGAGGAAACCAGGTATTTGCCTTGCCTCTCTATTGTGACACATTAGCACTTTATTATAACAAAAATATTCTCAACCAAGCCGGTATAACTTCTCCACCAGCAACTTGGGATGACCTCGAAAAACAAACTAAAACTCTTACTAAAATTGATAAGTTTGGAAACATCACACAGTCAGCAATAGCCCTAGGAAGATCGAAATCTCCAGGTGCAATAAATCGCTCCTCTGATATCTTAGTACTAATGATGTTGCAAAATGGCGCTCTTCTTAACGATGTGAAAGGAATTAATTTTACTAAATCTGACACAAAGGGAAATCCTGGATTAAGTGCCCTTGAATTTTATTCACAATTTTCTCAAGCAAATTCAAATGTTTACACTTGGAATAATAAAATGCATTATTCTGACGATGCATTTCAAGATGGTGAAGTCGCTATGATAATCGGGTATCCTTATAAATATGCTCAGCTAAAAAAAACATCTCCCAAATTAAACTTTGAGATTGCGCCGATGCCTCAATTGAATATTAACAATAAGATCAATTTTGCAAATTATTGGGGATTAGCTGTTGCAAAAAACAAAGACATCTCTACTGATGCAAGCTATACTAATGCAGATAGAATTACTGAATCGTGGAATTATATTTCTTATTTGACAACCAAGCCGCTTGACCCAAAGAATGACCCACTGAAAGATTATCTTGATGCAACAAATAAGGTTTCTGCAAGAAAAGATCTCATTGAAGAGCAAAAGAATGAAACTCCACGCGGAATTTTTGCAGAACAGGCTTTGACAGCAAAGTCTTGGATAGTGCCGGATGAAATTGCAGCTGACGAGATTATGACTGACATAATCAACGAGGTTGCAAGTGGAGAATCTACTGCCAGAGACGCAATCGGAAGAGCAACTGCCAGATTTGAAGCGATTTGGAAATAGAAAATTCAAAAGAAAAATTTACAAAAAATATTAATTCTTTATAACTGCTATTAATAAAAAAATGAAATTAATTTTCTCAGCCATCTTTTTACTGATTCTTTTTTGCGCCCCATTTTCATTGAATTATGAAAAATTACAAATCAATTCGGCATCGGCTGGTCCCAACCTAACTCACGACTATCAAAATCCTTTGAGAGTAAATAGTTTCACTAATTGGTTTGAGAATTTGTTAGTTAGTATCCAAGGAATTGTAGGATGGCTTGCAGTTATTATGATTATGGTTGGTGGAATAGTTTATATGACATCAGGTGGTTCACAAACGCAAGCATCAAGAGGTAAAGCTATAATAATAACTTCTCTTATTGGATTTGCAGTTGCTGTTGCAGCCCCATCTCTTTTAAGAGAAATAAGAGATCTTGCTGCTGCTGGAGCTGGCGGAGGATCTCCAAGCGTAATAGCCAGTGCAAAAACCATTCAAGAAATCGTTACTGATGTAATGAATTTTCTATTAGCTCTTATAGGAGTTCTTGCTCTTATTAGTTTTGTGTATGGAGGCTTTACTTATATAACTTCCGATGGGGATCAAGCCAAGGCAGATAAAGGAAAATCTGTAGTAACCTATTCTATTATAGCAGTTTGTGTAGCTGGTGCTTCCTTAATTATTCTAAGGCAAGTGTTGTTAATCCTAGGTTAAACCTTGTTATAAATAAACCATCTTTTGATGAAAAAGATATTTTCAAAAATCTCCTCCAAAACAAACGAGGACAAACTTTTTACATTTGCAAATTTTTTATTCTGGCTAACAATTTTCATCACTTTTTTTGTTCTGGGAATTTCCAATCTTGACCCCGATCTTCCTTGGCACCTAAAAGTTGGTCAAGACATCTTGCAAAGTGGTCAAATTCCCACTATTGAACAGTATGTTTTTCCAACTTTCGGCGAACATTGGGTTGATCATGAATGGCTGAGTAATTTGTTGTTATTTTTAATATACAATCTTTTCGGTAAATTTGGTTATTGGTTTTTAGGTTTCTTCTTTGCAGCAACTGCAACTTTGACGCTTATTTTAATCTCAGAAACAACTAAAAAATATTTTCTTCCTAAATTTTATAATTGGGATTTCTTTTTTCTCAATTCATCGTTTACAATCCTTGGAATTTTCGCACTATTCCGTTCATATGGAATAAGGCTTCAAGTTATTACTTGGCTTTTTTTTGTATTGTGTTTTATTTTTTACTTAAAAATTTCCAAAGAAAAGAAGTGGCAGTACCTAATTATTTATCCATTTTTTTTCTGTCTCTGGGCAAATATGCATGGAACATTTGTTTTGGGACTTGCAATTTCTTTATTTCTTTTAGCACTTCTTTTTTGGCAAAATAAAAATAATTCTATTCGCATAAAAATTATTTTTTCAGCCCTCGCTACAATACTTGCAACATTTTTAACACCATATAATTTTGAACTTTGGAAACTAATCGCTGGCGAATATACTCAAAACACTTCCTATCTTATTAGAATTTTTGAATGGTTACCTTTATATGCAGCTCCTTTCATCGAATGGTATTCTACTTTTTACATTTCAATTATAATTTTCGTTATCTTGCTTTCTATAGTTCTAAAAAAGATTCCGAGAAAAATAAATGTATTTTTATACTATGGATTTATTTGTTTTATTTTATTTTTATCTATTAAGGCTCGTCGTTTCATCCCCATGTTTGTTTTGTGTTCAATTCCCTTGGCAATCTTTATTGTTGCACAAATTTTTAAGGAAAAAATTATTAAAAAATGGTTTGGTTTTTTAGTAATCCTAATTGCAGTCCCAATTATTGCTTATAAGATATTTTTCATTACCACTGTACCTCTTGATTTATTAACTCAAAACACCCCTTTATCTCCATATAATGCTATGCTTTTTCTAAAAAACAATGCCTCTCTTGCTCAACACAATATCTATAACAAATACGGTTGGGGTGGTTATTTGGTTTTTATGTGGCCAGAAAAATTACATTTTATTGATGGCCGAATGCCACAAAAACCACTTTCCGATGGGACATCTTTTATAGACGAATATTTTAAATTTAGAGAAAGCGAAATTATATCGAAAGAAAAATTGGCGCAATATGATATCCAAGTTGTTTTAATCGAAAAAGAATATCGGATCAAAGAAATGTTTTCTCCTTTTGAAACTTTTGCTCTAGAAAAACTTTTTTCGATTAATCTTGAAGAGTTTGATGAACCAGATTATTTAAGAGAGTATTTGGAAAAAAACTGGAAAAAAGTTTATACTGATGAAATTAGCATAGTGTACACAAGTCCAGAAATAGAATAATCCAATTCATTTTCACAAATTTAAAAATTTGTGCTATACTAAAAATGAAAATAACTTTTAGTTAAAATAAAAAGTGAAAAAGAAAAAGTTTTTAATATACATAGCCTTTGTTATGATGCTTTTTTTGTTTTTCGGTTTTAATAATGTTTTAGCTACTACCTATAGCTCCGCTAGTGACCCAGGGGGCTTTAACAATCCAATTGGCGTTTCAGATGATATTACTGCTTTCTTTGAAGCAGTAATGGTTCACTTACAAGGAATCATTGCCTTTGTAGCTGTTATGTTTATTATTATTGGTGGAATTTTATATATGTCATCTGGAGGAAATCAAGCAATGGCAACTGCTGGAAAAATTTGTATTACTAGTGCGATTATTGGATTTGCTTTAGCTGCTGCCGGACCTTCGTTTTTATATCAAATAAAGTTTTCTGTTTATGGTGATGTAAATGCTGCCGTTCCTACAAGCATTAATGCGGCACCAACTGTCATCCAGATAGTTGAACGAGTCACAACATTCCTCTTGTCAATCGTTGGTATTATTGGTATAATTGGGTTAACAATTAGTGGTTTATTATATTTATTTGCAGCAGGAGATAGTTCCCAATCACAAAAAGCAAAGGAGGCTATTAAGTATTCTATCGGCGGGATTGTAGTGGCTGGGGCTGCTTTAATAATAATAAGACAGATAGTGCTTTTTTTCACATAAAAGCCAAAAAGAAACAAAAAGACATATATATTATAGTTTAATAAAAAAATTAATCTAGAAAGGCGGGTGATAAAATGAAATTAACAAAAAAACATGTTTTAGCATTTAGTGTGGCATTGGCAGTAATGGTTCTTCCATTAGTTGCTAGCGCTGGAGGTTTCCAAGTGACTCGAAATATGGGGACTACTGGACTAACAAACACTAGTGTTGCAAGGATTATTTTCACCGTTTTACAATGGTTGCTTCTAATCTTAACATTCTTAGCTGTTATGGGTTTTGTAATCTCTGGTATTATGTACATCACAGCTGGAGGATCCGATCGAGCTGATCAAGCAAGACAATGGCTTACTTATTCAATCATTGGTATCATCGTTGCTCTTTTAGGTTATGTTATGACAACCTTTATTAGCACAATTATTACTGGAACTGTTCAATTGCAGACTTGATTCTGAAATTGACATTCAAATAAAAAATAACAAGTTTTTAAAAACTTGTTATTTTTTATTTGTCTTGATATAATATTATTAGATATATAGCCAAAAAATGAAAATAAAAATGAAGAAAGGAGCTATAAAATTATTTACAAAATTCTCTTTATTGAATTTGTTTTTTATTCCAGTCCTTTCATTTGCTCAATTTGTTGTTGAAGAGGAAAGAGAAACTCCCTCAAAATTTGCACAACAAGGCCTGGAAACACTAAACAACACAGTTGCTGCCATTAATGTTTTTTTGGGGCTTCTTTTTCTTTTTTCAATTATCGGACTTTTAATTGCTGGTGTTCGTTTTGTGATTGCAGGAGGAAGTGAAGAGATGTTGAATTCTGCTAGAACAATCTCTATGGCATCTGTTATGGGGATAATTTTTTCCCTTATTGGTTACATCCTTGTTAATTCCATTAAACATTTTGTTATTTAAAATGAAAAAAAATACAAAAAGAATTCTTGCAGTGTTGGTTTGTTTTTTGCCTTTTCTTATATTCTTTTTACAAACGATGCCAGCATCAGCATCATGGGGGGTTGGTTTGAATCTTGCAAGAGACAATTCAAACCTACCAGAAAACAGAGCAGAGAGCGTTATCTTTACCTTCCTGAACTGGCTTTTACTTATTTTCACACTCATTAGTGTAATTGCTTTTGTGATTGCCGGAATGATGTTTTTGACATCAGGAGGGAATACCCAACAGGCAGAAAAAGCAAAAAACTATGTCACTTATGCAATCATTGGTATCGCTGTTAGTTTGTCAGGGTATGTTATTATATCGTTTATTGCATCAACAATGGGTGGCACAGTTCAAACACAATACTAGATTATTTTATTTCTTCAAATATAAAAATATGTTAAAAAAAGTTTTCACCTTCACTTTTACCCTTACTGTTATTTTGGGAATTTGGTTTTTCATATCTCCCGCACAAGAAGTATTTGCAACTGGAATAACGATTCCAACAGGAACTGGTTTACCTGATCCATCAGATACAACGGGACAAGGACCAGTTGTTCAGGTTGCTGTTAATGTTATGCGCTGGATATTAGCAATTTTCACACTTTTGGCTGTTATAGCTTTTGTTTATACAGGTTTTAAATATCTCACAACCATGGGGGATACCTACAAAGCAGAATCTGCAAAAAATTCATTAGTATATTCGATTATCGGAGTTGCGGTAACGGCCGGAGCTTTAATTTTGATCAATACGGTCGATGTTCTTTTGAGATAAACTTGATCTGAAAAATTGAAAAATAAAAAGGCCTGTCATCCATTTTGGACAACAGGCCTTTGCAACTCTCAGAATTTTTGCAGATGGAAATATATGTGCCATATATCTCCAGGACTTCCCCCTTGTATGTAAATCTTGTGAGGGGCTCTTTTTTCAAACTTTAGCACATCTCCTTTAAGGAGTTGTGCTACCCTGTTTTCTGCCCCTAAAGAAGATAAGGGCATAGTATTTTTAAATACCAACATGGGGGGCTCGTTATCCAAGCCGAAGACAGCATTGCCAAATCTTCGGCCCAACGCATCCCCTTTTCCTTCTCTGGCCCTTATTAACTCAGCTCCAGGAAAGAGTATCTCCGCCTTCCTTTTTGTAGGGAAGATAAACCCTATAGGATAATTAAGAATGATTTCATTCTTATATCCATCAGGAATCCTTGGAATTTCATAAACCAAAATTCCAGAGACGGGAATAACTTTAAATCTGGAAACATACTGTCTTGGTTGCCAGAAATAAGCCCTATCATTTCCTAATCCCCAAAACATATACACAAGAAGTGCAATAGTTAGAATTTTCACAATGCCCCGGAAAGTGAACCAGCCAAAGATCTTGGACAATAATCCCCAAATTTTTAGCCATAAATTTCTGAGACCTGAAACCGAAACTGGAATGCTTCCCTTAGAGATTGTGCTGCCATACTTCTTATAAACAAGTATGGCGCCAGCTGCAACGCCAGCTGCAACTATCTTAAGCTCCATTTCCACTATAATCCCTCCTATTTAGTCTTTTTTTCTTCTAATGCATTCAGAATAGAATTAACGAATTTTCCGGCCTGCTCCTCTGTGGCCTCAATACCTGTTTTCTCTTTTAACATGTTGGCTATACCAGGAGGCAAGCCATACAGAATTGTATTAGAGGTTCCCTGAGCCATTTCCCTCAGAGTATACAAAACTTCAAGATAAGTTCCGTCGCCTTTAAGTGCCAATATTTTCTGAAACAAAACTTCTCTCGCCTCAGCGTCTCCTTGTCCCTCTAATATCTTCGCCTGCCTTGACCCTTCCGCTTTTATTATTGCAGCGGTTTTCTCGTAGCCGGCTATCTCTGGCGCTGAGATCGCTTTTTCTACAAGCTCTGGCAATGTGACCTTGTTAATTACAACAGACACATTCTGCAGTCCGGGCTGTAGAATTGGATTACCTTCTCCGCCCTCTCTATCGTCCCCTTCTTTCTGCTGCTTTGTTAGAAGTTTTTCTAACACAAACTCGCGAAGAGGAACAACTGTTATTTTAGAGTCCTCACCCTCATTTTTCTCTCTCAGAAAAACTGTCCCCTGTCTAGCTTCCACATAGGAGATACTTCCTAGTGTCTCCCTTACAACACCTAAGACAAAATCCTGAAAATGTTCCTTCAGTCCAGCCATATCTTTTGGATTTGGAGCATACTTGAGAGATTTAATCAAGTTCTCATAATCTTCTGGCCAGTTAAAATATAATGCTGTGTCAACAGTCATTGTTACCTGAGAATAAGTTTTTCGTTCCGTTACTATTCCTTCGGGCGTGTCTTTTTTGATCTCCAACACCTTACTGCTAGAGATCATCACTGTCGGATCAAGATCTATCCTCACTTGCTCTTTTGGCCATTGCTGAAACCTCTCAAAAGGCCAGATAGCATAGGTCCAAGTTCCTGTAAAAACCCTACCTGTCGGTCTTTCCATGCGAAGTTTTATTGCTGTGTTTGCTGCTGGAATCGCAACAAACCAGAGGGCAATGAGAATTATCAGAATTACCAGCCCCCAAGATGAACCAAAGAAATAAAATACCGAAAAAATTCCTGCTGCTACCAATGTGTTAAGCCACATAATAAACCTCCTTAGGGTTTACTAAAATTTTTGATCTATATAGATCCTCCACTCTTCATGTTGTCAAAAAACCTTGCAAAAGCATATTTTTATAAATCGCTCTTACAATGTGCAATTATAACATTTTTTATATTTTTTGTCAATGAATAATTTCTTTATTTTTCATATAAATACACCCTTTTCTTAAAACCCCTTTTGTTCTATACTAAAATTAAGCTTAAAAACAACAACCAAAAAAATGCGAGCTATAAACATCTTATTTATTGCACTTATTTTCCTTTTTTCCGCAAAGAACGCAGATGCCTATTTAGATCCAGGAACTGGCAGTTTTATTTTTCAGATTGCAGTTGGTGCAATCTTAGGTGGCATTGTTGCTATCAAGGTAAAATTTAAACAAATAAAAGATTTCTCTTCCTCTCTGTTTAGGAAGAAAAATAAAGACATTTCTAAAGAAAATTAGTTATGCTCAACAAAATTAAAGGCTCTTTTCGTGATCCAAGCGGATTTTTATTCTATAAAAAAGGGGTTTTGTATCGAAATATAGATAAGTCATACGAAGAAAACTACAAAAAACTCGTCTCTTCTGGTCTTTTGGCAGAGCTTTGGAATAAAGATCTTCTCATCAAACATCGAGAAGTTGAAACTCAAAAAAGTGATTTCTCATCTTTCAAGACAATCCAACCAGAAAAGCTCCCTTTCATTTCATATCCCTATGAATGGTGTTTTTCTGAACTCAAAGATGCTGCACTTTTGACCCTAGAGATACAAAAAATAGCCCTCTCTTATGGGATGAACCTGAAAGATGCAAGCGCTTTTAATGTGCAGTTTAAAAACGGAAAACCAATTTTCATTGACACACTTTCTTTTGAAATACACAACAAAAACACTCCTTGGGTCGCATATAAACAATTTTGCCAGCATTTTCTCGCTCCCTTGGCATTGATGAAATATCAAGATTTGCGTTTAAATATTCTTTTCCGAACCTTTCTCGATGGCGTTCCCTTGGATCTTGCAAGTTCACTTTTGCCCAAAAAATCACTTTTAAACTTCTCTTTTTTGACACATATCCATCTACATGCAAAAACGCAAAAACACTATGCAAACAAACCAGAAAGAGGTCAATTGAGAAAAAGTCCGAAGATGAACAAAGACGCTCTTCTAGCGTTAATTTCAAGCCTAGAAAGTGCCATTAAAAGGATTCTGATAAAAGAAATCGACACTGAATGGGGGAATTATTACAACTCAACAAACTATTCCGAATCTTCTTTTCTGAAAAAAAGAGAAGTTATTGAAGAATTTCTTAGAAAATCAGGGAAAATTAAAAATGTTTGGGATTTAGGAGGAAATACTGGTGTTTTCAGTAGAATTGCTTCAAATAAAGATATTAAAACAATTTCCTTTGATATTGACCCTCTTGCAGTTGAGAAAAACTATCTTTTAACTAAAAAAAACCAAGAATCAAACATTTTTCCTTTGGTTATGGATCTAACCAATCCAAGTCCCGGTCTTGGTTGGGCTCATTCAGAAAGATACTCCCTGCAAGCAAGAGCAAATTCCGATTTAATTATGGCACTTGCAATTATCCATCACCTTTGTATTTCTAACAATCTTCCCTTTTTGAATATTGCTGAATATTTCAGTAAATTAGCAAAAAACTTAATCATTGAGTTTGTTCCAAAATCAGATTCAAATGTAAAAAGATTGCTTGCAACCAGAGAAGATATTTTCAAAAAATATGACGAAAAACACTTTGAAGAAGCTTTTCTAAAGTTCTATCAAATCAAAGAAAAAAGGAAAATACAAGATTCTGAGAGAATTTTATACTTAATGGAAACCTTTTGAAAATAAACACGACAACAAAAAAGAAACGAAAAGTGGTTTTAATTTTACACCCTTATCTATTCGCCCTATTTTCTGTTTTATCATTATACAGCTATAACAAAGACCTGGTTAATCCCTCTTATGCTTTTTGGCCGACAATAATGGTCTTGTTTTTCGCTCTCTTTACACACCTTTTAGTGAAATATTTCGTTAAAGACAGAGATAAAGCAGCGCTATTAACTTCAATTTTTCTATTCACATTCCTATCCTTTGGACATTATGTCGAACTACCCTTTTTGCTTTTTCAAGAAATGCCTATAGAAAATTTAAATTATTATATAATACTAATAGGCTGGATTATTTTTCTTACGGTTACTGCTAATCAAATCATAAAAACAAAAAAACAATTTTCAAAAATCACTTTTTATCTAAATGCTGTTTCTGTCATTTTGGTTTTGATTTCCTTTTTTAATATTACTTTTTATGAAATTAAAACTAAAAATGTTACTGAGTTAATTGAAAAAAGCAACAATATTGGCCAATCAGCTTCCACTGAAAAACATCCTGATATTTATTATATCATTTTAGATGGCTTTGCTAGACAAGATATTCTAAAAGAAATATACCATGCCGATGATAGTGTTTTCGTTTCCTCCCTGGAAAATCTTGGCTTTTTCGTTGCAAGTCAAAGTACTTCCAATTATCCCCAAACTTATCTGTCAGTTTCTTCAGCACTTAATTTGAAATATCTTGATGATGTTGCATTAACTGTGGGTGAAGAATCTCAAGACCGTGGGCCTTTAAGAAAAATAATAAAAGACAATCAAGTTTATCAGACATTAAAAGAAAAGGGATATTCATTTGTATCTTTCCCATATACTTGGACTGGAACGGCCGACAATCAACACACTGATATCTATATGCAAGATCAAATTGGCTTTGGAGAATTTGGTGATTTATTCTTAAATCTCACACCTCTTTCAATTTTTCTTCAAAAAAATCTTCAATTTGAACAACATCGAAATAAAATCCTACATGTATTCGAAAAAATGCCAGATGTTGCAAAAATAGAGAAACCAACCTTTACTTATACTCATATCTTAGCACCACACCCACCTTTTGTCTTTAAATCAGACGGTGGTCCAACTGAGATGACTGGTAAAATGTATGGAAATGATGGAAGTCATTATTTCGAACTTCATCCAAATAAAGAGGAATACAGAAAATTATACGCAGAACAACTCTCATTTATAGCAAAAAAAACTCTAGCAATGACGAAAGAAATCATTGAAAATTCCAAAGAAGAGCCTGTTATTATAATCCAATCAGACCATGGTCCAGGATCAATGTTAGAGTGGGAAGATGAAGAGAAAACAAATCTTCCAGAGCGCTTTTCAATCCTCAATGCCTATTACCTTCCAAGCGACAAAAATACAAAACTTTATGAAACAATCACGCCAGTAAACTCCTTTCGTGTTGTCTTCAACAACATTTTTGACGCCAACTTAGAGCTCCTTCCTGATAGAAATTATTTTGCTCGTTGGAACACGCCTTACGCCCACATTGATATAACTGAAAAGTTGCAGTGATCTTTCTATGAGCAATTTTAAAAAAGAAAAGCGGTGATACTGCATCAGTATTACCGCTTTTTTCAACTCACATCGCGAGAAATCTTATTTCATCTTCAACCCTTTTTACAAAAGAATCTCTCTGTTCTGGTGGAAGATACGGGGCACCAATTGAAATTTCCACTTTCCTTTCAAAAATTGGAGTTCTTTTGTTTGGTGGAAAAACTTCAAAAGCGCCCTTAATTCCAACTGGCAAAATAAATAAACCTGGAACACTTTTGGTAATCACTGTAAAACCAGGATTTATTTCATTTAATTCTCCTGTTCTCGTCCTGGTTCCTTCTGGGAAAATAACAACCGGTCCTTGACCTTCCCTTAAAATCTTGCTTGCTTTCTTAAGCGAAAGTTTGTCAGCACTCAATTGACCCATAGCCAAAAGAGCAAATCTCCATAAACGCTTATTGAAATAATCATCTTTAATGAAAAAAACCAGATTTGGAGATTTTCTAAAAACAAAAATCAACAATAAAAAATCTAAATAGGACTGATGATTTGCTAAAATCAAAAAATTACCACCTACTGGCACATTCTCTTGTCCATTCACCTTGCAAAGCCAGACAAAAGCAACTAACCTAGTAACTAAATTTTTTAAAAGCCAATAATAAATAACCCCTAAGAAATTAAAGTTTTTTTTGATTTTTCCATTTTTCTGCATATTTGGCCTCCTTTGGGTGTTTTTTATTGCCCATGAGAAATATTTAAGGAACTGTTGAGGTTTTACTATACCTTAATTCCGAAAAAGAAACAATCACTGAATATAATAAGGAAATCTGATTTGCCAAAAATCACGCTTTGGCAATGTGGGTTTTGTAACAGAATTAACATATTCCTCCTCAATGCCTTCAATTGGTGTGTATTCTATCCGTAAAGATCTCTCGAATCTCTTTTCGTTGAGTAAATATGTGTTTATTTTTGGGGAATGAAAAGAAAGCTCTTTTTCGTTGCTTTTTTGCGCAAAAATAAAACTTTCTTGCGAACCAGAAACAAAACTATCAATGATTTGATTAACTATCTCTTCCATTTCTTGTTCAGAAATCTGTTCTTTATTTTTTTCTAAAATATACTCCTTCGCTAAAAAACGAGCTTGTTTATTATCCTCTTCTAAATAGGAAATAAATGGTACTATTTTTTCAAAACCAGCTGATTTAACTGTATTTACATATTCTTTCCAAGGCGATTTTTTATCCTCAAGAATTCGCAATCCGTTTTCAGTTGATTCTATATGAGAAGCTATTCCCGGCGCATCAAAAACTAAAAAACCATCATCTTTAAGACGATTTTTAACAAAACTATAAAATTCCTTACTATATAATCTTGAAATATTGTAATCAACTGCCAAGGGGAAATCCATGTAAATAGCATCAAATTGATCTTTTGAGTCTCTTACAAAGGAATATGCGTCAGCAACCTTCAAATCAACCCTTTTATTAGAAAGAGAATCTTTGTTCATTGCTAGAAAAAGGGGGTGTTCCTTGCCAAGTCGAATCATTTCTGGATCAATTTCAACTTGAACAATCTCTTTTATATCCTGATATTTCAAAAGTTCCCTAGTTAACATACCATCTCCTCCCCCAAGAACTAACACTTTTTCTGGAACTTTATCGGTAGCAAGAATTGGCACATGTGCAAAATATTCATGATATATTTCTTCCGTTCCTGAATTAAATTGCCAGTCACCATTAAGATAGAGCTCTTTTCCGATGGGAAAATCTGGTTCAAAAACAAGTTTGTCAGTATAAGCATCCATAACGATATCAGCAGCGTTAAAAGTTTGCCCGTCAATAATATCAATTTTTTGATAAGCAGAGTTATAAGTCTCAATTTTTGGAGCGTCTTTTAGTGGAAGAAAAATGTCTCTAAACCTATGAAGGGCTTGGGGGTAATAAAAATATTTTTCTGAAAAATATTTTTCAATATTATCAGCTTTTAATATACCAAAAAAGAAACTCCCCATTAACAATAACGCGATAATAAATCTGCTTTTATTTTTTTTCTCTTTTTCTAAAAATATTTTCACTAGATATATTGCTGCAATTAAATTTATAATCGCAGTCAAAAAACCAACGGTAATTATGTTGAATACTGTAATGAAAAAAATTGGAAATAAAATAGCACTAAACAAAGAAGCAAAATAATCAACAGCCAGTATTCTGTTCGTAACTATTTTTTTAGTTGAATATTTATTGGCAACATTCATTAACATTGGCAATTCAAAGCCACTAAGAAAACCAATAATAACAACCACAAGTTGACTCCCAAGTAACATAAAAAATAAAGCTATTTTTTGATTACCATGTGACAAAAAATACATATCAATGAGTTGAACAAAACGCATAGAACAAACAGCAAATGCTCCAAAAAAAGCTAGTGATATTTCCACCAAAAACAAATTCTTAATTGTATTTTCTTTTTCTATTTTTTCACTCAAAATTGAACCAACACCAAGTGATCCCAAAAAAAATCCCACTGTGATGCTATACCAAAAAATTGCATTTCCGGCAACAAGAGAAATTGTTTGTGCTAAAAGAAGCTCATATAGCATACTACAAAAAGCAACTATAAAAGTTAATACATAAATCGCCTTTAACTTTTTTCTTTCAATCACTGCAACTTCTTTTTTCTGTTTTTTCTCTTTTTGGTTTCTCATTTTAAAAGTTTTATTTCAAATAAATATTTATCATAATTTCATTTAAATTCTTTGAGAAAATAAATGTTGCAATAAAGACAAAAAATAATGCAACTTGAAAATAAAACATTTTTTTTATATTTTTTTCAGCTTCTTTTTTAAAACCCCAATTCAAATAAAAAATAATGCCCACAGCACAGTTTAAAAATCCAACGAAAAAAGTGGTTTGTAGTAGACCAAATTTTGGATAGAAAATAAAAGCAAAAATAAGTGAACCTGCAAAAGCACCCAGGTAATCAATTCCCAAAATATTTCCTTCATCCCTTTTTTTGTTTTTCTCTTCACTGGCAATTTCCATTAAAAGTGGAATTTCAAATCCTGTTAAAATTCCAATAAGTACGATCATTAAAAGTGCAAAAATTAAAAAAAGTGTACTGCTCCCCAAAATAAAATTGGCAAAAAATAATAAAATTGTCGAGAATCCACCAATTATCATAAGCAGACTTTCCACAGCCATAAATGAGTATATTTGATTTTTCACAACTCTTCCTTCTGCAAACATGGCCCCTATTCCCATCGAAAACATATACAATCCAATTGTCACACTAAAGCGCAAAATTGTATTTCCCAAAAACAATGATAGGGCTTGACCAAGAGCCAACTCATAAGCAATACTGCAAAAAGCAACAATAAAAGTAAGAATGTATAATAATTTTAATTTATTCACTTTTTTCAATTTCATTTTTTATTTTTCCTCCTTTCTTTTTTCCAAAAAAATCTGCTATTTTTTTGCAAGCAAAAAAACTAACAATAAAGGTTACCTCCCAAAACAAAAGAGAATTAACCAAAAAATATCTCAAATAACCTTCCATTGGATCAACAACATCACATGCATAAAAAACACAGTTAATGTTTTCCAATGAATCCGTGAAAAAGAACGAGGAAGATAGCAAGGCAAATCCATAGATTAAAATTGGTAACAATGCGTTCCTTGCAAATCCAAGCTTCCAGACCCCATAAAAAGAAATTGGGATTACAATGGCATGCAAATTCACAGAAAGCCAAAAAACTGTCAGTCCATAAGAAAATAACATTGCGGTTCTACCAGCACCAACTCCAATTGCTTCCAAAAAGAAGTCTAGAATCCATCTGAACTGGGCTGGAATAGCCATAACCAAAGCTAATGTTATCATCACTCGATTACGCAAAATAAGTCCTACTCCCAAAATAACAGCTGTCATATCACAAAACCATAAAATTTCAGTAGGATTGTGCCAACGCACAAAATTTACATATTGATTGGCAAACACGCTTCCAAGCACAAACAGACCCAAAAAGAAAAATCTATCGAATTCTACTTTTTTCATCTTTTATTCTTAAAATAGTTTTTATTTCACCTGATGTCTTTTAGTATAGCAATCATCTGTTTTTGAGCAAGTTTCCAAAACTAATTTTTTTACTACTTATTGCCACAAAAATAGCCCTGGGAGCTCTATTTATAGATGCTGTATTGTTTTTATGCTATCGATACTGCACTTGCTTATTAAACTGTACAAATCCTCTTAGGGATTAAATTTGAGCATTTTAGCTTTATTTATTTTTTATTTCCTCATAATCAAAAAACACCTTTTTTTGATGTTTTTTGATTAGCCATTTTTAGTCTGTGATTATTTCATTTTCAATTTCATCATTTTTCCTAGCTCTTCTTGTAATTTCTTGATATGCCCCTCTGTTTCCAGATTCAACTTCTCCAACACTTCCTTCACTGTTTTTTGATTAGGCGCAAAAATTTCAAAACTTTTTTTCTCTAGAAAAGATTGTTCCACCCTCAAAGCAACATTAAGAGCTTCAATATGAGAAATTTCCATATTTTTTGCTTCCTCAACTGATTTTTTCACAAAATCAAAAATATTTCGAATTATTCCTTGATGAAATTTATTCTTCTCAAAAGAATTCTCACTTTTTTTATCAATTTTGGCAATCTCCTCAGCATGTCTGACTTCTTCTTTGGAAATTTTTTCCCAAAAAGTTTTCTTCTCGGGTATTTTTTCTGAATAAATTTTATACAATTCACTTATGTTCAATTCATTTTGCTCAAATGCATCTAAAATGGACTTTGATTCAAAGTTCATAGCTTTGTTTTAATTGTTATTCCCTTGTTTAAATTCAACGCGTGGTGATTTTACAAGAATTAATCTTTTTTATAAAAAGATAATTAATTTATTCCAAGTCCACCCACCAATGTTTTTGTGGGATTTCCAAATTAGAGAAAAAACTTTCGCCGATCATCGGTGAGGCTAGCATCAATTCTCTTCTACTAGCTTCCTCTGAGACCCTTTCTAGCGGCTCTTTCCAAGGATGTAAAGATAAATCAAATTTTGAATTATGTATTGGCATTAAAATTTTTGCCTTCAAATCAATTGCTGTCTGAACAGTTTCCTCTGGAAACATATGCACATCTGGCCAATTTTTGTTATATGCGCCACTTTCAATAAAAGCAATCTCAAAAGGCCCAAACTCCTCCCCAATTTTTTTAAACTCTTTAAAATAAGCACTATCGGCCCCAAGATAAATCCTCTTTTCATTGTTTTGAATTATCCATCCTCCCCAAAGAGTCGCCATTCTATCATTCAACCCTCTTCCCGAGAAATGCCTTGTTGGAGTAAATACAAAACCCAATTCACCAAAACTACTTTTTTCATACCAATCAAATTCAGTTATTTTATTTTCGGCCACTCCCCATTTTAAAAGATGCGCTCCAACACCTAGGGGAACATAAAACTTTTCCACTCTATCTTTAAGTTCAATTATGGACTTATAATCGAGATGATCATAATGATCATGAGAAATCAAAACTATATCAATTTTTGGTAAATCAGTTAATTCATACTCTCGCTCATAAGGAAATCTTTTAGGACCAAGAAATTCGAATGGTGAAGATCTTTTGGAAAAAACAGGATCAACTATTATAGTTTTATCGCCTGATTTAATTAACAAAATTGAATGTCCTAACCAAGTAACTAAAAAATCATCAATTTCTTCTTTTTGATATATTTCTTTATCCAAACTTAAGTTTGGCAAAGGCTCTTGAGGACTTCTTTTTAATTTGTCTGAAAAATAAAACTCTCTCAATAATTCAAAAAAATTTCTATCACTTCGCGACATAGACATATTGGTCTCAACTAAATTTTGAAATTTACCATCTTTAAAATTATTGGATTTCTGAAGCTCACGCAATTTTCCCTCATTATTTCTTGATCCAAAAGCGGGATTAAAGTAATAGACCAGAAAACCAGCTGCTCCTATTGTTAAAAATATATATAATATCATATTTGCTACCTTTCTAGTTGTTTTTTTCTCTTTTTTTTCAGCAGAGCATTCTTTTTGCATTACCATATAACTACATTGAATTATTTAATTCCGAACAATTTTTTCCTTAAAAAAATAACATTAAGAAATTTACAACAGATTATTGCACTAACAGGTATTGTTTAAAGAAGGTAATGGATCTTTTCATAGCGATTGAAAAGTTTGGACCAGAAATATTATGGTCTCCTCCAGGATATTCATAAAGCTCAACTTTTTTACCATTTTCTAACAAAATTTCTTCAAAATGACGAGACAATTCCACTGGAACGCTCTTGTCATTAGTGCCATGATGAAGCTGGATAGGTGTGGAAATGTTTTGAATATAGGAATATGGGTCAAACTTAGACCAAAAAAGTGATTTTGGGCTTGGTTGACCATTTTTTGCAACAAGCTCTTCTGGTAAACTAACTCTTGGTTCTGAGTCCTTCAAATCCTCATCTGTCTTATTTAGCCAAGGTATTTTATCACGATGAGTTATTAATAAATCTTCATAACTACCAACGACTCCACCCCAGATAACCGCTGCTTTGATGCCTTCAGAAACTTCCAGCGCCCTCAATGTTAGTCCACCACCGTTAGAATGCCCCCACATTCCAATTAAATTTGGATTAACATCTTTATATGTCTTTAGAGCGGAAATTAGATTAAGAGTATCAACAACATACTCTTGTGAAAAATTAGAGTTAACGGCCTCCCCTTCAGAAAAACCATGCCCTCTTAAATCTGGCTTAAATGTGACAAACCCATTTTTTGCAAAACCATCTTGATATGCTACATATCTGTCAGTAGTTTTGTATGTTTTTGGATCAAGATATCCATGTAAAAAAATAATTATCGGAAAACCATTCTCTGGCTTGTTGTCATTTGGAACAGTAAATAATCCATTTATTTTCAGTCCATCTGACTGATAAGAAGCGATGTAGCGCTGATAGTTTATTCCCTGACTTAAAGTTTCTTCAATTTTAATTTCACTGGCTAGATAATCCCGCTCCATTAAAGATTCAATGTAAAGACCTGCATTTGGGTCAAAATTTTGAGTTTTTTCCTGGATTTGAATAGAGGTAATTTCTGTTTGTTGCGGATAATTCACTGGGGCAAAAACATTCTTTATCTGTTTTTTTGGTTGAAATAAAAAATAAGCAATTATCAGAACTGGGATTATTAATAATATGCTAAGTTTAAGTTTCATATCTGCATAATTTATCCAAATTAACACTTCAAATACTACCCCAAAAATTAGGTGCCCCACAACTTTCTAGGTCCTCAATTAGCAATTTATGGTTATCCATCCCTCTTTGATTCATTATCTCACAAGGAAGGGTAAGTAGTCCAGGAGTCAAACCATCTTCAAATTGTTCCGTAGAAAGTCCCCCTCTATACTCAAAGTGAGGATCATCCACCTGCTCAAGCCCACAAAAATTAGCTATTCTTCCCAGTCGTTTCCAGTTAACATAATATCCTCTCCATCTATCAACCACATCAACCGCATAACCATAATTATGCATACTTTTACCAGGAACTGCCCAACTAACTATACTTCCATTTTCAACTCTCCCTTGACTATATATTTGATCTTGCTCGTCTAATGAGCGAAATCCCGAGGTAATTCGCAGTGTATAGCCATATAAATTTGCTGTTGGAATAAAGCACTTATTGACTTGGTTTAAGAAATTTCGATTGATTTCAGTTGGCATTACCACTTCTCTTGAAATTGTTTCGGTTATTATTTTTCTCTCAATAGAAGCATTTAGCAATGCCAATTCTCGTATCAATCTTTTTTGTACAAACAAATTTATTCCAAAAACAATGGTCAAACAAAAAATCACAAAAAAAATAAAAAACCAGCTCACCCTACCTTTTTTAATAATCATAAACACTCTTAAATAATATTATGCATTACCCATGGTACTTCAAACCCTCTTTTAACACAATAAAAATAAGCTTATTCTCACTTATTCTTCGATAAAAGTTTGATTATTTTATAAACAATATATAAGCCCAATAAAGCAAATATTATGGATGCCGTATAATCAAGAATAAGACTTATTATTTCTTGCCAAGTTTCACGAAAATAATAACCAATAAAAACATAGAAGAAACAATAAACAATCTCTCCTAAAATAATGGCCTTCAAAAAAGTCTCCTTTTTTATATTTTGTAAACCACTAAAATAATTAACATATGGTCCTATTCCAGAAAACAAAAATCGTGTCAAAAAAACTGTATGGTACGAATATCTATTAAACAATTTTTGTACAACAATTCTCTTCTTTTCCATCCACCCAATTTTCTCAATCATCGGATTGATTTTTTTTCTAAAATACCGTGCTGCTGAATATGCTCCGTAGTCTCCAGAAATCGTTGCTGACAAAGAAAGTGCCACCAAAAGAATTGCATCGTTCCAATCACTTGTAGCTGAAGCAAAGGAGACAATCAAAACTAATGCTCCTGTTGGAATAGCAAAAGATGCTAAAAAAACTAACAAGAAGAAATATACCAAATAATACATATCTAGTGAAAAGATATCTATCATCTGGTTATTTTTTTATTCAAATTATCAATTACAATATCGCAATCAAGTTTATTTTTTTTACACACCTGATTAATGGTATAGCGTTGATTCCAATGATTGTTGGGCAATTGTAATTCTTTATATATTTCATTTTCTGATATGCCAAATTTTTTTATTACAAATCCAATTGGCATATCCTTCTCAATTTTCTGCAATGTTTTAAAATTTTCGAACTCTCTATGCTCTTTTCTTGCTTGTAATAAAAAAAGAGTTGATAAAAAAATCAATAAAACAAAAGCTACGAAATATACACCAATTTTAAAATATAATTTATTAAATTTCAAAATATTATTATTAATTATAATTCTTTTTATTATTTTCTATTTACACAATAATACAAAATTTTTATTTTATAAACAAAGCCCACTCCCAATGTACACATCCTATGTTTAATAAAATGGTTTACAAAAAATACTCGCTGTTACACTTTCAATCTAAAAGCTATTATATTTTTCGCTTTTTCATTTGGATATGCCCAAGCTTTTTCAAATAATTCAAAGTCTACTTTATGATTTTCTCTGCCAGGAAGCCCTGGGTCATTTATAATAAAACCTTGCTTATCAAAACCTTTGATAACAATAAAATGTCCTACATATCCTGCTTCTCTATTTAAGGCTCTCGAGTTTACATTTACAATAATTGAATAATCATCTACCAATAATTGTTTTATTTTATCTACCTTTGGGATTTTTCTCTCTATTTTAATCTGTTTGATAAACTTCTTTGCTATATTCAATTCTTGATCGATATCACTATGTTTTATCTGCTCATTACCAATGTTTTCGCCATATTCTTCTATTAGGTATTGACTGCCTATTTTAATGAATTTACTATAATCAAAGTTTTCAATGTTTTTCACCTCTAGCCCATTTTTTTCCAGCCAGATCAATCCCGCCATTGGCCAAGTCCAAAAACCAGAGACTTTTTTAGTTATTTTATCTAGTTTCTCCCAGGAATAATTATTTTCAGGCCAGAAATATTTCATGACCATTTTCAAAGAGGCTTGAAAACAGTGCATCCCATCTTCTGCATTTGCACAAAAAGGAATTTCTTTGTAGCTCTCCATAGATTTAAAAATATTTATTACTTTCTCATACTAGCAACAAATAAAAGTAATTTCCAGCTTTCTCTGAGCTGACTAAAAAAAGAAATATGCAAAGCTTCTTTTTGTGTATTTGTTATATTTTTCTGCTGTCATATGCCCAATGCAAAAGTGCTTGTCTTTGTTTTTGTCTACAATATAAATCACCAGGAAAGCAGTTTTTCTTGACTGCGCCAAGATGTCTCTTGAAAGCTCTCCAGCGTTTTATCTGTCTTCTGTCATCTGAGTGTCTCCTCCCCATATAATATCGGCAATACCATTGAAACCAACCTCTTGGGTCATCAGGGTGAATCCAATCTTTCTCTTGCCAAACCTTGAGAGGCTGAGATGCATCAACTCCAAAAAAATTAAGTTCTTTGCTATGCCCAGGAAATCCTTTTGGATGTAATTTCGCTTTTTTAAACCAATCGTTGGGAAACTCTTTTCTACAATCGCGTAAATACCTCCCCCCAAAAACACCTATCCTTAGCATTTCTTTCGGAGTTAGTTCCGGCCGAAACTCAGAATCAAAATTTTCACCTCTCTTTTCCGAGAGATAATAAACATACTTTATCTGCATTTTATCATTAACAACGACCTTTTTTAACATTCAAATTTTTAAATTAACTGTTTAAGTATGTAATTGTAAGCTGAAGAACTGTAGCAAATAAAACCCACAAAAGATATGGAATATTTATAAGAGCAACCCATTTTGCATATGGATAAATGGCGATCATCGCCCAAATAAGAGTTGCTAATACTAATAATATATCCATACTAGCCAAAAGATTGTTTTTTAAACCAAATTGAATAGGCGTAAAAGCAAAATTAAAAACTAAATTCAAAATAAAGGGCAAAAGAACTATAAAAGCTATGCTTTTTCTAAAAAATAATACAGCAACATACCCGAAAGAAATAGCAATGACGACATACAGAAAAGTCCAAACAGGACCAAACAGCCAGGAAGGTGGTGACCAAGTGGGTTTTGTTAATTGTTGATACCAATTGAAATTATTCATAAGTATTTTTTCTTATTTTTTTAAATTTTAAAATTACACAAACTATGTCTTCCAATATTCCTTTTTTCTATCGTCTTCAGCCTGTGACAAAAGACTTTGAGGATATGGATTGAAAAATTTTTGATCTAATAGGTCTTTTTCTTTTATTAGCAGTTTCGAAACTTCCTTCAATGTTTCAAGACTGATTTTATTCTCCTTATACCTCGATAAAATTTCTTCGTTTTTCGCTAGAAGTTTCTTAAAAAATAAGTAGATATTTTCACTTGAAGGGGGAACTTTCATTATTTTTCTAACTAACTCAAAGTAATTCTTTTTGTTTATGTCTAATTTTTTTGAAAGTTCTTGATTGTAAAATTCCAATAATAGTTTATTTCTTTGATTAAAACTTTTTAAATCATTTTTTTTAAAGGAATTTCGATAATCCGAAAACAAAAAAATTTGTGTTAAAAAATGATCTCTGATTTTTTTATTTCTGAGCCTGTCTTCCTCTTCAATTGGATAATTATTAAACTTTTCTGCAATCTTACTGGCAAAAAATCCCCCACATCTATCAACCACTGGAGAACCTTTCATTCCTGAATATACTTTAATGTTTGACATTCCCATAGTTGGGGACTTTGATTTAAAAATAAATCCATCAACCTCACCCAGCTTGTTTGTAAAGTTTTCTGAAAATTTATTCATCTCCTCTGTAACATCCCTGTTTGTACCATGTTGCACCAATCTTTGTTCTCCATTTTTCTTAACTATTCTTATGGGATTCCTTGGAACTCCCAATCCAATCTCATATTCAGGACAAACTTTTATATACTCTACAAAAGGATTAAGGTCTTTTACTATTTGCGAGGGGACTGATTGTCCATTATATCTAACCTTTTCAAACTCTAAACATGCGCTTATCAAAACTATTGGCTTTTTCATTAGAGTTTTATTAAAGAATAATTAAAATTTTTTACTTACACAATAAAAATAAAACTATTTTATAAAGAAATTAGGAAACATAGCTGGAGTTTTCTTTGCATACTCAATGAACTCCTTATTGTCTTTATACCTCTGTTCGGCCATTGGGACACCCGAAACAAACCTAAGTAGAATTGTTATTGTTAAAGGACTTATAATTCCAATCCAAAAATATTCAACTCCCCAGGTCGTTATAAATATTCCCCACCAAAGAACTGCTTCTCCGAAATAATTTGGATGACGCGTATATTTCCAAAGCCCACTTACCATTATTTCTTTCGAATCTTTTCTTTCTGCAATAAATTTTTTCAATTGTCTATCCCCTATCATTTCAAAACAAAAACCAAAAAACCAAATCAATACTCCTATAATATTTATATAACCAAAACCGCCTTGGTCAAATTTTGTTGCAACAAGAACAGCAGTTGAAACAAACACTAGAAGAATTCCTTGAAGCATAAACACTCTAGCCCAAGAATTCAAATTCTGAGAACCTTTCCATGAATCACGCATCTTCTGATAGCGATGCTCTTCCCTTTTTTTATTCAAAAATCTCTTTCCTATATGGAGAGCAAGTCTAGCTCCCCATATAAAAACTAAAAGTGCAATAACCAAAGTCTTAGAAGTGGGATTGTAAAAAGCTCCAATAATAGCGATTATAAAAAAACCCAGTCCCCAAGCAACATCGGCTATATCATTTCTCTTTTTAATAACAGCATAAAGAAAGCATGCGTTAAAGAAGATAAAAAGTGACAATATTTGGACCAAAAAAACATTCATTTTGTTTATACAAAATTCTTACCAATGAAATATGCAAGGAATGAAACTGAGCCTGAAAGAAGCACTCCCCAAATAATATCAATAATAACAATTTTCCACGGCCAGTCCTTTAAGATTGCTAAATTTGTAAGATCAAATGTCATATAAGTAAAGAATCCAAACATTGCCCCATAAATAAGCGCGTAAGACCAAGAATTGTTCTTAACTGCTGGATAAATTGCAAAAACAACAAGACCAGAAACAAAAATTAAATAAAAGATAATGGCAGCTGTCCAATTTGGCGTCGAAAGCATAAGATGTCCAATATATTTTTTATATATCCCTTTGGCTAAAACGCCCAACCAAACAAGGTCTATCAGAAAAAATATTGAAACTGCAACTAAATAAAGTTTTATAAAATCAATTATTATCATATTTTTAAAATAAGATAATTAACTTTTAAGAAACTACACTAGGCTTAATATTTAGTTCTATGTTTATATTATAAACTTATTTCCGCTATTACTCAAATAAAAAAACTTTACTTTATCTTCTCTCTAAATTTATATTGCATTCAGGACATTTTAAACTGGAACAAGGAATTCCTTTTTTATGCAAGATATGATAAGTACATTTTGGACAAATACAATCTCCTTCTGGTCCCTGTTCAGCAGCCTCTTTAATAACACCTTTGAACCTTCCCTTCCCTTGCCAAGAAAAACTTTTTCCAAGACTTGGCTTATAAAAACTATTTTCAATTTCATGGCTGACAATCTGAATAACAACATATTGCAAACTTTCGATTCCGGTTATTAATTTTTTTCTTAATACATCAGATATTTTAGTTGCTTCTTCTATTTTTAGATTGCTAGCAAGATTTATTTCTAAATTAGCGGTTATTGCAGAGCCTTTTCTTTGAGTTTTAAGTGAATCAATTTCAATATTTTCTTCTTTTACAATCGATTTAATTTTATTTTCTATTTCTTCGCCAGCAGAAACATCCAATAAAGAATCAACCGCTTCCTTTCCAGTCGAAAAAGATTCTTTTATTATATACAACCCCATTAACATAGCTAAAAGTGCATCTGCATAAATCCAATATGATGTTAGAAATAAACCAACTAATATCACCAAGGATGTATATACATCAAGTCTTGAATGCGCACCATCTGATAGCAAACTTATTGAATTTTCTTTTTTACCATAATAAGTTTTGATTCTTGCCATTATCTCGTTTACGATGCTGGAAAAGATCATTATTCCGAAAGATAAATAACCTATATCAATCTTTTGTGGTTCAAAAAAATTTTTAAAAGCATCATAAATAATACCGATGCCAGTTATTAAAATAATTAATGTAATAATAACGCCGCTTAAAACTTCAAATTTATAATGTCCATAAGGATGCTCTTTATCAGCTGGTTTTCCTGCTATTTTTATTCCAAAATAGCTAATAAATGAAGAAAAAATATCCACAAAAGAATCCACCCCTGCTGCTAAAATTGCTGCAGAATTAGAAAAAATACCCAAAGTAATTTTCCCAATTGCTAACAATATATTAACTGCTATTGATAGAATTGCGACTCTTTCTTTTATTTTGCGAATTTATTTACCTGTTTAATGATTCCTTGAAATAATTTTTTATATTCAGGATTAATTTCAATGACTGGTTTCATTTTAATTGTCGAGTTAACAAAATCCTTCCTATAAGGAATTTTGCCCAATATCGGAACTCCATTTTCACTAGCAAACTTTTCTATTTCCAAGAAAAAACTTTCATCCAAATCATATTTGTTTATCACAATTCCGTGCTTTATTTTAAAATGACGGGCAAGATACAAAACTCTTTTCAAATCATGAAGTGCAGACGGTGTTGGTTCAGTTACAGCAACAATATAGTCTGTACCAACCAAAGAAGCAATCACCGGACAACCAACTCCAGCAGAAGAATCTATTAATATTATTTCCGATTTCAACTCTCTACTTATTTTATCAGCATACTTCCTCACTTCAGCCACAATTTCACCTGAAGCTAATTCTCCTATTTTTAATTCTCCTGAAATAAGATCCACTTTATGATTTTTTCCTATATAAATCGTACCAATCTCTTTTTTGGATTCTGAAATAGCTTTCGTTGGACACACCACCATACAGGCTTTACAGCCGATACAAACATCTTGCACAAAAGCTGGATATTTGCCTTTAACAAAAATAATAGCATTTTGCTTACAAACATCAGCACATTTTCCACATTTTATACATTTCTTAAAATCCCATTTAGGAATAATTTGATATATTGTCTCAACTTTTTTTCTTTTAACAGAAAGCAAAAGATGATCGTTTGGACATTCTGCATCAGCATCAACTATTAATGTTTTATACTTTTGAGAAAATTCAATCGCCAAGGAGGTAGTGACCATTGATTTTCCAGTTCCACCTTTTCCGCCAGTAATTGCTATTTTCATATTTTATGTTGTTCACAAACATCTTCAAATGATGCTTTTTTGAGTTTATTATTTTTCCATTTTTCAAAAATTTCTACTACTGTATTAGCCTCACCGCAATAAATTTCAATCCCAAATTCACCACATAAATCCAAGGCTCGTGGCCCAAGATCTTTACACAACAAAACATTTGCACCATTTTTTTTCATCAATTCTGGCGGAAGTCCTTGTCCTCCCATATGCTCACTGGTATTATCTATTATCTCAAGAACCTTTCCATTTTTATCTAGAAAAGTATAGGTATTACATCTGCCAAAATGTTGGGCGACTTTATTATCTAATCCATTCTTTTTGTCTGTCGGAATAACAATTTTCATACTAAATTATTTTCTAATTTTTTTATCAATAAATTTCTCTAAAACATCACCAATTACTCCTTCTTCTTTATAAACCTCAATATTAAATTGTTTCAAAACATCTAAGGCTCTAGGTCCTACGCTTTTAGCTATCACGACATCAACATCTTTCTCCACTAAAAATTTAGCAACCAACATTCCGGCTCCGCTCACCTGATTTTCATTTTCATTTCTCAAAGACTCTGTTTTTATTATTTTCTCACCTTCAACTTCTACAACAATAAAATATGCACATCTCCCAAAAAACTCAGCTATATTATCTGACAATTCTTTACCATTTGAACTAAATGCTACTTTCATAGTTTTTTAAATTTAATTGATTAATTTCTTTTTTAGCTGAATAATAAATAAAAATATTTTTTCAAAACTATTTATTCTTATTTCCATTTTAGCACTATAAAATATTATAACAATTAAAAAATATCAAGAGATAATTCATAAGTAAAAAAATGACCAAAAAAAATACTCCTTTGAAATCTAAATTTTGGCTCTTCTTAACAACAAATATAATAACGAAATATTTATTGTTTTTCTTTATTTTTTTATTATTTATCTATTTATATTAATCCCAATTCAAATATAAAATTATATCTACTAAAAAATATTTTATAAAAAAACAACCCCCTCGAGGAAGGCTGTCTTAAGATGCACGGGCTGTTGGATGAAGTTAGAACCTGTTTTTGTTATTTTTAACGATGATTAAGGCTTATGCTTAATTCTTTATTACTATTTTCGTCTATATAATCCTCATTAACTAAAATAATTCTCAAATAGATCTCTCCCATTTTCCTTTCTTTTTCAAAACTAGCACTAAATTCACCGCCCTTCCATTCAAAGTCCCTTTTCCATCCAGCATTTTCTGCAATTTCTATTACATCATTAAATGTTTGTTCGTTTTTTTCCTGATTTATAATTCTATATCTCAAAAGAATTTCTGCACATGATGGTTTTCCTAAAGTTTTTCCTTCAGGCATTTCAAATTTCCTAATCAGCTCTGTATTATTATATGTCATATTAACAAAAGGATCACCTTTAAGTGATTTCAGTTTTAGTTTATAAAATGAGCTGAATAAAAATATTCCGATAAAAATTGTAATTATAAAGAGAATACTAATTATAATTTTTGTTTTTTACCTTTCATTTTGTTTTCTTGAAAATCAAAAATAAAATCATAATAATAGAAATTATTGTTAAAAATCCTGCTATAAGTATTACGCCCATACTGAAACCTGTATAGCAAAGAAAACTTGTTTCGGGGTTATTTTCCACACAAGGATATAATATTTTTCCTAAAAACCCATCTTTATTTTCAAAAAATGCAACCAAAACTGATATTACCAAAACTACTAATCATATAATAATCTTTCTATTCATAATAAATTATTTTATGGATTTACATACTCTCCCGGATTATATTCATAATTATCCAGCTCTGAACAATCTACTTCTTGTTTGGTCGGTCTATGTATGTAACAATTGGTTCTCTTACCAATACAATTTTCTCCTGCTAAAAAATTAGATTTTATTAGACCTGTGCAATCACAGGAATACATCGTAGCCCCCTTCATTCTACCTACGCATTTTTTTGAAGGAATAAAAGTTGTTCCAACTTGTAATAGTAAAATAAAAATTGGAATTAAATAAAATATTTTTCTTTTTAATTTCCAAACAACTAATGTAACAGATAAAAAATATGCAAAAAACAAGAGCGGAGAAATATATTGAACTGAGCCAGCTGAAGTAAATAAAAAAATGATTAGACCTAGAATATAAAATAAAATTGATATTAGCAGTTTACCTGTTTTTATTCTATCTTTTTTCACAACCCAATAAACAACTCCGAGTAAAACAATTTGAGACACCAAAGAATTAAATGCCCCTGAATAAAATATTTTTAGTGAATTACCAAAAAAACCGCTTAAAATAAATAAAACGAAATTTATAGTTAAATAAATTATTAAGAAATCAATTATTTTTTTATTCATACACTAATTATATCACAAAAGATTCTGACTTCCTACTGTCCCCATAAAAAATAAGGCTCTTTCAAGCCTTAAATTTAACCGCACGCCATAGTAAAGGATGTTAGAACTATTTTTATGAATAAGAAAGAATATGTTTATATTCCGGATTTAAGATAATATAAAAACTATAATTCTTTTTAGAGAAATAAAAAAATTATATTATTGATAAATAAAGAATAAATTTAAAAAATTAATTTCAATTGAAGACATAATTAATTCTTCTTAAGAATTACCATACTTTCCTAGAAATTCCTCCCTAGAAATAGAAGCCGTAGCCTTTTTTAATTTTTCATCAATTGATTCCACACTAAACCCCAACTTCTCTTCTATAAATTTTCTATGGTAATATACAATCCAGGAATATCCTTTGATTTTTTCAATTGAAGAAAACTCTTCATTTGATTTAATTTTTTGAGCTAATTCCTTAAAACCCTCGATTAAAACAGTTATTGTCTCCCTCATATCTTCAGTTGGTATTATCGGTATGTGTATGTTTATTTCTGTCATTGCCTCATTAAAATCATAGGAAAGAACTTCATTTATTTCTGAAAAACCGAATTCTTTACGATCTTCTCGTGAAAAATTTTTTATTTGTTCAAGTGTATAATTTTCGTTATAAAAACAAAAAAGTTCCCGTGCAATAAAGTCAGCAAGCTCCTCCTTGCTCTTTATATTAACTATATTTAATCCTTCTAACCGTTTAACTGATTCGGTTCTTATACTGGATTTAATTTTTCCCATTGTCTCCATAAAATAACAAAGCCGATCTTCTGGCTTCTCCCCTTCGGATTGCAAAATAGTACTGTAAATTCTTTTTTTAAATGAGTTTAAATAACTATCAGGCATTTTAGAAATATTTTTATTCAGATTTTCAATATTTTCCATATATTTATAATATTTTTATTTTATGATATGCAATCCATTCTCATCAAAACCCAATAATCCTCTGTCTAAATTTTCATTCTCCACAATGTTTTTAAAACCATCTTTAAATTTTTTAAAATAACTAGAAACAATTACTCCCAATTTCATTTTGCTTAACTCTTCAAAAGAAAAAAAATCTATCTCTTGTCCTTCATTTCCCAATTTAATATCTTTTATTTTATCTTCCGATAATTTAATCCAATAGAGAGAATGTTCCAGTTTATCTGGAATAATAATCTTACCAATTTCCTTTATTTCATCCTCTGAAATTTGAAGATTTGATTCCTCCTTAACTTCTCGAATCAAAGCCTCTATGGGAGTTTCGTTTGCTTCCAGATATCCACCTATCAATTGCCAGCAGTTAGGATCCGGGATTCTTGGATTATTATCGCGCAACAACATTAATACTTTTTTATTACATGTTATTAAAGCTCCTGATGATTTTTTCATATTAATTTATTTAGATAATTTTTTTAGCAATCATTATATTCTCTTTCTTCTTATTAATTCCCCAAAGATAGCAAAAAAAATCTTTGGATCACTACATAGCCAGAACGGTCCTCGAACAGTTTTAGGTATTGCAAATTTTACATAATAATACCACTTAAAATCAAAAAATACCTCCCCTATTTGATTGATATTTTTATTTTATCTGCACAGGATGAGAGAAAAACTCACTCGCGAAGCTCTCAATAGGGCTTCCGCCCTCTTATCCTCCCCATTCTTCGTCAGTCACCCCAAACTGGAAACTTCCGTTTCCCAACCCCTTCCCACTTCGATTCTCTCCTTGCAAATTAAAAATACCCTTGAAAGGGTATTTTATTTGCACGGGGTCGTGAAGGATGTTAGAACTATTTTTATAAAAAGAAGTGACCCTCTTTTTATTCCAAATTCAAAGAATATTTAGTCTATATGGTCTGTTTTTTAATAAATTTAAAAGATAAACCTACTTTTATAAAAAATATCGACTTCTCTTATAAAAACTTCCCTTAAAGTTACCTAAACCCTCCTTATACAAGTAAATTCCCTTGTATTAGCCAAAATAACGACTTCCCTTATCTTAATGCTAACTTCTCTTAATTGAATATAATGCATTTATATCACGTTTTTTTGTGGTATTTTTTTCCAAAACATCCATTAGACAAAATTTGTTAAGATATCCTCTTATGACTTTATCACTTTTAGATAGGCTAATACTCAACTGTCCAACTGTGGCACCATTGCTCGCCAAAATATACGACAATATTTCTATTTCTGTTTCATTCAAGTGTTTCCACATCGATTCAACCTTTTTCATCACAATCTCTGGGATAGCTTTTTCGTGATCTGCTATCTTATTCCTAAGTATAAGAGTAACTGTATTGTTTCTATCATAATATTTTGGCTCTGCCAACATTGATTTTTCCATCGATTCAAAAATACGAGAAACTCCTTCATTTAATTCTCGTACAAGTCCCAAATCCGACAACACTCGTGCTACTCTTGGATTCCTAGAAAATCTCTCTTCTCTTATGTTTTCAACTGTAACCTGAGCTGGCAAAGGTCCACTATTGGATATTTCCAAACGATCATCAAAATGTTTTATATAGATACAATTTCCTTGAACATTATACGAACGATGGCAAAGAGCATTAACCAACCCCTCAAGCCACGCTTCTTCTGGATATTCAGAAATCTTTACAAATCGTCCCTTCTCTACATCTAAATAATAATAATCTCTTAATGAGGCATAGATAAATTTCTGGAGATCCCTTGCAAGAAGTGGAATACATCCCTCAAAACGTTCGTCTTTGATAACGTTGTGATCCACTCCTGTCTTTGCCACCACTCCATCATAACGTATGTATCTAGCGCACGATGACGGAATATACTTATCGGGATTTTTTGCAAAAAGAAGAACGGCTGAGTTTTTATAAACCACCTCATTTCCGTCTCTGATAGCTAGGTTCCTACTGAGAAGAAGTTCCTTGTAATCACCCTCAAATTTAAGCTGCTTCTTATAAAATTCTAGGGTTTTTTCTTCAAAATCATTAGTGTCAAAGTCTTTCCTAGGTTCATCTTCAAAGCTTCTTATTTCTCTGTCATATTCCAATTTACGGACCTCTTCTCTGGTCAATGGACCTTTGTTTGAGTCTCCTATCCTTATATAAACATCTTCATTATCTTTTCTGCAAAATACTCTTTCGTAATCCTGTTCTATGTGATAAATAAATAGCAACTCACCAGAATCCAAAATTACTTCCTCAAGCTCTACATTCGCTGGAGGAGCTATAAAATCAAAACAAATTTTACGATACCGATCGATTAAATTAGTATTCATTGTTTTTAAATCTTGAACACCATCTTGTTCAGAAACACCCACTACTATAATCCCGCCGTCAGCATTAAGCATTCCAATTATCTCATTAGCAAGCTTTGTGGGTTTCAATCCAGATTCCTCAATCCCTTTTCTCTCGAAATACTGTCCTTCTACTTTTTCTATTAGATACTCTACAGTTATTCTTTTATCTATTTTAGAAATACTCATAAAAAATTATTTAATTAAAAAATATTTACCATAATCGCTTAAAACAAAACTATCTATACGCATATACTAATTAATTATCTTTATCGTCAATGTCTTTAGATTATTTCAAAAAATTGAAAAGCTATGTTTTTAATTTTATTTTCTTTTCTGAAAAATCCTTAATTTACTTATCTTATTTTTAATAGCAGCTGGCATAAAGCCAAAGTGACCATAGAACACCCACATATAGGTAAGAAAAAATATAATGTTAGCAAATAAAAAAAATATAGATACGTACTTGTTCTCCAAAAAATTATTGGTCAATGAAAATATGACCGTGCATATAATAGAAATGAAAGACGGCAAAATAAAGGTGCTAAACACCACCATATAAAATGCTGTATCTTTTTTGAAATTCAAGAAAATAATTTCACTCCCCTTTTTTGTATAACTTTTTATCAGTTCCGTATTGTAACGAACTACATTTTCTTTTCCTGACAATTCTTTTATTCTGCTCTCAATTTCACTACTCAGATATGCCCGTAATTCCACAACATTGAGAGCATTATCCAACCACCACAAACCAAATAAAGCTGATTCGATAGGTACCAAAAAAATCAACCAGCGACCAAGAGGAAGTAAAAAAATTCCTCCTAATATTGTCGTGATCGTCGCAATGTGCATCTGAAGAAGTGTATTTTGAGCGTTACTTCGATTTTGCACCTCAGTATTCAAAACGTTATACTCTACAAGGACTGCGGATAGCGCATTTCCATCTATTTCTTTTGTTGCTTTGTTCATAATTTTGTTTGATTGCTCGTCCGCAGGGCTATTTGACAGATTAATGCCTTAATTGTAACACAGGAGTTTTCATATTACACTAATTTATATAAAAAATAGCTAACAAAAACACTTTGGAAATCCACACCCAGCGATGGATACTATAACCATTTTTATTGGAAAAGAAGGGAATGGTTATATTTAAATATCAATCTCTTTAATTCAATTTTGTTTGTTTTGAATTTCTAGAAGGAATATATTCCAAAACCTTTTCGACCTCATTGACTGTTGCATCTAGGTCAAACTCCCCATCTATTTTTTCACTCTCTGAATCAATTTTATTTTTAATACGTCCGTGAAATGAAGTCTTATTTTGTTTTCTCTATATTTTTCCAAAAACTCTTCATCTTTTATGGTTGCTTTTATAATCTGGTCTCCTTTACCACCCAACCTAAACGACCACTGCCTTGGGTCAGCGTCAAAACTTCCTCTTTTTGGACTTACAAAAATTTCCATCTCCGTTTTAACCTCTTCTTCTACTGCTAAGGAAGGTATTTCTGCTTCTGAATAATTTCTAAAACTTTCTACATCACCTTTGTTAAAAGTAACTTTTGTTTCTTCTTCTTCCTTTTGTAAATAACAATCTATACTTTCTACGTTATCTCCTTCCAATGGTAGACCATATGAATTATAAACAAATTTTTGTATATTATTGTTCGAAAATAATTGATGAGTTCTACTGCCAACTACAAAAGCATTACCCTCTTCATTTGTGTATCTAATCTCATTAGGCTTTAGTTGCTCCACTGTTTTAGGCTTCCCTTTTAGTTTTTTTATTAACCAAAATAGACTTCCTCCTCCTCCAGTAATTAACCCTACCCACTCAAGCAGCTCCTTTATATCCTTTGTGCTATCCTTATTTATTAAATCTAATATTCCTTGACAATTATTTTGAGCAAACAATACAATATCAACAATAAAAGAGCCTTCCCTAAAAGGTTTTATGTTAACAGCGACCTCCCTACCATTAGGATTTAAAATTTTATTGCTCTCTTTTATCAGCTCGCCGAGGGATAACAATACTGGTGCTAACTCGAAAACATCCAATCCACAATCAATATTCTTGCCATCTAACCGATAAATAAAATTAACCTTTTTCAATATAGTATGCTAATTAATTATGTTTTGCTGCCTCCTTTATTATACACGATTTTTATCAATAAATCTTTCTATTTCACCACCCTTGTTCCGCTCATCTATCTTCAAGAGTAAATCGAAAAAACCAACGAAATTACTTTTAGACTCAGAGACCTCTTTATCAGTTAATTTTTTTCCACTTAATTTTTCATAAAACTCTTTGTTGCTTTTTTTATTCATAAATATAAATATTTATTTAAAGTATTTTTCTATACTAACTTATGAAAAAATCCAGACCTTAGCTCCGAAAAAAATCTGTCGATAGATATTATTTTTCAAATTCAAGTTTTCTTAGTTTAATTCCCTCTTCCTCTTTCTTCCTTTGTTCATCTGCCATTTCGTTTAAATTTTCAATCATTTTTATGGCAAATCTGCTAACCCTATCTTCGGCTGAATCCAGATATTTTTCTAAAGAACTGGCTTTATTTCTTAAGCTATCAGAAAAACCATACTCACCAGAAACTACGCCAGTTTTATGCATAAGAGAAGCAACCCTGTTTAAAATCTTTTCATCATCAGTTCTCTTAACAATTTCAAAACAAATTTCAAATGATGGAACGCTAACCGTTCTTAAAATATCAACCGCATTTGCCAAACTTTTAGCATCCCCTTTTTCGATAATATTTTTCAATACTTTATCAAAAGATTTATCTATTTTTTCTATAAACTGCCCTAACTCCCAATTATATATGCTCCACTCCTTTGTCATCTTCTCTGACCATTTTCCGATATAATTAATATATTCGTCATTTTTACTTATATATTCGGCAAGATTCTCATTAAAATTAAACGGAATAGCTTCATAATGATGCAGTCCTAATCGCTTCTTTGGTTTCTCTTTTTGTGCCCTTTTTATCCTATTTAGAATAAGCTCCATAATTGAGTCGAAATTCTTTTTTTCCATATTAAGAAGAAGTTCTTGGGCGTCACAATTAAAATCTTCTATTTCGACCAACTTACTCAAAATATACTTTTTAGTTTCTGTCCTAAACTTTGAACAATCAATTGATTCTCTAATCTCCATATGGTGCAACTCTCGTATAAAAAAACCTGGCATTAATGGGTTTTTTTCGATTTCAGAAATAAACAATTTTTCAATCACCTTAGGGTTCTTTGCGTGAATGCTTGAGAGGCCTTGCATTAAAGAGGAATGAAAGGCAAATTCATTGACACCCTTCCTTCTCAAAAAACTAAATGTTCTGTCTTTATTTATAGACCTTTGAAATAATTCTATGTCTTTTCTTCTTACACCTTTTTTTATCCCCTTTTTATTAATATACAAAAACGAAAGATAGGCATCAAAAAGCTGTTCTGCGGATTTGTTTTTTATAATTATGTCTACATATTTGTCCCAAAGTTGAAGGTTATCTTCTTTTCTAAATCCATATAAAAATTGTCCCACAAATTTGAACAGTGGTTTTTTATTTTTAACCGCATCGTCCAAAATAATTTCGGCTATTTCTGGTTTTTTCTCAGCTAATCGCTGAAGCAAAGAGTTAAATCCTTGAAGTTTCCAACTCTCTTCTTCAACTCCATATTGCGCCATATCATTCAATATTATTTTCCATTTTTCAACACTTTTCAAGTTTATTTTAGACAAACAAGATGAAATGGTGTCATTCCTTCTCTTTTCATATGCTTCGTATTTCTTTTCTTCCTTGTAAACAATGTCACCGATTAGAACCCTATACAATCCATAAAACTCATCTGAACGTATTTTACTTAATATTTTTTTTATTTTTTCTTCGTTTTCAGTGCCGAGTTTGTCTATCCAGATTAATTTTTCTTCTATTTCCAAAACGATTGGTGATTCAGCTTTAATATTGTCCTGCTTACCAAAAATGATATCCTCATAAAAATCCATAACGTATTCGAGTTCTTCATAAATGAATTTTCTTCCTTTCTCATCTATATTAGAATGAAAACGAGAAATGTTTTCAAGTGTTTCAAGAAGACTAATTTTAGATTTCACATCAACAACCCGCCCGTATAGATTTTTTATTAAATCAATTGCTTCTCTTCGTATCTTTCTCAATTCTTCACTCGGAACGAGTGGTCCAGAAATCAATGATATGGTGTTCCAATCTCTCATCTCCTGTAACTCATAAGAAAACTCTAGAATTTTACCAAGCGCTTTGTTTATTATTTTCAAATTCCTTATTTGCTTAGCATTGTCCCATACTAAAATCGTAGCAATTAAATCTTTTTGATACTTATAAAGAAAAGCTACTGAATTTTTTCTTTGTCTCAATACCTGATATTTTGAAAAGTTTTTCACAGCATCTAGAATTTTTTTCTCACTTAATCCCATTTCTTCGTATTCGCAAAACTCCACGAGAAGATTAAAGGCATTTATAAAATCAGCATTTTTGATTTTGTTAATAATATCTATGCATTTTTCAGCAATATTTATCAAAGTTTTTCCTGGTATTTCACCTAATATACTTGATTCATTTTTCTTCTTGTTTGTTTTGACTTTATTCATACAGTCCCTTAATAAATCGACTATTTCTTCATTGCCATATCTACCGATATTTACCTCCTCGGTATACTTCTCCAATAACAACAATTCTTGGTAAATTTTATTGTTGTTTTGGGACCTTATATGTTCAGGATTGAATATTGCACGGCCTTTTTCAAGTTCACCGTACAAATAGGAGATGTTTTCAAACTCAAAACTTGCTTCATTAATGTGCCTTATCATTATATCTTTAAATCTCTCATCCAATATTTCGAATTCTTTTGGGTATCTCTTTTTCACTTCCTGTGTAGGTTTGTATATAATGTCGTGTTCTAGTTCGGACCAAGCGTGAAACAATGGTGTTGTTAATTGTATTTCACATTTTAGACCCTTAAATTTTGAATATTCCAATAATCTTAATCTTTCTTCATTAAGACCATTAACAACCAAGTGGATTGCCTTGTAACCATCGTGCTTTAACTTTCTTTTTATTTTTACATTTAGCAACTCCTTCTCTACTAATTTAGAAAACTTATCAGCTTCACTTTCCAAGTAAAAAATTATTCGTACCCCAGCCAAATCATCAATATCTGAAAATTTCTTTATACTCTTTTCAATATAATAGACTGAACTTCCTTCTGGTCGCTTTAACTTTTCTTTTAGCTTATATTTTTCTTTTACTCTATAAGTTATAACTTGAATTTTTGATTTAAGCTTTTTTTCTTCAATTATTTTTTCAATTATCGTTTTTATTGCCAAAGCAAAACTCTCATACAACTTTATTTTTTCATCGTTGTATTCAATCATTATTTGATTCACCCTGTCGTCTGCTTTACGTTTTTTCATAAAAATTCATCTTTGAAACTTATTGCCTTAATCATACACCCAGACATTATCTTTACAACCTAACTTAAATTCAAAAAAGTTATAGCCAAAAAATCTCTACTTCTAAAAAAATAAAGGAAAATGAGCTTTGTTTATAGTCGAATTCTTTGTTCCACCTTTTATAGATCTATATCAAGCAATTGACTAGGATTAGATATAAGATCTACATTAATCAACCTATCAAACGCTTTTTCTTTTTTCAACACCGCTTTTTCACTTTCAAACGGAAAATCTTCCAACTAAACAAATTCTTGACTAAAATCAATTGCCTCAGTCTTCAATGTCCCCCAATTCGTTGGTAGAATCCCCTGAAGACACCTAGGAGGCTCCTCTCCTGTCTTTTGCTTGATATGTTCGATAGCTGGGCTTGCGTCTCCCTTGCAGTGCATGGTGAGCCAATAACACTTGTGTTTATTCGTTACCTTTTCTAAAAATTCTACTGCGCCAATTGCCCAGTTACCATCTTTAGTAAGAAGAACTCCATCTATGTCTAGATATACATTCATTTTTAATAAATTGCTAATTATAGAAACAAGGTAATTCTAAGTAACTTAAAGAACCTCATTTTTACGCGCAAGAAGTTCTGCATCTTCCAATCTGATTTTCTTTCGATACGCAAAAAATACTTTTTCTACTATTTTAATATCTTCCAACGAATACTTCCTTCCCTTTTCGAGTGCCTCTTTCAAAACGTACATTATTTCTTCTTCAGAGAATTTTCCTGCATTAAATGCATTAAAGTCTCCTGTTTCATTTGTATATTCATTTTTAATATCGATGATTTCCATCATATCTTCTCTTGAAATCCCTTTATGCCCCTCGACTATTAATATCCCCCAGATACAGTCTTCATACTCTTCGTCTCTCTTTTTTCCCTCTCAATGGTTTCATCGTCTGACACAGACATACCATCAAAAGATCCTGCATAAGTACAACAAACTACCCTACCATTCGGCAAACAAAGATACGTCATAATGGCACTATCTTCTGTTCTCATCCCCTCTAAAAGATATTTTACTTTTTCATCCTCTTCCTTAGAATGAATCTCAGCATTCCCATCTTCAACTATGGATGTGATTTTCTCATTCTTTATAAAACATTGGGGAACTCTAACTATTTCACCCTTCTTAATTTTCTCACGGATAATTTTTATATGTCTGTCAGTAGCAAATGATGATCCATTCAGAAACTCTTCCACGTCATTCATTTCCAAATGAAATTTAATAACTGCCCAGTCATCTTCATAAAAAGCATTTAACCCCTTCACATTTTCTTTTAGATCAATTTTTCTAAATCCCTTAACATCAATTAAATAGCCAGATTCTCTGTCAAAAAAAGACTTGCGAAATTTAATTCCACCGCCGTCCCTTTCATCGAACATTTTTTCATCATTTTTTATGTAAGATTTTAGCTCTTTTAATCTCTTATAGCCTAAAATAAAAGACACTACCAATCCGATACATAAACCTGACACAAGATAAGTTGTTTCTATTGGCATAATATTTGTTTATTAGCTTGCTTTATTATCCTGACATACTCAAAGTATACATCCTACCTAAGAAAAAGGTACTAAAGAATTGCATAAACCAAAATAATAGAGGCTAAGCCATTTGATCTATTTGCGCCAAGTCCATTTCGAGATTCAACAGGCACATCTCCTCCGTCATATCTGGGTGCTTCGCTTGTAGTTTCTCTACTGCTTCCCAAATCATTTTTGGATTGTACGTCGCTAGTGTTGGGTACTACTTTGGGTCTATCGATTTCATATTGTTCATATTGTTTAGTTATACTATTTAGATATGACTCTTCTTTTTCCTTCGCTCATTTTTGTATCTTTCTTTAGTATAATATCCTTTTGTATTAATCAACGACCTCTGCCCACTCTTGAAATTTTGGTGTCATTTTTCTTGCTAAATACATCGCAAACATAACATTCTCAAGATTTTTCTCAGCCTTCAATTTCTTAGATAAAAATTCAGAAAATTCAACGGAAACAATAGTCAGATCTTTATCATCCGCATAAATTTCATCGTATTTTCTGTAATGCAAATTAAAATCATCGCAAACAAGTTGTTGTGCTTTGGAATCATAACCAGATTTTTTCAATCTATTATAATACTGATTATGCACTTCATCTAGAATTGCTCTGTGCATTAATCCAAGAAAAACATCTGAATTTTTGAACAACCAAAAGGAAAGTGCCGTCAATTCAAACTTAACAATTTCCTTTGTTTCTTGATCTTTTATTTTCCCTTCTTCCTCGAAATGATCAATAGTCTCCATAACTATCTTAGCAATCTCTTCAAGGACAAATAAAGCACTTCCTCTTATCATTTTTTTATACCTCTGATACTTTAGAAATTTTAATAACATAAAAACGACTTAATTGTTAAGTCGTCGGGAAGTTTATCTCGAGAGGACGACCCGGCGGTATCCACATTCAAGAAAACACCAAGTGTCTCTATTGTGTGCACCGAATCGCCCACTAAAAGGCGCAATAGAGACAAGCGTAGCTTGTTTTATGATGTTTATTTGAATATGGATACACTTCCAATATACAATCAAAGTTAATTTAGCACAACTAATCTTATTGTTTTTTGTCTGATATTAAGTTAAATTAGAGTAAATTAAGATTAAAATTATGCAGTCTGCAATCAAATCATTAAAAAGAAGATTCGAAGTTATAAATAGCTCCAATGGTAAGAAAACTTTTATTCCAGCCTTGTTTCAGTATTTAAAATTTGCGACCAACAATAAAAAAATTTCACAAATACTAAAAGAATTGGAGAAAAAGAGGAACAACGAGCTCAAAAAGCTCAATCTTCGGCAACTTCCCTTTTTAGAAGAAACAGAAATTTGGCCCCATTGGGGAAAAATAGAACCAGCCTTATTATTATCTGGCAAATCATACCACAAGGCTAGTGAAACCTTTTTGGAAGAGAAAAGGAACGATTCAGTCCTTGACTTTCTTCACTTTAGAGCAGGAAATAACTCTTTTAATGGAGCGCCTACAAATGAACAACTTGCAAATCTTATGGTAAGTATAAAAATTGTTCACAACTTTTTACTTGATGAACTTGAAAAGGTTGAGCCAGAAAAAACATTAGTAACGGAAAAAAACGGGGATTTTTATTATAATAACTTTCTGATAAATTTTGGTGAGGGAACACAATATAAAGAGCTTTTTAAAATAATTTATACCGAATGCAGCAATAGCAAAGAAAGTTTTATATCCTATAAAAAAATAAGCTTATTATTAGACAAAAGAACTAATACAAACGGACCGATCAAAAAAACTGACAGGCAATCTTCACAAAAAAAAATCCAAAACTTAATAAGAAACGGCATCTTTAGAACTGGCAAATTAGCAAATAAGAGTAACTTAGAAAATATAACCCCTTCTGGAAAAAAACTAATTGAGATAATCCGAGGGAAAGGAATCAAATTGAATCAAGGATAAACATATTCAGCTTAGAAAAGTTTCTCAAAAGACCCTAAATGGGGTCTTTTTTGTTTATTCTAAGCGACTCTAGCATTTTAAGCCAAATAAGTTTTTCCAAGTAATTGTCCTTTAAGAAATAATTACTATAGATAAACATTAAAACACTAAACAATGAAAGACAAAGAAAGGGTTTATACTTCTGATTTTTTGACAGCAACAATTTTTTTGTACTTCAAAGAAGAGTTAAAGGAACTTAATAAAAAAGACCCTAGTAGAATTATTTTTTGTTTTCTTAAAAATGAAACCACTGATAAAACATTAGAGTTACTTCATAAAGGTAAATTAAAGGTCGAACCAAAAAAATTAGCTTATATTCAAAGAAGTCTAAAAAATAGGATGTTTAGCTAACATCAATATTATCTTAATATGCTTTCAGAAGATCAAATCCTAAAATTTCAAGAAATCTACAAAAAACGCTTTGGAAGAGAAATCTCCAAAGAAGATGTTCTTGATCATGGAATTAAATTGATTTATCTGATGCGAACAATTTATCAGCCGATCACAAAAAAAGAGCTGGATAATCTACTAGAAAAATAACATCCTATGAACAACAAAGAATACTTCTATAAACAACAAAAAATTTGGCGAAAAGAACAGCTTAGACCGTCGGCAAAAGATCTTCTCATAATGTTTCCCCGAGCAAAAGAGATTGTGAAAGAAAGATTAAAAGAAGAAATAAAAATTAACAAAACCCAACTATGCAAAATAAAGAAGGTCTTAAATAAAATGAGGTATAGAAAAGATTTTTGGTTTGTTGAGGAATTTGTAAAAGCATTTTTCTTACCAGACCTCTTGAAAAATGAAAAAATGATTGCCAAACACAGAATGTTCCTAAATAGCTTACAGGGAGACGGGAATCAAATCGATTTTCAAGTAAAGCTTGAAAAAGCAAGGGGATATCCAATCCTCCAACTTGCAGAGAAAGAACTGGTTTTGCAAAAAATTGGAAACAAATATCGCTCTTTATGTCCTTTTCATAAAGAAAAAACAGCTTCTTTTTATCTTTATCCAGAATCAAATAGTTATTATTGCTTTGGATGTCAAACTGGATCATCTGACCCGATATCCCTCGCTATGCAACTACACAATTTAGATTTTAGAAGTGCCGTTAGTTTATTGAGTCAATAGTAACAATTAAGATTAAAATTATGACAATGAAGAAAGAGAAGAGACTAAAAGAAATTGAAGATGAAATAAAAACAGAAGCCAAAAAAAGATTATACATATTGCTTCAATGATCTTACAAGATAAAACAATTGTTGAAATGGTATTAGACAAAGAAGAAAATAAAACATATTTTGCTACATATAAAGATAATGAAATAAAAAGAGAAGCAAGTTTGGAAATAGAAGAAAAACTTTTTCTACCCTATCCAGCTGATAAAGATTTTCTAACCAACGATGTCATTCTTTTTCCGTCTGCTCCAATAGAGTATGTTGATCAAAAAGAACTGATTAAAGAAATTCAATATTTCGTTCATAAATATCTTACTGTCTCTGATTTTTTTGAGAAAATTTGTACTTATTATGTTCTTTTTTCTTGGATTTATGATGATTTTAAAGAGCTTCCTTATTTGAGAGGCTTAGGAGATTATGGCACAGGGAAATCAAGATTTCTAAAGACAATTGGTTCAGTTTGCTACCACCCAATTTTTACAAGTGGGGCAACGACTGTTTCGCCTATATTTAGGATGCTCAACGATTTCAAAGGAACTCTAGTCTTGGATGAAGCGGACTTAAAAATATCAGACACTACAACCGAGCTGGTTAAAATATTGAATTGTGGTTTTGCTAAAGGGACTCCAGTTCTTAGAAGTGAAGGCAATGGCAAATCCTTCGATGTTAAGGCTTTCCACGTTTTCGGTCCAAAAATAATTGCGACAAGAAAATTATTTGACGATAGCGCTCTGGAAAGCAGAATGATTACTGAGGATATGAATCAAAATTTTCCAAGAAAAGATATCTTGATTCATATACCCTCTGAGTTTGAAGAAGAAGCTTTGTGCCTAAGAAATAAACTTTTAATGTTTAGGTTTAGGAATAAGGGAAAATCCTTTATAAAAACTGAATTTGAAGATAGGAGTATCGAACCACGCTTAAATCAAATTGCAGTTCCCTTAATGAGTGTTATTGATGATGCACAAACCATAAAAGAGCTTCAAAAATACATAAGGGAGTACAATGACACAATAAAAACAGACCGGACTCTAGATTGTAATTACCAAATATTGGAATCTATTGTTTTGCTTTTAGACAAGGGAAATATGGAACCAACTATCGGTGATATAACCAGACAATTTAATGAAAATTTTGATTCTTCAGATACAATAACCCCCAAGAAAATGGGTTACTTATTAAAGAAAACATTAAATTTAAAAACGATAAAAACAAGAGATGGTTATATCGTTTCAAAAGATAATAAAGAAAAAATTGAAATATTGCGAAAAAGGTTTGGAATTGAACTAATTTCCGACGTTATTAATGATGTGAACAATGTGAACAATGTGAACAATGTGAACAATAAAAAAGAAGATGTACAAGAAATAATGTTTTAAATAAAGTCTTTTTCACAAAAAATAATTGCTTTTCCATTATCAGAATAAAGTTCACAATATTCACAACCTCAATGAAAATATCTGAAAATCTTAACAAACCTTAACGTTATCCATCCAATTATGCGATATAACTTATCGAAGAGAAAATTAACTTTTGCATATTACTATTTTGATTTTGAAAGAAAGTATTCCTCTTGCTTGGCTGGCAATGCTTATCGATGTGCACTCAAAGTAAATTACAGCAAAACTTATGCAAAAAAGATAATGTCTCATATACATTGGACCGAATTAGCGAAATTAGCAGAAAAACAGGGCTTAATGATGGATAGAAGTCTCAAAAAATACCTAGACAAAATATCAGAAAATGTTAGAAAATGATAACATTGAACATCTATGCTATAATGAAAACACTTACCCAATTCACAATATACCAAGAATTTTATGTTTCGCTCCTAAGTGGGCGGTTCTGCCAGCAAAACCATTCTTGGTCGAGTTGGGTAAGTCAGAACCGCCTTTTTAGTATTAAAATTTATTAAACTTATATGGAAACAAAAAAACCAAGGTTACAGTATTTTTTATATGCCAGAAAATCATCCGAGAGCGAAGATCGCCAGGTTCAATCTATCGATGACCAAACTGGACGTTTAAAACGATTAGCGCAAGAATTAGGCATAACCATAAAACATATCTACACGGAAGCTAAATCAGCCAAAAAACCTGGTAATCGCCCATTTTTTGACAAAATGATGACTGAAATAGAAAGTGGTGAAGCTGATGGCATTCTATGTTGGCATCTTAATCGTCTCTCTAGAAATCCGATTGATAGTGGAAAGATAAGTTGGCTTCTACAGGAAGGGTCTATCAAATCGATTCAAACAATGGAAAAACAGTTTCTTCCAGAAGACAATGTCTTGCTTTTTAGTGTTGAAAGTGGAATGGCAAACCAATTTTGTCGAGAACTAAGCACAAACGTAAAAAGAGGTATTCAAAAGAAGCTGGAAGACGGCTGGAGACCTGGTATAGCGCCACAAGGATATCTAAATGAACTATCTAACCATACAATCATAAAAGACACTGAGAGGTTCAATCTTATAAGGAAAGTGTGGGATTTAATGCTCACTGGAAATTACACTGTTCCTCAACTACTAATTAAATTAAATGATGAATGGGGATATAAAACTCCTCTCAAAAAACGCCTCGGCGGTAAACCTTTAACTATAAGTGGTCTTTATAAAGTTTTCACTAATTTATTTTATACTGGAATAATTTTGCATAAAGATCAGACTTACCCAGGGAAACACGATCAAATGATAACCCTCGAAGAATATGATCAAGTTCAGTTAATATTGGGAAGAAAGGGGAAGCAAAGACCTAAGACTCATAATTTCGCTTTTACTGGAATGATTAGGTGTGGAGAATGTGGTTGTCTTCATACAGCCGAAACAAAGAAAAAAATAATCAAAAAGACAGGAACTCTAAAAGAATATACTTATTACCACTGTACGAGAAGAAAAAAAGACATTGATTGTTCGCAAAGAAAGGTTTTAAATCAAGATAATCTGGAGTTGCAAATCAATGAATTATTAGCTACCTACACGATATTGCCAGAATTTAGAGACTGGGCTTTGGAAATTGTTCATAATAGCAAAAATCTAGAAATCGAAGATAAATCAAAAATTCTAGACTCTTTGCGCAATGAATTGCTAAAAGCTGAGGAAAATTTAAACGAATTGATTAAAATGAGATACAGAAAATTGATTGATGATAAATTTTTTATTAAAGAAAAAGAGACTCTTCAGATGCAAATATCCAAATCAAAAGAAAAGCTGAAGAAATCAGGCGGTGAAAAAAATAAACAGTTAGAACTCACGAAAAAAACTTTCAATTTCGCAACATATGCCCGAATAAACTTTAATAAAGGCACATTAGAACAAAAAAGAGAAATTCTAGCTGCTTTAGGTTCGAACCATAGAATCACTGACCAAAAACTCTTTGTTGATGCCCATAAATGGTTCCAGCCTATTAGAAAAGACTATCCTCGATTGGAAGAAGAATATATAAGGTTAGAACTAAATAAATCTCCCTTAAATAAAGCAAAAAGCGAGCAATTAAGCTCGCTCATTACACGATGGCACGGGTGGAGAGAATCGAACTCCCGCTAGAGGTTTTGGAGACCCCTGTACTACCACTATACTACACCCGCAAATATCATATTAATTTTTCAATTGCTCGTTTCAATTCAACTGGACTGTTGATAAAAACATCTGGTTTATGTTTTTTTAAAATATCTTTCGAATTCAAACCCCATGAAACGGCAATCACTTTTATCCCAGCTTTTTTTGCCGCTTCAATGTCCCGAACTTCATCACCTACATAGACTACCTCACTTTTCACAATTTTTCTACTAGTAATAACTTTTTTAATTTTCCTATGTTTTCCAAAAAAACTTTTGGCACTAAAAACAAAATCAAATAAATCAATCCTATTTTTATTTAAAAAATTCTCTGTATTCTCAATTGAATTAGAAGTGATAATTCCCAAAACAAATCCTTCTTTTTTTAGTTCTTCTAACACATCTACCAATCCTTTAATAGGTTTTATTTTTTCTATTTTTTCACCAAAAATAATTCTCGCTTCCTTTAAAATTGAAATTAGTTTCAAATAGGATACACCAAATTTTTTCATTTGCTCTTGCACAGTGCATCCTCTTAGTTTCTCAATCTCTACTTTGGTGATTCTACTATAACCAAGTTTGCCAGCTAATTGATTAGCAATCTCAAAAACTATTTCAAATGAATCTACAATGGTTCCATCAAAGTCAAATATTATAGTTTTTTTTGGCATTATTTTACGCAGTAATTAACAAGCTCTATTTTTTGGTCTTTCCTTCTTTATGTACAGTGTGTTTTCTACACTTTGGACAATGTTTTTTCAATTCAAGTTTTTCCTGAATCTTTTTTTTATTTTTAAAAGTATAGAAATTTCTATTTCCACACTCTGAACATTTCAATGTTGTTAAAGTATCTTGAGACATATGTTTAATTTATAAATTTCTTAAGCTTTAGAGGTTTTTCAATTTAATCGCAGGATTCATTGTTGAAGTGATAGAAATACCCTTGATAAACTTACCTTTAATAGCAGATGGTTTATGTTGTTGCAATTCTTTCATAAATACCTCAAAATTTTCCTTTAGTTGTTCTTTCTTGAAAGATCTTTTTCCAATCACTTGATGGATATTTGCTCCGTTATCGTTTTTAAAACTAGCTCTTCCACCCTTAAGTCCTTCAATTAAAACATCGATCTTTGGTCCAACTGTTTGGGTTTTTGGATTTGGCATAAGACCTCTTGGCCCAAGAACTCTTGCTGCCTTAGCAAGTTTTGGCATCATTTCTGGTGTTGTTACTGCAACATCAAAATCAATTTCCCCTCCCGCAACTATCTTATCAATTAACTCAACTCCAGCAACAATATCTGCTCCTGCAGCTTTTGCTTCTTTTGCTTGAGTTTCTGTAAATGCAGCAATCCGCTTTGTTTTTCCTGTTCCGTGTGGCAAATCAACTGTTGCACGAACTTGCTGATCTGATTTTGTGGGATTGATACTCAATTTAACATGAACTTCAACAGACTCATCAAATTTAGGTGCTGAAAATTTCTCAAGAATTTCCAATGCTTCTTCAATTGCATATTCTGTATTCTGTTCATAACCCTCAACAACACTTCGATATCTTTTTCCTCTTTTCATAATATTGTGGTGCGGACGGATAATTTTAATATCCTCCCACAGCGTATTATTAAATTATTATAAATAAACTAACCTTCAATTTTAATTCCCATTGAGCGAGCTGTTCCTGCGATAATCTTAACTCCTTCTTCAACAGAATTTGCATTTAAATCCTCTTTCTTTTTTTCAACAATTTCTTCCAGCTGAGCTTTTGTTACTGTTCCAATCTTTTCCTTTAATGGACTTGCAGAACCTTTTTGTACCTTTGCTGCCTTTTTTAACAATTCAGATGCTGGAGGTGATTTTAAAATAAAATCAAAACTTCTATCATCATAAATATTTATTTCAACTGGGATAATGTCCCCCATAGATTCTTTTGTAGCCTCATTAAAACGAGTACAAAAATCTTGAATATTCACTCCATGTTGTCCAAGTGCAGGTCCTACTGGAGGAGCTGGATTTGCTTGCCCTGCCTTGATTTGAAGCTTAATCATACTTGCTATTTTCTTTGCCATATTCGTAAATTACTTAAATTACTTTTTAAAAATTCAAATTTAATTAGATCTTTTTAATCTGCAGAAAATCCAATTCTACAGGTGTTTCTCTTCCAAAAATACTAACCAGAACCTTAATCTTACCTTTGTCATTATCAACCTCGGAAACTTTCGCATCAAAATTTTTGAATGGTCCATCCACAACCTTAACTGATTCTCCAATCTCTACATCAAGTTTATATTTAGGTTCATCAGTTCCCATTCTTTTTTTAATTCCACCAATTTCATCTGGATCAACTGGTGTTGGAGTTGTTCCGATTCCGATAAAACCTGTTACATTCGGCGTGTTTCTAACCACATACCAAGAATCATCCGTCACAATCATATTCACAAGTACATAACCAGGAAATACTCTCTCTTCAACAACATATCTCTTTCCATTTCTAATTTTAATCTTCTTTTCAGTTGGAACAATAACATCGAAGATTCTATCTTGCATATTCATTGACTCAATTCTCTGTTTCAGATTTCGCTTCACATTCTCTTCATATCCACTGTATGTATGAAGAACATACCAAGCTCTTCCGTGATGTTGTGTTTGTTTAGCCATATAAATGTCTTTGTTCTTTATAAATAAATAACTTTTCTAAAAAATAAACTTTTCTACAATTGTTGAAAAAATTTTATCCAAAAATCCTAAAAATAAAGCCACCACAATACTTGAAGAAATAACAATGGCAGAATAATTAATTGTTTGTTTTTTGCTAGGCCAATTAACTTTTCGTAGTTCTACATATGATTCCTTAATAAATGCGACTGCTTTGTTCATTTTTTAAATAAAATTGTTCTTAAATAATTCTCGCCAGAAAATAAAATTTCTTTTTGACTTTTATTTACGAGCAATTCTGTTATTACTCCTGTCTTAAAAATTTTTAGTTTAAAAAACAGCCTCTCGGCGTTTCTTATTTTTTACTAAACTAATTATACACGAACTGGTGATAATGTCAATGATGACGCTCTTTATTTCAAGGTTTTGTATTTTTTCAAAAAAATTCACAAAACTCGTCTCAACATCTTGTTCACCTCACAGAATCCCATTCATCATCACTTCCGTAAACCTTAGAGAGATTTTCGTCATCAAAGGGATTTGTTTCAATTTCAATTTCAACATTACTTCTATCCACTTCACCCTCAAATCTTACAGGAAAAAGCATATTAAAATCCCTTCGGTTGCCAGCGCTAAAACCACCCAAAAGATCAGAGTTCGTAGCCAAAAGGACCCCGTCCTCATCCCTTAAAAAAGTTTTGACAAAAACCTCCTCAAAATCAACATTTCCTCTATTTATAACAGTTCCCCAGACTCGAGAAAAATTAGCGACACCTCCTGTAAGTTCCTCGTAATGTTTTTCATTAATAATAAAATCCGGTCCTTCAAAATCAGTATACTTCTCCCATTCAATCTCTTTAATATCTAACTCCATTCGAACTTTTACGGGTGGTGCAGAAAGTTCCATTCCCTGAACTAGTAGAGTTTTCTTTTCACCAGGCAAAGCAAAGCTTTTTATCCAATCAGACATAATTGCTTTTTCTCCGTTTTGTATCTCAACAACAACCCTGTATTTAAACTTGGAAGCACCATATTTATTGTTTGGGTTTTTTAAATAACCCACAAAATCATATTTGTTATCATAACTATAAACCCACTCGTAATTATCTATTTTAATTGGTTCTAGTATTATTTTTTCGGTACATGGTTTGCATGGACCGCCACAATCAACATCTATTTCCCCTTGATTTCTTTTGTTGTCATCACAAGTTGCTGTTGTCTTGAATAATAAAAACAGTGTGCTAAAAAAAACAGCAAAAATGCCTATGTAGGCAAATGTAAGACGCATTCTTTTTCGAGACCTTTTTTGCATTGCTTTTGTTTTCTATAGAAAAATGTATTTTTATTTTCAAATTCTCAAATGATACATTAACTATACCATCTACCCTCTATTTTGTCGATATGTTTTTATTTATTTAGTTTTATCACAAAGTTTTATCTAACAAATTAAAGTATTCCTTGTATTATAAAAAATAAAAAGGGGCTGTGACTAAAATTCTAGTCACAGCCCTCTCGACTATACGGCCTGGAGAAATTTGTATTTCTCCTCAAGCCAAAGAAATATTTTCCTCAGCTCATATCTATGCCTAGAAGGGCATAGATATACTTGCTGATATAATTTTCCGCTTGGCTCTTTCCAAGACGGAATTAACTCATACCTGACAGGAAAAATGATTTTCAATTTTTCCAGTCTTATTACTACATTTCTGACAGTTTCGTATTCAACACTTGTCTCTTCAGAGATAGCGCTGATTGTGACTTCTTTTTTTTTCTGAGTAAGACATCTCAGATACAGAAAAGCCACCACCAGCCATGTGTTTTCTGTCCGGTAAACAACACCTTCTCCTCCTTTTTTTCTTCTTCCACTCACATTGTCTCTCCCTTGAAGTACATCTTTTTTATTAAAAGAACTACCAACAACAAAATACTATAATATAATCAAACGATTATGTCAATATAAAACTGTTTATAATTTTAATTCATAAGGGCATTTCCACTACTTCAATTCCCAATTCTCTATCTTCTTTATTTTTACAAAAAAGCAAGAGACTGCTATACTAAATTTGATTTAGTCGTCAAAAAAATAAAAAAATGGGCAATTTTTTAAAAAGTCTTTCTTCTGGAGCCATTATAATTCTTTTGGTTTTTTTGTGTTTTTCTTTTGCAATACCAAAAACAGAAACTTATAAAACAAATATCACTGAAGAAAAAAACTATATCGCTGATTTTTGCAATGAAAATGAAGGCAGACATGAAGTTTCAACGAATGAGGACGGCTCATTTTCTGGTTCTTGTTTTTTTGATGACGGAAGTAGTTGTGACGATCTAGAGTTTTTTACCAAAAAATGCAAAAAGGGTGATACAAGCGAAAACAATTCAAAAAAAGAAACTTCTGTTGCAAAAGAAATAAATGAAAAAACTTGTATTATGGGAGAACCTGAGTGTGTTGTTTCAGGCGAATAGTCAAACTTTTCGAAGATAAAATTAAAAACTGTGCTACTAATAATAAGTACCACAGCCTTGTTTTTCGAAAAACCCCTTTCTCAATTTGAAGAAATTTTTGTAATAACTGTTTCCACAGTGATGGTGTCACTTTCCTTAGGGTTAAGTTGTCCAATCAAAAGCGTTAGGGTTAAACAAATAACAGCAAACAGTAAAGAATAAATGACTTTCTTCATCTTTAATCTCCCTGGATTTTTAAAAAGAACTTGTTTTTATTTAAAAACTGGTTAGTACTTCTTTAAGAAAGCAAAATGTTGTGGCATGCTTATTGTATATTCTTCTGGATTTGTTTTTAGCCTATTTTCAAAGTCTTTTTTATTTATCCACATTATTTTATCAACTTCATCCCCCTGAAGAACAAGTTTATCAATTTCTAAATCTTCTTCTAAAAAATACCACTGACAGAAAAAATTGTATTTTCCCTTAACTCTGATTTTATCTATTTCTTTAAAATTATACTTTTCAAGGTCAATTCCAATTTCTTCCTCAGTCTCTTTTATTATATTCTCCCAATAACCCTCTTTTCTCTCTACTGTGCCAGACACAGCTGGTCCCCATTTTCCAGGATCATTTTTCTTGTTTATACTTCTTTTAGCAATTAAGATCTGATTTTTAGAATTACTAATCCATAAGGCAGAAACTCTATAAATATCACCCAATTCAATCGATTCTCTATTTTTAGTTCCAATTATATTGTCATTTTCATCAACAATAATAATTTTCTCTTTCATATTTTTCTATTTTTAGCTTATATTCCCAAATTAAATATTTATTTTTCTCAAAATATATCTTTTTCTATAACATAAATCTCCCTTTAAGGGAAACATTCCTATTATAACAAAAGCTTATTTCGTTGTCGATTGAAAAATATGCGCAAATCTCACCAATAGAGCCTATTACAAAAGAAAGCTACTGCAAATCAAGTAATCTAATGTACAAAAAACTGGCATTTTAATATTACAGTTCTTGACAAAAAGTAGATTAAGGTGTATAATTAAAAAAGTTCATTACAAATCCCAGCCTTAATAAAAAATGTGCTTTAAGCACGAATTCAAAAAGGAGATTTCTATGAGAAGTTTAATCTGTCTGTTTATTGTTGGGAATTTTTTGTTTTTTACACCTACATACTCGTATTCAGCTGTTTTCTATTCCTATGATTACAGAGCATTAAAGAAGGTGATTTCTTCTGATCATCTAGAAATAACGGGTGGGTCTCTGTTTTTCTCGTGGAACAGTTCTACAGAGACTTTCTATAGGATTTCAATCCCAATAGATCTGTGCGAATTTCGCGCGGGTCGAGAGAAAACAGCTGATAATGCGGTGGACAAACTTTCTTTCGTGGTTTTCACAAGCTATATAGAAATAGCCTTTGAAAAACCAGAAGAGAAACAAGAATTTGAAAAAAGTCTCAACCAGGACTTTAGTTCAATTGAGTACACCCCCCAATCTCTTTTCAACACAAACTTAAAGGTGGGGGCTATTAAAAAAATTATTGTCTATTTGACCCCTGTTGACAGAAAAAATCTCAGGATTTAAAAGGACAAACTCTACTAACAGGACCTATCGCAAATTAGCGTTTAGGTCCTGTTTTCTTTTTAATTCTTTTAGAAAAAAGACACAAAAAAACCGTGTTAACCCTAATAGATTAACACGGTTTTACTTTTTGATGTTTAGTTTTTTTCATTTTTCAACGAAAAAAACATCGAAATATTTTTTAAATCTTCCTTTCCTGACATCTATTTGGACTCCATTATCATCCACTACCACTTTTATAACTATACTACTTAGTGGTTTGTTGATATTTATTACACTCAAAAAAATTCTTTTTGAAGAGTGTTTTTTTCTTGGAAGTCCTTTGCAAAAGAAGCCACCATACTTAAAACATCTTCCCTTGTATTAAGTGTTTTTTCTTCTTCTGAAATCTTCTCGCAGAATTTTTGAATAAATTTTTCCTCCAGTTTACTGACTGATTTTACTACGAGACGGTCTCCGTTACGAAGGGTAATGCAACAACCCTTCGGGTTATATAAGTGTGCTATTTTAAATGATAGCACAAATTGATGTTTTTGTCAATGTCTGTAATTCCTCCAGCCTTCCTACAAACGCAAAAAAACCAACACTTTCGCGTTGGTAACTTTTCTGAAAAATAGTTTCTATTTGATTACATTGTTCTCGGCACCGTCTTACTCTTGCCTTGCGGCTACCATCAGCGCTAGAGTGCTTAACTTCTGTGTTCGAGATGGGAACAGGTGTACCCACTCCGCCAAAAGCACCGAGAACAATGTAATCAAACCACAGATATAATACTTTATACAAGCACTTTTGTCAATTCTATCAAACAGAAAATTTATTTCTCTTATTTGCTAGTCACATCAACCTAACAAAGAAACTAATACAAGATCAATCTCAATCGTTAGGTCAAAAAAGTAGAGTTGTAATACCAAAAATCATTAGTACTCCTTGGCTGAACACATTACTGTGCTTACACCTAGAGCCTATCAAGGTGGTAGTCTGCCACCAGATTTATGGACACCTTATCTTAAAGTAGGCTTCCCGCTTAGATGCTTTCAGCGGTTATCCCGAACGGACATAGCTACTCAGCAATGCACTTGGCAGTGACAGCTGATAGACCAGAGGTTCGCTCTTCCCGGTCCTCTCGTACTAGGGAAGAATCTTTTCAAGTGTCGACGCTTACAGCAGATAGAGACCAACCTGTCTCACGACGGTTTGAACCCAGCTCGCGTACCTCTTTAAATGGCGAACAGCCATACCCTTGGGACCTTCTCCAGCCCCAGGATGAGATGAGCCGACATCGAGGTGCCAAACAGCGCCGTCTATGTGAACTATTGGGCGCTATTAGCCTGTTATCCCCGGGGTAACTTTTATCTGCTGATCTTCCGCGCGTCTATATGCAACGGTCGGTTCACTAGATCCTACTTTCGTAACTGCGCGACATATCCGTCTTGCAGTAAAGCTGGCTTATGGTCTTGTCCTATCACTCCGATTTCCATCCGGAGCTAGCCAACCTTTGTGAGCACCTCCGTTACCTTTTAGGAGGTGACCGCCCCAGTCAAACTACCCACCAGGCAATGTCCCCGGTCTGGTATTTAGACTCTTTTTCTAGTTATTTGTTGATTCAGCATGCAATTAAGCATACTTTTATAAAAATAATACAGACAATCAAGATATTTAAAAAATATCTATAAAAATCTACAATAATTCTATAAAAATAGTAATGTTGTTATAATTGTGAAAACCTATACTAACTTAATTGCTTGCTATCCTTGAAAAAGTCCAAATAACAGACCAAGGTTAGAATTCAAAAGTATACAGAGTGGTATTCCATTGGCGACTCCTCTCTAACCTGAATTAGAGGATCAAAGTCTCCCACCTATACTCGGCAGCATAATCTCGAATTCAATGCCAAGCTGTAGTAAAGCTCCACGGGGTCTTTTCGTCTTGCTGTAAGTAGGGAGCATCTTCACTCCCATTGCAATTTCACCGGGTCCCTTGTTGAGACAGTTGTCCAGTCGTTACTCCTTTAATGCGGGTCGGTAATTAGCCGACAAGGAATTTCGCTACCTTAGAACGATTATAGTTATCGCTGACGTTCACCGGCGCTTCAGGGATCAGCTTGCACTTTTCCCATTAACGTTCCGGCACTGGTCAGGAGTCACCCCCTATACATCCCCTTACGGGTTAGCAGAGAGCTGTGTTTTTGATAAACAGTCGCCAGACATCTTTCGCTGCGGCCAGCACCACCGAAGTGGCACCGGCGGACCTTATCCCGAAGTTACGGTCGCTATTTTGCCGAGTTCCTTAACAAGGGTTCTCCCGTTCACCTTGGGCTACTCGCCCTGTCTACCTGTGTCGGTTTGCGGTACGGATACTATATTACTAATCTTAGAAGGTTTTCCTGGCACTCTGCTCGCCCCTGTTCACTAGCATATGCTAGCTTCCAGTGATACCATCGGGTTTAATGTCAAACGGATTTACCTATCTGACACCCTCAGTACCCCTACCGGAATCCAATAACCGGCAAGGACTACAAGAATGCGTCACTCCATCGAATAATATAGTAGTACAGGAATATTAACCTGTTGTCCATCGACTACCCCCGATCGAAACCGGGACTCGCCTTAGGACCGACTAACCCTGGGGTGATTATCATTGCCCAGGAAACCTTAGACTTTCGGTGTGTAAGAATTTAACTCACATTGCGGTTACTCATACCAACATTCTCACTTCTGTACGCTCCACCTTGGCTCGCGCCTTAGGCTTCACTGCATACAGAACGCTTCCCTACCAAATGATGTAAATAAATTTACATCAAGTTCGCATCTTCGGTGCTATGCTTAGCCCCGTTAAATCTTCGGCGCGGAATCACTAGACTAGTGAGCTATTACGCTTTCTTTTAAGGATGGCTGCTTCTAAGCCAACCTCCTAGCTGTCTGGGTAATTCCACTTCCTTTTCCACTTAGCATAGACTTGGGGACCTTATATTGCGATCTGGACTGTTTTCCTCTTGACCTACGAGCTTAGCCCCGTAAGTCTGACTGCTGTAATAATTCGCATAGGCATTCGGAGTTTGATAGAGGGGTCTTGACCGAAGCCACAACCTCTCTTTCAGTAGCTCTACCTCCTATGGATAGTTTTACAACGCTAGCCCTAGAGCTATTTCGGGAAGAACCAGCTATATCCAGGCTCGATTGGAATTTCTCCTCTATACTCAAGTCATCCCCGCGAGTTGAACGACGCGTGGGTTCGGGCCTCCCACTGGTCTTACCCAGTGTTCACCCTGCTCAAGTATAGCTCGCCTGGTTTCGGGTCTACTATATGCGACTAATGCGGTGGTTAAACCTCGCTTTCACTACGCCTCCGCAGCATAACTGCTTAGGCTCGCCACATAAAGTAACTCGTTGGTTCGTTCTACAAAAAGCACGCCATGACGCTAATAAATTAGCGCTCTGACTCTTTGTAAGCATATGATTTCAGTATCTATTTCACTCCCCTTCCGGGGTTCTTTTCACCTTTCCCTCACGGTACTAGTTCACTATCGGTCTGAAGCTATATTTAGTCTTGGAAGTATAGTGCTCCCAGATTCAGACGGGATTTCTCCGGTCCCGCCCTACTTGAGAATAGTTACTATAAATGTTTATTTTTTTCGTCTACGGGATTGTTACCCTCTATGATCTCTCTTTCCAAAGTTGTTCGACTAAAAATAAATTATTTACCCTAATTAAATAGGAGTAGCTACCTCGCAACCCCAGTCCGAAGACTGGTTTAGACTCTTCCCCTTTCGCTCGCCGCTACTTGGGGAATCACAATTGTTTTCTTTTCCTCCGCCTACTTAGATGTTTCAGTTCGACGGGTTTGCCAACTCACTCTAAAAGAATGAGCCTGATAGAGGTTTACTCTATCGCGTTTCCGCATTCGGAGATTCCCGGATCAAAGCTTGTTTGTCAGCTCCCCGAGACTTTTCGCAGACTACTACGTCCTTCTTCGCTCGCTTCAGCCAAGGCATTCATCATATGCCATGTTGTATTGCAACCTACTTTATGACTAACAAATAACAAAAATAAATTCTTGTAAATCTTTATTATTTTCTAATTTTCTTGTTGTTCGATAAAATTGCTATATTTATACAATATGTATTGTATATACTTACTTGTTTTTAGTATTCGCAAATGCTGTCGAAAGACATTTGCATACTACCTGTGTATATAATAAAGTTTTTTCTCTCTCTTTATTATATCTTTTTTACTATTGTTTATTCAATTGTCAAGGTATCTAATCTTTTAAATTCATTCTTCATCCCGTTTATTAATAAAGGGATTTCACGAATAAAAGATTCACCAATAGAGGGAGCATCTATAATATGAGTATCGCCAACGCAATGACCCATGCTGCCCTTCCCCTATTGGTAAATCCTTTTTAACTTTAATGTGCTTTATTAAACAAAACAAAAACCGCCTCTTGTGCGGTTTAAAAAAGAAACTAAAAAGTTTGTCTTCAACCGCTTTTTAAATTTTGCTTATCAACGAAATTGATACGCGTCATTTATTATAGAGTTTTATGTTTTATTTAACACTTTTGAAAGCCACTTAATCTCTTTCATGCGACTTCAGAATCAAATATAGCACCTTAAAAAATATTGTCAAGCATTGGACTCACCCGTTTCTATTGACATAAGCCTCAACAAGTCATAATTCTTTCCTAAACCTTATGTATAAGCCAAAAAATACAACTATCATTCCCTAAAAAATCTCAAAGAAATGTTTTTTTATCCCTATAAATAAGTGCTTTTTCTTTGCCAATAAAAATACCTTCTTTTTGTTTTATTTTTTTTCATAAATTAATACGAGTCAGTAAAAACACCATCCACTCCCAACTTACGAAATTTCAAAATTTCTTTTCTATTATTAAGCGTATGAACAAAAGTCGTTACACCAATTTCTTGCAAACGAAAATTGAGTTCTTTATTAAATCTAGTTTTGCTCATAACTACAATAGGAATGTTTTTTTTGTTTTTCTCCACGAAATCAAAAACATTATTATCTGAATCATTGTTTTTATATAAAGTATAGGCCATTTTTTCAAATCCCAACTCTTGCTTTGTCATTTCAAAACTTGCCTTATCATATATTTGAGGAATGATTCTATTTAACAATTCTGGTGATATTATTCTTATTTCCTCAAATAGTTTTTTTGTTGTTTTTCCATAATCTTCATTTTTAATATCTGTTATTAAAATAATTTCTGGATTTTCCTTCATTTTTTGCATCAACTCTTCAAGAGACAGGGGTGTGAAACCTCCTGTTGCTTTGCTATTTAAAAATTGTTCTTTTGTTTTAGTGACTACTTCTTCGTGCGATAAAACAATTTCTTGATCCGAAGATAGCGTTATATCTACTTCAAAAATTTTACGCTTTCGCTCCAAACTTTTTTCTAAAGCTTCTTTAGAATTTGTGTAATAAAACCCGTTAATACCGCCTAGTGCATGCATCACTATGTTGTTTTTGACTAAAGGAAAAAATTTCTCCGTCGTATTAATAGCTTTATTTTTTTCAATAATTTGCTCCAAAGGAAATTTTTCATCAGCATCTTTTTTTAAATCAAAAATTTTCCAGCTCTTTTCTTTACTATTATAAATATACTTATTGAAATTATCGTCAATAATGGCTACAAATTTTTCAGAAAATGGTTGCACTAAAAGAATTTGTTGATTTTCGTTGTCTTTTCTCTCTCCTAAAAAAGATTTTTGAAATTCATTTTCTGTGTATTCTAAGTTAAATAAATGAAAAAAGCTTGGCAAAACATCCATATGGCTATGAACCTCTTCTATGATTTCATTTTTATTTTTTTCTCCGTCACCAAATACCATTACAAGTTCTGTTTTAAAATTTTCCTCAAAAGCTCCGCTACCACAGAAACTATTACCAGGGTGTTCTCCAGAAGGCCAACTATGATCGCCTGTAATAATAACCGTATAATTTTTTTCTGGAAAGATTTTATTAATTTCATCCCAGGCAACTTTCAACTGTTTATCTTGCAAAAACATTGTATTTTCAAGTTTTTCTTTTTGGTTTTCGGGATTTTTATGTGGGACTTCTTCAACAAACTCTTGTGGTGTTATAAATGGCCAATGGTTTGTCGGCCCAACTTCTAAAAACAAAAAATTATTCTTTTTTTGAAAATTTTCTCCAATATAAGAAAAGGCTCTTTTATAAAAAATATCTTCTCGGTAACCCCAATTATATTGAGGGTCACCTTCTTGCATAATATCATCCGCATGCACCTCTGCAAAACCAATATTGTGCATAAACTCACCCGTGTTTGTAAAATTCAAGTTATATGTTTTAAAAAATGCTGTTTGATAACCGAGTTGATTAAAAACTTCAGGAAGACACAAAATCTCTTTGTCTTTTTTTGTTGCATTGAGATTACTATAAAAAGAAGACGGCAAAGAACAAAGTAAGTTTTCTTGTCCTAATATTGTTTGGACTCCATTGGCATAATAATTTGAAAAACGCATTCCATTTTTTGAAATTTGATATAAATTCGGAGTAATCTCTTTGGAACTTAATTTCCCATTAATACTTTCTAATTGCAAAAAAATAATATTGTCGAGATACTTCGGTCTTTCTTCTGCTTCTTTTCCATCTTTCTTTTGTAGTATTTTCTGAGATAAATTTTTCTTGTTAACAATTGATTTTTCTACTAAATCATCATAATAAAGCTGATATACTTCTACTGTCTCATCCTTTCCAAAAGCACTCTTAATAAAAAATAATGTCTCATTTAGATATTTATCTCCTTTAAAAACTGGTATTAATAAAAAAATAATCAAAAAGACAACCGCTATAGCATATCTTTTCACTCCCTTTATTTTTATTTTTACAAAAAAATATCCACAAAAAAATGCAAAAAACAAGATCACGCTCAAAGTGTCCAAAAGCGGCATGTTGATATCTGGTAAATTTCCTCCATTAAAAGAAAAGAATGCAAAATCCAATCTCTTTTTTACAATTAAAAAGTATATCGACAAAACAAATTGAAAAAAGAAAACTAAACTTCCTATTAAAATAGCCAGGATTGGGCTTATTTTTTTAGCTAATGAAATTAAAATCAATACAAAAAAACATAGTTGCAAAATTTTAACAATTTCCGCTAATGAACTGTTAGAGCCATAAGACTCCTTTGATAAAAAAAATATAATAAAAAATGCTATTATAAAAAAAATTAATGCGGAAAAAACAAAAATGCCTTGTTTCAAAAGGGACCATTTTTCTGACTTTAAAATTTCTTTTTTTATTAGACTCACATTTACCAAGTCTTTATAATTCAAATATTTTAGCTATTTTCCACAACATTTTTTGAATTTTTTCCCACTTCCACACGGACAAGGTTCGTTCCTGTTGATATTTTTTTGATTTATAATTGGCGAAGGAGTGGATTTTTTTTCTTTTTCTGTAGAAATTTTTCCCAACAAAGAATTATTTGTTTTTTTTGTGTCATTATATGCCATACGCCTTTCTTGTGGCTCAGTATTTGTTGTTTCGCTTTCCTTGGATACCGGATGAATCCTAAAAATCGCTTTTATAATATTCTGATTAATTGTAGCCAAAAGAGACTGAAACATACTAAAAGCTTCTTTTTTATACATAACCAAAGGATCTCTTTGTCCATATCCCTGCAATCCAATTCCCTCTCGTGTGAAATCCATTTGCTCAAGATGATCCATCCAAAAACTATCAATTGTTCTCAAGCAAAGACTTTTTTCAATTATTCTCATTTGCTCTGCTCCCAATTCTTTTTCTTTTTCTGCATATCTTCTTTTTAAATAGTCTGCTAATACTTCGATTATTGCACTTCTTTTCTCAGTACTGTGTGCATAGTCTTTAGAATTTTTAACCGCTAACAATTTTTTGTGTAGCTCTGATATTTCACCTTCCGTGATTACACCCAACTCCTCTGAAATTTCTTCAGTATTCCAACTATTTTCATCATCCGAATCTGTGTGAACGACAACAATGGCATCTATTTCATCATAGAACATCTGCAGAACATCATCCTTTACACTTTTTTTACTTAAAATATCTTTCCTTTTTTTGTAAATAGTCTCTCGTTGTTTATTCATAACATCGTCATACTCCAAAACTCGTTTACGAATGTCAAAATTAAATCCTTCTATTTTTCCTTGTGCCGATTCAATTGATTTGGAAATTATTTTATTTTCAATTGGTTGATCTTCTGGTAAACCCAATTTATCCATAATATTTTTCATTCTATCTCCACCAAAACGCCTTAATAATTCATCTTCTAGCGATACAAAGAATTGTGTAATTCCTGGGTCACCTTGTCGCCCAGCACGCCCACGAAGCTGGTTGTCAATTCGACGCGCTTCATGCCTTTCTGTTCCAATAATGAAAAGTCCTCCAACCTCTGCAACTCCTTCTCCGAGTTTAATATCAGTTCCTCTTCCGGCCATATTAGTCGCAATTGTGACGGCTCCTTTTTGCCCTGCGTTAGCAATGATTTGCGCCTCTCTTTCATGATTCTTCGCATTCAAAACTTCTCTTTCAATACCTCTTTTTTTCAAAATTTCTGCTAAATATTCAGACTTTTCAATTGCAATTGTTCCTACCAAAACAGGAATCCCTTTTTTATGACTCTCAATAACTTCCTCTACAATAGCATTAAATTTACCTTTCTCTGTTTTGTATACGACATCCTTTCTGTCAACTCTCGCCAACGGTTTATTTGTTGGAATTTCAACAACCTCAAGTTTATAAACTTTATCAAACTCCTCTGCAGAAGTAAGTGCTGTTCCTGTCATTCCTGCAAGTTTATTATACATTCTAAAGTAATTTTGGAATGTTATTGTGGCTAAAGTTCGAGACTCTCTTTGAACAGTGACACCTTCTTTTGCTTCAATTGCTTGATGTAGACCTTCGGAATATCTTCTTCCTGGCATAAGCCTTCCTGTAAATTCATCAACAATTATAATCTCACCATCCTTAACAACATAATCTTTGTCTAATTGAAAAAGTACATTTGCTTTTAGTGCCTGCTCCAAATGATGTACATATGAAACTTTATTTGTCTCATAAATATTTCCGATTCCAAGCCATTTCTCCATCTTTTCAATTCCTTCTGAAGTAAGCAGTGCACTTCTTAATTTTTCATCTACATTATAATCTTCATTTTCCTTAAGTCGCGGAACAAGTGTTGCAAACTGTCCATACATTTGTGTTGATTCAGCATCTGGAGTAGAAATAATAAGAGGAGTTCGAGATTCATCAATTAGAATTGAATCTACTTCATCTACAATCGCAAAATTTAATTCCCTTTGAGCCATTTGCTCTAAGCTTTGAGCCATATTATCTCTCAAATAGTCAAACCCAAATTCATTGTTTGTTCCATAAAGGACATCTGCTTGATAAGCCTCGGATCTTAAAACTGGAACCAAATTTTCTTCTTCGATACTAACTTCATTAGTATCAATTTTATTTGGGGTGTAAAGGAATGATGTTTGATTATTAATACAAGCAGTTGAAAGCCCCAAAAAATGATATACACTTCCCATCCAATTTGCATCTCTCTTCGAAAGATAATCGTTTACCGTAACCACATGCACACCTTTTCCAGTTAAAGAGTTGAGGTATACTGGTAAAGTTGCTGTTAGTGTCTTTCCTTCACCGGTTTTCATTTCGGCAATCTTTCCTTCATGCAAAATAACTCCACCTGTTAGTTGAGAGTCATATGGTCGTTCTCCAATCACTCGAAAAGCAGCCTCTCTTGCAACCGCAAAAGCTTCTGGCAAGATATCATCCAGTGTTTTTTCTCCTTTTTTCAAGACTTCCTTAAATTCCTCTGTTTTAGCCTTTAATTCCTCATCCGTTAAGGCTTTAATTTGGCTATCAAATTCATTTACTTGCGCTACAATTTTATCAATTCGCTTTAATTCTTTTTGTTGAGAATTGCCAAACATTCTATCTAAAAGTTTCATATTCGATGTTATTCTTAATTTTGCTATTTATCTGTATTTATACTTTACCATTCTAAACCTGATTTCTCTTAAAGTCTAGCCTAGTGACTGTTTTTAAGAATAATCCTATTTCTTTCAGTTTACAAAAATATCATATTTCAAAAATGAGCCCCTTTATCGACAACAGTTTGTTTCGCTATTTTCACCAATCTAAGTTCTTCATAGGAGTACAACCCCTTAAAATAATCAAAAACTGGCCTGAGTTTTCCGTTGCCTTCTTTCTGGAAGGCTTTTTTGATCTCTTTTTGTGCTTTTTTGTTTGGTAAAAGATGCTCTATATTTATTTTTTTGTCTTCTTCAGAAATTTCCTCAATATATTGCACCACAGTGCTTTTTGTTAATTTCAGTTCCTCTACAATCTCATTGAGGGTGTTTTTCTGCTCAATTAACTTTTTCACCACATCCATTCTTTCTTGTTTCGCATCCGAACGCACACTTTTTTTATTTTTTTTCTTTAAATTATAAATAGCAAGTGCTTCCGCTTTTTCCTCTTTTAATTTCCGAATAAAACCTGTAAATAATTCACCATACTTATTAAGCTTTTGTTTGCCTACCCCGGGAATTTTTGCAAATTCGGTTTTTGTTATCGGGAGTTGGTGCGCCATCTCCCGCAACGCTACATCACCAAAAATCACAAAAGCTGGTAGCTTTTTCTTATCAGCAATCTTCTTGCGTAAACCGCGCAACTTTTCAAAAATATCTTCGTCATAATTTTCACCACACCCCCGCCTTCTAAATAAAAAAACTTCTTTTTTTACTTTTGGTAATGCAATTTTTTTACGCTTAGCTAAAAATTCCGTTCCTTTTTTCGAAATACGAAATGTTTCGTATTCACCACTATTTTGAATCACCAACTCTTTTGCTACAATATGTGCAAAAAATTCCATAAGTTCAGCAGTTGAGTATTCTTTCGCAATTCCCCAAACCGAAAGCTCGTTGTGCTGGCGTGTTCTAATTGCTCTGTCTTTTGAACCACGCAAAACTTTAATCACATGTCCTTTACCAAAAACATTCCCTGTTCTTATGACAGCAGAAAGAATTTTCTGTACAACCTCTGTCGCATCTTCGGTATTTTTGCTATTCAAGCAAACATCGCAAGTACCACATTCCATTAAGTCTTTTTGCCCAAAATATCTTGTAATCCACTGCCAACGACAACTTCTCGCTTGTGCAAATTGCATCACTTCACGAATTTTTTTCTCTTCTCCTACTCTTCTTTTTTCATCCGTCATCCGTGTCAGAAAAAAATCCAATTTTATTTTATCTCCAGCAGAAAACAACAATACGCATTCACTTGGAAGTCCATCCCTGCCAGCACGACCAATTTCTTGATAATAACCCTCAATTGTCTTGGGAAATGTTTTGTGAATAACCAATCTGACATCTGGTTTATCTATCCCCATCCCAAAAGCAATTGTCGCAACTACAACATTAATTTCATCACGAACAAAAGCATCTTGGGTTTTAACTCTCTCCTCGGAAGACATTCCCGCATGATAACTTCCAACATTTATCCCCTCTGCAGAAAGAGTTTTTGTTAATTGCTCAGTCTCTTTTCTAGAAAAACAATAAATAATTGCTGATTCATTTTTATACTTGTCCAGTAAATGAATAATTTTATCATTGGCACCACTTTTTGACAAAACACTGATGTGTAAATTTTCGCGATAAAAATCTGAAACAAAAACTTCGTGGTTAAACAATTCCAATTCTCTCACAATATCATCTCTCACAATCTGAGTTGCAGATGCCGTAAGTGCAATTATTGGAATTTTAGGAAAACGCTTGCGAAATAATTTCAAATTGCGATAATCTGGTCTAAAATCATGACCCCATTGTGAGATACAATGAGCCTCATCAACTGCAAGTGCTGCGATATTAATCTTTTCGAGCCATTCTCCTACATTAACACTAGCCAATCTTTCTGGTGCAATATAAATAAGTTTATACTTTCCTTTTTCAGCTTTTTGCATTCTTTTTTGCAATTCACTAGCTTCAATTGAAGAGTTGAGCATTGTTGCTGAAATTCCATTTGCAACAAGTGCATCCACTTGATCCTTCATCAAAGAAATCAAAGGAGAAACAACTATCGTTGTGCCTTTGCGCATAAGTGCAGGTAACTGAAAACAAAGCGATTTACCTCCTCCAGTGGGCATTACCACAACCACATCTCTATCGGATAAAAAATGTTTAATAACTTGCTCTTGTACTGAACGAAAAGCCTCGTGTCCAAAATGTTTTTTAAGAATTTTTTTCATAATTACATAATAACAATACCAACATTTTTTGCAAAACTCAGTCATTAAATAAAAAATTAAACCGCCAATTCGACGGTTTAATCCTTTTTTTCTTTAAATTTCACTATATCTCAGTAACTTCTGAAATTTTAGATCTTCTTCGTAAACTATCTCTGACTTTTTCCTTTGTTCTTCTGATTTTTTTCAACAAAGCTTCATCTGCAAGATCAATTGCTTTTTTCATATCTTTGTCTTTTTTCTCAACCCTAAATGTAACACCAGGGATAACAGCACTCATAACTATTTGCCAAAAATAACTTTTGTCTTGTTTAATTTCAAGATCTGCTCTTAAAAGATTTGGCTCATAATCGCCTAATAATTTTTTAGACTTTCTTGCTTTTTTTTCGATATATTCCTTTTCGCTTTCGTTGAGCTTTTCAGCTCCGGTTAAGTACCTGATTTCCATCTTATTTTTCTTTAATTATTAAGGCTTATTTTAAATAATAAAAGCCCTTCTCAAGGCTCTTGATTATTTATCATCTCTTTTTTACTACTAAATTTTTAAAAAAATAAATCATTTTTTATTCTTCAATTTAAACTCGTGCTACATCAATATCTTCACTTCCTCTTCTAGTTGTACGCTAAACTTATTCCTAACTTTCATTTTCACAAGACTTATCAAAATAATAACATCTTCGCTCGTTGCATTCCCCATATTTACAATGAAATTAGCTTGTTTTTGATCTATCATTGCATCTCCGATTCGCTCACCTTTCAAATCACACCTATCAATCAACCAGCCAGCTGGCACTTTACCATCACGGCTTTTTTGCTCGCTATCAAATTCAAATTTTTCAACCACCTCGCTGCTAACAATGGGGTTTTTGAAAATACATCCTACTGAAGGAAAAAGACCGACGGATGGTTGTCCCAAATTGCGTTTTTTAATTATTTCTTTTACTTTTTCTTTTATAACTCTTTCATCACCCTTTTCTAATTCAATCTCGACTTCCCAGACAAATAAATTATCATTCTCCTTGAAAACGCTAGACCGATATTCAAATCCACAATCTGCCAAATCAATTTGATGTACTTCCAATTTTTCATCATTCGTGTCAATTACAAAAACTTTTGACACATTGTCTTTTATTTCTTTCCCAAATGCTCCAGCATTGCCCCTGACTGCGCCACCAACTGTTCCGGGAATTCCAGCTGACCACTCAAGCCCTGTCAAAGAATTGTTTATTGCAAATGAAGTCAATTTATTAAAAACCACTCCCGCACCGCAAAGAAGTCTTGTTCTTCCATTTGCTTCCTTGAAAATCTCCCATGAATCATTTTCAATTTTCACAACCAAGCCAGAAAAACCATTATCTGAAAATAAGATATTGCTTCCACCACCCAAAAGAAAAATTTTCAATTCATTTCTTTTTGCAAAATCAACCGCCTCACTCAAATCCTTCTTTTTTTTAACTATACAAAAATACTGTGCTTCACCACCGATTTTAAAAGTTGAATATTTTTTTAATGAAACCTTTTCTTGAATCTCCATTTTTTTATTTTAGCTTTATTCTTCTGTTCTTTTCTTTTTAAAAAATCTTTGTTTTTTACTGTTCCCAACTTGTTAAAATCTCAAGTGTTTCTTTTGCACTTTTTTCCCAACTAAATTCTTTAGCAAACAAAGATCCTTTTAAAATCATCTCCTCTCTTATTTTAGAAGATTTCATAATTTTTAGCAAAACACTTTCAAGCTGATCAACATCACCACTTTTAAAAAATTTAGCAGCAGCTCCCCCCACTTCTATCAAAGATGAATTTTTGGCAGATACAACAGGTGTCATAGATGCGAAGCTTTCTAAAACAGGAATCCCAAATCCTTCATAGAGAGATGGGAAAATAAAAATTTCAGCACCTTGATACAAAACTGCTAATTGTTCAAAATCTACTTTCCCAGTCAAGATAATATCTTTTTTATAAACAGAGCTTTTTGCTGCAAAAATAATTTCTTCTGACATCCAAGCAGCCTCTCCTGCAAGCACTAGTTGCAAGTTTTCAAATTTTTGATTTTTTTTAATTTTTTCAAAAGCACTAATCAATGTTTTTAAATCTTTTCTTGGTTGTAGTGCTCCTACATATAATAAATATTTTTGATTTTGTTTGTTAGGAATTTTCAGATCATTTTTAACCTGCAAAATTTCTTCATTCGATCTTCTTGGCAAAAAATGTTTTTCATCAAAACCATGGTGTACTATGAAAATTTTTTTCTCATCCACATTAGGATATAGTTTTAAAATATCCGCCTTGGTAGCTTTTGAAATTGCAATAATTCTATCTGCTCTTTTAATTGCCGAGTCTGTAAAAAAATTCAATTTCCACAAGTCCTTTTTTGGAAAATATGCTGGAAAAAACTTAAAAGCCAAATCATGTACAGTAATCACATATTTTGTTTTTTTTGGTCCAATAAAAGGAACTTGTTGGATTGGCATCCAACAAACATCAGGCTTTCTACTTTTTAGTTCTGCAGCAAAAACAGTTTGTGTCCACCACCAATGTGATGAGATTTTTTTATCAAAATAATTCTCAAATTTTTTAGGCTTCAAGAGTTCGTTAAACTCTTCTTGATGATACAAAAAAAACTCATCTCGTTTATTTAGTTCTCCAAACCAATTTAAAAGTTGTTTTATATAAACCCGTGTTCCATCAATTCGACTATGGTCTAAATCTGCACAATCAATTGCAATTTTCATATTTTATTCTTTAAAAAATTAAAAATAAAAATTAGATATTTCCAAATTTTACTTAAATCAAACGCCAATGCTTGACAAAATAGATATTTATGCTATATTAGAATAACTTTTATTCAAGCTTCAAACCCTTTAACCAAAAAGGAGTATTTTTTGAAAAAAAGAAAGGTGGGGGCTAAGAAAGCCCCCAGAAAAAGAAGGGGCGGGGGAATTATCATTTCCCTCATACCAGAAACTCCTCCTGATTACATAAGGAGGAAAAAAGAAAGATTATAGCGAAAACCGCAGGGCGAGTGTAGAATTGTCTACCTCGCCTTTCTAATTACTTCCCTGCATTTCAGCTTGTATTTTGTTATAAACATCTTTATCTTCAATACCCTTGGCCAATTCCTGCTTGGCTTTTATTATAGCACTTATATCCATAGCTTCTTCTCTTTTTAAATAGCCCCATCTTATAAGGTTGGGTATATTACTATATCTTTCTAAAATTGTCTTTCTCATAAAAGCTTTAGGTTTTTTGACCTTATTTACAGGAGCCAATTTATTTAATAAAAAACCTTGTTCAATATTTCCAACCATTTCTTTCATTAACTTCGTAGTCCTTGCCTTCTCGCTAGTTATTTGATTTTCTTTCTTAATTAATCTCCATAGTTCCTGGAGTTTATCATTATCTAAAACTGTTATCTCAATATTAGAGCCTGCAATTTTTTTTCGCTCTTTTTCAATCAGTGCTTGATTAAACTCAGCCACATCACTTGAATCACTGAAGGTTTTTAAATTCACATTTAATATTTTTCCTCCACTAACAATTTCTGCATCAATTTTCTCTTTGTGATCATCCAAGGGCAGTGCTGATCTTGTCTCTATTAAATGCTCCTGTCCTTGTCTTTCGGCCCATTCATTTACCAGATAAACAAACTGCACTTCCGCTTTAAGTCCTTTCACATCTATATTATCAGCGATCGTCCTGTGTTCTTTTTTTAAATCAGCCATTTTCTCCTGCCTCTCTTTCTCATCCTTAATTCTTTTAGCTCTACCATATTTAATATCGCAAATCAGCGTCTCTATTGTTTGTTTTTTTACAAAAAGTGTATCTTCCCAGTTGGCAAGGGCTTTTTCATAATATTGAATTGCACTTTCTTCGTTTGCTTCTAAATCCTCTTTTTTCTCATACTCCCCATAAGCATTTGCAACTTCTTGTCGACTCAATTCTTCATATTTTTTCCCCTTCCTTTTGGCAACATCCACTAAAGATAACATAAAACGGACATTATCAATATTAACTCTTTCCTGTCTTTCCATTCCTTGATACAAATCAATCATTCGTTGTCTCTTGTTTTCAATCTCTTCATCTTCACAGCTATTTCTTTCTAAAAAATCAATAATTTCACCATATCTAATATTTCCTCGATAAAAAGCTCTCTCTTTTTGATCAAATAGTTTATTTTTTTCTTCATCACTTTCACTTTCTTTGTGATTTTCTCTTTCTCTATTGTTCATTAAAAATTCTTCTTTGTTTTTTTTCATCTTATTTATCTTTAGCTATTTTTAAACAAAAAAAATCTATTGCGTTTTGATCTAATGTTCTCTCGGCATCCTGCAAATCACATTCTTTTATATGAGCAATTTTTTCAATCACAAATTTCACAAAAGCTGGTTCATTCCTCCTACCACGCATTGGAGTCGGTGCCAAAAAAGGACAATCGGTTTCTGACATAATCTTTTCAATTGGAATTATCCGTATAACTTCAAAAATTTCTGCGTCTGTTTTTTTTGAAAAAGTAATATTACCGGTAAAAGAAAAGGACATTTTTTTTAGCGTTAAAAAATCTTGTGTCTGTTTGATACTTCCTCCATAACAATGCATCACCATTTTTAAATCTGCATATCTCTTTTTGGAAATAATTTCATACACATCCTCATATGCATCACGGCAATGAATAATAACTGGCAATTCTTGTTTTTGTGCAATCTCTAGCTGTGCAATAAATAACTCTTTTTGCTCTTTTTTATTTTTAACATTATGAAAATAGTCCAAACCAATCTCACCAATTGCAACCACTTTTTTTTCCTGCGCCAATTCTTTAAGTTGTTTGACAATTTTTTCCAAAGAAAAAAGCTTACCTATTTGATCTAAAATTTCTGGGTGAAAACCAACACTTGAAAAAACATTTTTATGTAAGTTGGTAATTTTAATAGACTTTAAACTTCTTTTAAAATCAACTCCTATATTAATAATGGCTTTTCCATTATTTTCTATAAAAAACCGAGAAATGACCTCTTCACGATCTTCGTCAAAATTTTCGAAATCCAAATGCGCATGTGTATCAATCATTTTTTCTTGTCTTTATTTATATCCTTGCCTTATTATAAACAATTTAAAAAATTTTAACATCTTCAATTTACTTTTGCCAAAATGATTTGTTTTTGATAACATATTAATACAAAATATTTTCATTAAACTAACAGACATTATATTTCTGTTTTTATTTTGTTTTTTAAGTATTAACAAATTTATGGACTATCTCATTGTTGTTTTTTTAGTTCTTCTTTCTGGTTTATTTTCAGGTCTTACGCTTGGATTATTAAGTTTGGACATTGACGAATTAAAAAGAAAGATTTTTCTTGGCAATGAACATGCAAAAAAAGTTCTCTCTGTTCGAAAAAGAGGCAATTTATTACTTTGTACTTTATTACTAGGAAATGTAGCAGTTAATTCTACTATAGCAATTTTTTTAGGAGATATTTCCAATGGATTTGTAGCTGGAATAATAGCAACCGCTCTAATTGTGATATTTGGAGAAATCATACCTCAGGCAACTTTTGCAAGGTATGCCTTGCGTGTTGGGGCCAATACTGCCTGGATAGTAAAAATATTTATTATATTATTTTTTCCAATCTGTTGGCCGATCGCCTGGATGTTGGATAAATTTTTGGGCGAAGAAATGCCAACCGTCTATTCCAAAAAAGAGTTAATGAAAATTGTTGAAGAGCACGAGGGATACAAAGAAAGTGATGTCGATGCTGATGAAAAGAGAATTGTAAAAGGAGCTCTTTCTTATTCTCATAAGATGGTTCGAGAAATTATGACTCCAAGAACCGTGGTTTATGCCCTGAGTGTAGAAACTGTTCTAAACAAATCAACCCTAAATGACATTAAACAGCAAGGCTTTACAAGAATTCCTGTCTTCAAGAATTCTAAAGATAATGTTATTGGACTTCTTTATGCAAAAGACTTAATTAACATAAAACCCTCCACAATAATTAAAAATGTTTATCGAAAAGAAAAAACTCTCACGGTAAAAGAAGATTTGCACCTTGACGAACTATTCAACACTTTCATTGAATCAAAGGTTCACATAGCCTTTGTTAAGGACGAATATAATGGGTTGGAGGGCGTTGTAACTCTTGAAGATGTTATGGAAGAAATTTTAAAAGTTGAAATAGTTGACGAGACTGATACTGTTGTAGATTTACAAAAAAAAGCACTTTCGAGATAGCTCCTAAGTGCTTTTTTATTGAATTTTTTACTTTTCTTGTTGTTATTTTTATTCTCCGTATTCAGCCTTTCCCATTAAGGATGTTTTATTTTGAGACTCTTCAAAGACTTGCCCACCTTCATCTCTACCAACTGGCTTTTGATTGGTTTTCTCTAAGGACCTTCTTTCTATGGCCTCTATCTTATCATTCACAAACTTTTCCACATCATTAATTGAGTCAGGTCTTAAAAGACCTTTTGCGAACATATTCACTAATGAATTTTCAACCCCCTGTTTAACTACAGATGGTAATTCTTTTTCGTTTTTCCTTTCATAACTCTCAATAAGTGTTTCGCATAATTTTTCTGCTTTTTCTGCATCACTAACTTCCACCCTCTCAGCTTTAGCAACTTCCGTTTTTGACGCTCTTGCTTTTTCTGGAGAATTCATCCCAAAAAAGTTTAATTTCATATTTTTTTTATTTTTTAATTATTTTTATAATCTAGGAAATAGGTTTTCTTTTTCCTTATTCTCTAAGCTTGTTCTTATTTTTTTTGAAGTTTCTGGCATAAATGGTTGGAGTTTCAACCCCACAAAATAAACCCCCCGAACCAATCCTTCAATACTCTCCCTAAAAGCCTCATTGTCTATTTTAATTAACTCCCATGGTCTTTGCTCTTCAATTGTTCTATCTAATTCTTGTACCAACTTCATAATTCTGGCAAGTTCATCTCCGAATCTTCCTTCATTTAGAGTTTTTTCCAATTCCTCGTTATTTTCAAATGGCCTTCTTTTGCTTTTCTGAAAATCAAGCTCAAAGTCAGCTTTTTTATAAAGAGTAACCACCCTAGATATTAAGTTTCCGATTCCATTTGCCAAATCTGCGTTAAATTTTTCGTCAAAACGCCCCCAATTTATATCAGAATCTTCACCGAATGATCCCATACTTAGGAGCAAATATCTTGTTCCATCAACTCCATACTTTTCAACCATCTCCTCTGGAGAAATAACATTTCCCAAAGATTTACTCATTTTTTGTCCATCAACATTGATAAAACCATTGATATAAATTTTCTTTGAACAAGGTAATTTTGCTGCCATTAACATCGCTTGCCACATAGCACTTTGCTGTCTTAGATTGTCTTTTCCACAAAATTGTACTCCCGGCCACCATTTTTCGAAATTTTCCTTATCATCGGGCCAACCCAATGTAGAAATATAGTTTACTAGAGCATCAAACCAAACATACATCACATGCTTTTCATCATTGGGCACTTCAACGCCCCATGGCATCTTGTCTTTTAAGCGAGAGATTGAAAAATCTTGTAAACCCTGTTGCACAAAAGAAATGATTTCATTAAATCTTTTTTTTGGTTTAACAAAGTCAGGATTTTCTTTATACATTTTTAAAAGATCTTCTTGAAAATAAGAAAACTTAAAAAAATAATTTTCCTCGTCAATAACTTCGATTTTTGCATTAGGGTGGTCAGGACATTTGCCGTCCACAAGCTCTGACTCTGTTTTTTCAAGCTCACAACCAACGCAATAGTTAACTTTATAGTTTTTCTTATAAATAAAACCATTTTTATAACAAATTTCCCAAAATTTTTGTGCCGCCACTTTATGTTCAGCATCTGTCGTTCTTATGAACTTATCAAAATCAACATCTAAAAGTTCTTTCAGATGTTTGAAGTTTTTTGCCTCTTTATTGCAATGCTCTTGAGCGCTTATACCCAATTCTTCAGCTTTTCTTAGAATTTTCAACCCATGTTCATCTGTGCCTGTATTAAAAAAAACTTCTTTACCAAGAAGCTTATTTGCTCTAGCTAAAACATCAGCACTAACAATTTCAAGCGCGAATCCGATGTGTGGCTTTGCATTTACATATGGCAATGTCGTTGTAATGTAATAAGTATTTTTCATATAACTTTATCCTTTTTGATTTAAGCATAAAATAACTGAGTAGGCGAAAATTGAAAAGACAATATCCGCCACACTGTCATTCTATAATAAACTTAGCTAGTATCTATAACAAAAACCTATTCAATACGAATTGATTTGCCTCGAACAATTGCATTTGCAATTTTTGTTCTAGCGCGCGAAAGGATTCTTTGTAAAGTGCTTTGAGATGTGTTCATTTTAGCAGCTGCTTCAGTTTGACTCATTCCTTTTTCATCAACAAGTCTTAAGGACTCAGCTTCTTCTCTTTCAAGAACAACTTCTTGCAAGTCTTTATCGAGAATTCCCTCTGGTTTAAACAGAGACGACTTTGGTCGAAAATGTACTTTTCGACGTAACTTTGGTCTTGGTGACATAATTTTTTATATGGATCCAAAAACACACAGATTGCCCTCTATTGTATTTTTGTAATCACTAATTAATTATCAAATACAGTATACTTTACTTCTGTTAAAAAAACAACCTTTGCCTTGGAGTATATTTTCTGCCGTTTCACACAATTAAAATTAAAATGAGCTTGTTTTATAGGATTTCTTTGACCTTTTTATTTTTTCCATTATACTAAACTACTGGTCTTTATTAATATATTTTCTTTTTTAAATAAAAATGAATCTTTCTATAATTTTAGTAAATTATCGAAGCGAAAAATGGCTCAATAATTGCTTGTGTTTTTTAGAAGAACTCACCTCCTCAGATATTATTTTTGAGATTATTATTGTCAATAACGATGACAATAAATTTGTTTTGACTAAAAAATATTCTTTTTCTCCGAAAATAATTCAAAACCAAAAAAATATTGGTTTTGGGAGAGCAAATAATTTAGGTGTACAAGTTGCTACTGGAGAAAATATTCTATTTTTAAATCCAGATACTGTTTTTAAAAAAAAGCATCTGAAAGAACTTTTGCTTTTTTTTGAAACAAATCCCCAAATCGGTGTACTCAGCCCTAAAATAATTCAAGCTTCTCGACTACAAGCACAACCCTTTACTTGTGGTAAAAAAACATCTCTTTTAGGTATTATTTTCAGAAATACAATTCTGAAGCCTTGGAATAAAAAAAGACCAGTACTTGTTGATTGGGTTTCTGGAACCGCACTATTAACAAGAAAACATCTCTTTGAAAAAGTTGGCGGTTTTGATGAAAATTTTTTTATGTACTTCGAGGACCAAGATTTATGTCTTAGAATTAAAAAACTTGGCTATGACATAGTCTTTTTTCCTAAAAGCAAGGTCCTACATTATGACGGAAAATGTTGGCCAAACACTAAACAACAAAAAATTGCTTTTTATAAAGCTCAAGATTATTTTTTCAAAAAACATCATCTTCCTTATAAATTAACTATATTAAGGGTGTTAAAAAAAATAGCTCTATGAAATTATTAAATTGGAAAAATTTATTCCTCTTTTCATTGGCAATTCTACCTTTTAGTTTTGCATTAAACCCAACCTCCAATATTGACATGCCCTTTATTAGAGCTCTTTTTCCTTTAGTTTTTTTGTTTTGGTTTTTTTGCTCTCTTTTTGAAAAAAAAATTATTTTAGACAAAAGACCTCGCTTTTTAATACTTTTAATATTTTTATTTATTTGCTCAATTTCCTTTTTTTGGGCAAATGATAAATCTGCCGCATTAACAAAAATTCTTTTCCTTTTATCCTTCCTCCCTGTATATTTTTTAAGCTACGCCATTACTAAACAGAAAAAAATGCGCTTAACAGTGTTAAAAGTTTTTGTTTTCAGCTCTTTTGTTGCTGCTTTTTTTGCTCTATTTATTTTTTCTTTGCAATTTATTTTTGGAATTGATACTGCAATTTTATTCGCAACAAAAACAACTCCTTTCTTTTTAGGAAAAAACTTTTCTGGTATGGTTTTGGCTTATCCAAGCTGGCTTGTAAATATTAACGGGAAAACAATAATGCGAACTTTTGGATCATTTCCAGACCCCCATCTTTTTTCACTTTTTATTAACTTGTCATTACCTTTTTCTTTTTATTTATGGAAAAAAACCTCTTTAAAGATTTATCTTTTTTTAGGTTCTGTATGTTTAATTGCAAGCTTACTTAGTTTTTCAAGAGCTTCATATCTAGCTATTTTTCTTGGATTATTTTTCTCCATCCTACTCTTTTCAAATTTTCACAATAACCTCTTTTTTATAAAAAAACATTTTTCCAAATTCCTTGGAATTGCTTTTTTTATTTTCCTTTTTTTACTTATTCCGAACCCATTAACTCAAAGATTTGCCTCTTCTTTTAATTTAAACGAGGGGTCTAATTCTGGTAGATTGGATATGTGGCGGTTAGCAATCTCAAATACACTTGAAAAACCACTTACTGGTGTTGGTATTGGAAATTTTGCCAAATATAATTTCCCGATGTCAACCAGCAATGACCCCATTTATGCACACAATTTGTTTTTAGATTTCAGTTCAGAAATTGGTTTTATTGGGGCACTTTTTTTAATTATATTATTCCTATCCCCTTTTATTGCTCTAAACAAAAAAGCATCTTCTTTGAACAAGACAATTGCGCTTGCAATATTTATCTTCGCAATCCATTCATTGTTTGAGACACCTTTTTATTCTATTAGGGTTTTCCCTTTATTTTTTTTAATTTTAGCAATTGATGACAATGCTTAGTTTCTTAAATTATCTAACAATTGCCCTTCTACCTGTTTATTTAATAAAAATACCCTTTGCAATAGGAGGTAGTTTAAATTTATTAGATATATTTTTAATTACCTCTATTACTTGCAATCTTTTTTTCATAATCAAAGAAGGTTACTTTATAAAATTTACAAAATTAAACACTTACATCAAAGTAGCTCTTTTTCTTTTTATTTTTGGATACCTCTTTTCACTTCTTGTAAATTATAATAAAGCTTCCTTTTTAGATAGCGCGGGGATGTTTAAAAGTTTCATTCTTCTCCCCATTCTATTCTCATTAACTGTTTCTTTTTTGGTTTTTAAAAAAAAGCTTCTTATTAAATACCTCTTATTCTCTTTTGTCTTTATGACAACTATTTTATCTATTATTGGTTTTATTTATTTTTTTCTTGATATACTGACATTTGATAACCGCTTAGAAATATTTTTTAATTCTCCTAATGCGCTAGCAATGCTTTTGGGACCCGGCATTTTAATTCTTATCTTTTTTTTAAATAAGTTTAATGGCCGTTTTTATGCCTTTTTTCTGATTTTACTTTTTTTCCACAGCTTTTCCACAATAGCGACTTCTTCCTTTGGTTGCTTACTTTCTTTGTTTATTTTACTTATCATTTTTTTATTTATTAAATTAGTTAAAATTGATATTACAAAAATATACCTTATTTTTATAATATCACTACTATCACTTTCCATTTTTCTGCTTTTTCTTTTGCCTATAACTAAATTTTTGCCATATAGTCAAAATATTCCTCCCTCTTTTTATTCAAGAATTGTTATTTATGATGTAACAAGACAAATACTCTTAAAAGAATCTTTTGATGGTGTCGGTCTTGGAAATTTTCAGAAACATTACCTTTTACAACAAATTTACAACATTCCTTATCCTCAATGGGCTGTCCCTCACCCACACAACAACTTTCTTTTAGTACTTGTTGAGGGCGGCTTCCTAGCCTTTCTGGGCTATATTATGCTCATCTTCAAGAGGCCCTTATTTAAAAAAACGCCTTTCGGCATCTTAACTGTTTTTCTTTTCTTTTATTTTATAATTCATGGTATCGTAGATACAACAATCTGGAAAAACGATCTCGCTGTTATTTTTTGGCTATTCTTTGGTCTTTTGAATTTTTATCGACAATAATTATTTCAATGTTATTGAATAAACGCTTTTCGTTTTTTTGTCTGTAAAAAAAAGATACTTCTCGTTTTCATCCAAGAATAAATTTACAGCATCCACTGCAACCATTTCGGCGCTCTCTAAAAGTCTTCGTTTTTTGCCAGACTCTACATCGATTTCCCAAAAAGTGTCTGTTGAGTTATATTTTCCTGAACTCCAGTCATTTGGTAATATTATTTCATTTTTAGCATACACCATCATAGCACAATAGATTTTTTTATTATCCTTAGCCCAAACACATTTATCAACAGAGGTAGGAAAATTCAAACTCTTCAACTCCCCTCCTTTCGCGTTCATTGAGCTTAGCATCATCCCGTTGCCTATTTGTTCGTTTACATAAGAAACTAGCAGTCTATTTCCGTTATTAGACCATAAATAATCAGCAGCAAAAACTCCCTTATGCACACTTTCCACTTCCTTTGTTTTAATATTTATACAATCTAAACCAGCTTCAAAATTAGCATCTGGATATCTATGATAACAGATTTTGCCACCATTTTTTGGAATTTCAAAATCAATTTTTTCATATTGCAAATCATTTAGAACAATTTCTTCATTTTCTCCATTAAGATCTGCTATCGCAATTTTTCTACCAGTCTCATTTTCAAATGATTTATAAACAATTTTATCTTCCACTTCATTTTTATACCAAACTACATATTCAATTTTCTCGTCCAACTCACTTATCGTATTTTTATTTAAATCATAAACAAAATACTTATTCTTGTCTTTTATCAACGCCTTATCCCTATTAAAATTCCATTGAATAGCTGAAACATCAATAAAAGGATACCCCCCAATAGAGTTCCTTGATTGTCCTTTGAAATCAATTAATAAAAAATTTCTATTTTGATAATATAATACTTGTGATGTAGTTAAATTCAAAACAGCACCCTTTACTGATCCCTCTTCACCTGCTATTAATTTGTAAATTTTTCCATTTTCAGTTTCCTTTTCTTCCTCTATCTCACTCTCTTCTAATTCTTGGTTTTCTGTTTCCACAGAAAGCTCTGGTGCATTTTCTTTTTTGTTGTCAGTAAAAAATTTTTCATTTGAAGATATACTATGCAAAACAAAAGCTAGGGATGTTATGAGAAAAATAATTGCAATAGCTATAAAAAAATTTTTTGACATACTTTTTTGAGCGTTGTTTATTTTTTTAAAATAAACTTAATTAATTACATCCCGCAGGATCAAGACATGACCTAACTGATGGTATCGTTGTCATGACATCCCTTGTTAAATCTGGGTTAATAATGTTTAAAATCAACCAAGCCGTAAGTGCTATTCCCAGTCCAAAAATAGCACTATATATTGTTTCTTTCGCGTCACTCATTGTAGATGCATTCCCAGCAGAAAATACAGTGTATTTAAAAGCACCAAATCCTATCATAAAAATTGCTAGTAAAGCAGAAATGCCTACACCAAAAGTATACAATGAATTTAAATAAGATAAGAAATCATTTGATCCTGTAGTCTCACCTGGTACAATTTCTCGTGTTGTATAGCTACCAGCAAAAACATTGTTTGTTACAAAAATACCATAAAAACTAATCATTGCTAAGATTCGAAATTTTTTTAATTTCATATTTTTTATTATCATAGCTCTTTATTTAATTTAACAGCATAAGACAAACCAAACATTACACTCCAAACCAAAACCATTGCAATCGCCAACCGAATTATAAACAGCAAATAATGAGGGGCGTTGCTAATTGAAGAAGCGAGATATTGCTTAAGTGTAACATCCTGAGCTAAAGCCATATTAAAACCAACTTTCACTGAAATAGCAGTGTCTCTTGCTAATGTATTAGAATCAATAACACCCCAAGTGTCTTTTAGCATCTCAACATATTCATTCGCACCTCCCGAAGAAAAACTTTTCACGAGTCTAGCCTTAAGGTCTATTCCCGTTCCAATTGTCATATCTGCTGGAATTGTAAATGTAATTTGATCACCATTAAGAACTGTATTTAATCTCATAGTGTTGTTTCCTGTAACAAGAAAGTCATCGTCAACTTCTATATTATTTATATACCAAACCAAATCAACTTCATCATCATCTTGAACGGCATCAGTATTAATACTCATATACCTTGGAACCACAGTTGCTCTGAAGCTAACAGTTGTGCCATTATCTGCTTCATATACAGTATCAGAAAGTGTTCCATCAAATCTTGTTGTGGCAACAGCATTGCCGTCAACACTTTCAACCACAGCTCTAGGACCTGCAACTGTTAGAATTCTTTGAGAAACAAAATCTGCCGAACCCTCTGTTGCATTACTTCTTTTACTAGAAACAGAAATCGACATTATTGAATCTTCTCCAGCAGTAACAGGGAAAAACATTTCTTCTTCTGGGGCGGTTCCACAACCAACACCTCCAAAAATTCTACAATTCACAACTGCGCCAATGCTATTGTCGTTTATTTTCCAGTTATACCTATCGAATGCTGGGGTTCCATCTGCAGTAACAGTTTCTGCAATCAAAACTTCATATGGATATACTGGACAAATATCTTCATATAAACCAGTATCACAAATTGCTGGCCCCCTTCTCCATGTCCCACTAGCAGTGTCTCTTATTGCTTTATATAAATTCATCCCCACAACATTTCTAATAACTGGAAAATAGATTCTTTCAACTGCACCCACAGTTCTACCATCCACATCAAGTGATGTTCCTCCAGCTAAAGATTCGTGCTCACTAACTATTACAGTTGCCCTTAGCCATACCTTGTTGTCAGTAGCGGCCAATGCTGGTAAACCAGAGAGTGCTCCAAAAATTGCACTTGTAGGAAAAAATTTCAATTCCCTAACACCCATCCCCTCAGTAAAACTTTCATATATTAAACTTGCATTGGGAACAATATGCTCACAATCGCTAAAATCATTACCATTACAACGATCAATTTGCCATTGATAAAACAAATAATCTTCATTAACACCTTCATTGCTCAAACTAGCATTTATCTGAATAAGGTCAGATCTTTTATTTTCTACATTCATTTCCACAGCATCAAATTGAGGGTTTTCTGGTATAACGCTCAGTTCTGGATCAAGAATAGTTCCCCCTGACTCGTTCACAGGAATAGTTCCAAAATAATTAAAACCCCAATCACTATTACCTGGCTCACACTTATCATCGCTCAATGGAGCTCCTGTAGAAAGTTGTAGTCTCATACTATTGTCATGAGTTGAACAAATAGCTGGTGTTGCCCACATTATTTTATAATAAGCATTTAACTCCCCACTATCATCAGTTACTCCAGCGCCATATACTTCAATAATACTATTATCACAAGAATCATAGTTTGCCATACCATCATTAAATAAAGACATATCAGTGGAAATGGTGCTATCTCCTAGATTAAGATTGTCTGGTAAAAATGTTGAACAAAAAGCCGAAGCTTCACCGCTAGTAGCAAAAGTTTGTACGACTCCTGTAATGGGATTAGTAACATTATAACCAGTAAGTGTCGAAGTTTCTGTTTCTCCACCTTCAGAAATTGGAATCATTGAAGTTCCTTCGATAACAACACCAACTCTGTCTCCAGGTCTATAAATCCAAGTAAATTGGGTTTGATTTAAGCCAGCTAAATCGGCTTCATCCTCAACTCCATCTCCATCCGTATCAGCATTTGTTGGGTCCGTGCCCCAGCATTCCTCTTCTGCAACACCAAAATCACCATCTCCAACACGCCCAACTCCACAATTTCCAAATTCATGACTACATCTTACAATTTCATCTCTCCCAGCTCTTGCATCCTCTTCTGAATCCCCCATATTATCACTAGAAACTTGTTTTCCAAAATTATGATCATAACATCTCGTTATAGCACTATATCTTACTATTTGTTTGTCAGCATCGAACATTACTGCTGGATCATCATCATAAAAACCAACTCCGTTTCCTGTTTTAGCACCAACTCCATCAAGACCACCATAACTAGCATCAAAACCATCTTCATCTTCTAATGCGGCTGGTATAGCTGCATAATTTATACCAAAAAGGTCTGCGTCAAAATTTCCTCTTGCTAAAATTCCCATCGCCTCTCGCTTTCCTGCTTCAATAGTGTTTAAGGCTCTCCCTTCATCATCCGAATGAACAATATACCAGGTATAATATAAATTAGATGTATCAGTTTTAAAACCTTTTGGAGCTGAGAGCGCTGTCACTTTTTCCCCCTCTTTTGGATTCGTTTTATTGAAACTAATCTCAACAGTTGGTACCATTTCTTTTTTTACCGATCTCCTTAAAGCATCTTTATCAAAACCATATCTATCCTCCATACATTCCGCCATTCTCTCAAGGTTAACGGTTGCTCCTTTTGTAGCACTAACTTGACATTGAGCCTGAGCAAACACATAGTCTGTTTTTAATAAAAACAGTACCAGTGCTAAAAAGCAAATTCTTGCTATTTTTTTGTATTTTTTCATAGTTTGTTTTTGTTTAGAACCCTAAGAAGTAAATTGTGAATAAAAATAAATATCTAATATTAATAAATATATCCAATGGAATGCTGTTGAGACAAAAATAGATTTATTTTTATAAGCAATAAATCCAAATAAAATGTTGGGCATTAATATCAAAAGCATACTTTTTCCTGAAATCATTCCTGTAGTACCCAATTCATAAACTAAAAAAAGGAAGGCTTGGGTAATAATAGCATAAAAAATACTCATAACTGAAGTTAGTCCTTTCATTACAAATCCTCTGAAAAAAAACTCTTTTGCAAAAACCACAAAGGGAAGAATGAAAAGATCAACAAATAGCATTATTTTAACATCTTTTGCTATTACCCAAGAAGAAACTCTTATATTTTCTTGCCAATTTAATTTTAGCACAAAAAGTACTATTACTGCAAAAAAAATAATTGTTATTCCTAACGAAGTCATTAAATTTTTAAAATTTAAATTATTTTGTAAAAAATATTCCTTAGGATTTTCTTTGAAAATATTTTTAATAATAAAAAAAGGTGCTATAAACAGCAAAAATACTGTTGTAATCATCCATTCAAAAAATCCACCAGCCCTAACATCTTCAAGAAAAAAATTAGTCAAAAAAATAACCAAAATAAGATTCACCAAAATCACAAAGATTATGTTTTTTTTATTTTTTATTTTTTGATTTTTTAACATTTTTTATTTTTATTATTGTGCAGTTTTCGCTAACATTTCGAGCTCTCTGTACTTTTTTTTCGCTTTTTTTATTCTTTTTTTCAGAACATGATTTGCGTGCATAACACAAACAATATTTAACGGCAAAGCGCCAACAATTGGAATTATTTCTAAAAATAACAACAAGGCTCTAAGTGTTTTAACTTTCCAGTTCCCATATCCCCAAAGCATTATAAAAAGCAATGGAGAAAAAATAAAGCTAAATATAAAAGCTGCTATTGGAATTATATCCATAAAATCAAGAAAGAATGCTAGTAAATAAGCTATTTGAATCGCAGAACTATCGCCTTCCATCATTCTTGCTCTTAATTTATTTCCTAATCTTATAACTCTAGCTGGGAGCATTGCCTTTGGGCCTGTAGCTGCTTTGTATATTCCTCTTGCGGCCATTAATTTAGTACCTTCTTTTCTTTTTGCTGTTTGGTTATATTGTCCTGCATTTCCCTCTAATGGTCTATTTGTCTTGTAGTTTTCCAGCCTTGCTTGTTGAAGATTGTTATAATGACCAACCTCTTTTTCTTTGTCAATCCGTGAAGATTTTACATACTGAAAAGAAGATTCTTTGGGAGAATTTTTTTTAATTCCATTTAATATTTGCCTTACTCTTTTTTCATTTTCCCCAGACATACCCAATATAATTATAAATTACAAACACCTTTTTAAAATTATGCTTCGTTTTCTTCTTCTTTTTCTTTCTCAAGTTCAATTCGTTGTGCGGGATTTGTAGTAATTAGTTTATCTTCGTCATATGACGCCACTACTTGGATAGCAGCTCTTTTTAAACCAGCAAAGAAAATTCCCTCCCCAACTCCGCAATCCATTAAAAGATATTTTTCTCTATCAGTTAGATAAAAGGTGTCAGCAATGACATCAATAGCTGATTGTGATTGTTTCATTAACACTTGGATAGAGGAGTTTGAGACAATAGGTTTCCCATATTTAGATGACATAAAATCAGAAATGTCCTGCGTAATAGTAGTTAATCCTCCATAATATTTTCTAATTCTTTTTGCGACCATAAATAAAAATCTTGCAGCTTCTTCATGCTCCATCATTCTCCAAGCCTCATCAACAACAATTAATCTTTTTTTAACATTAATTCTAACTTCTTTCCAAATATAGTTTAAAATCATATACATCGCCATTGGACGCAATTCATCTTCTAGGTCTCTAATATTAAAAACTACCAATTGATTATCGAGAGAAATATTTGTTCTGTTATTCAAAAAACCTGAAAAAATTCCTTTTGTATATTTCTCTAATCTAATAGTAATATCCTCCACACCTTTCATATTTGACAACACTTCATATAAATCAAGCAGTACTGGCATAGCTCTATCTTTCAAATCGTCCAATGGAGTGTCTTCTGTTATATCTCTAACTGCATATGTTTCTCTAATTGCTTGTTCTAGAATTGATTCTTCTTCTGGCGTTAAAGTCCCTAACATCAATTTTAAAAGCCCTAACATTGATGATATTGTGCTTCTTATAATATCTTCTACTTCAACACCCTCCTCTATTGATAAATCAAAGGGGTTAATGTGATTTTTTGTGTTTAAAGAAATTCTCAAATAAGAGCCTCCTACTGTTTCTGCTAGATATTTATATTCATCTTCTGGATCAATAATAATAGCACTTGCGCCCATCATTAAAGATCTTAAAATTTCCAATTTAACAGTATAACTTTTTCCAGCACCTGATTTAGCAAAGACCACCATATTCGCATTTTCCATAGAAAAACGATCGAATAATATAAGGGAATTGTTGTGCCTGTTAATTCCGTATAAAATTCCTTGGTTAGAGGTTACATCCGCAGAAACAAAAGGGAAGGTTGTTGAAAGTGGTGATGTGTTTAGTGCATTACCATTAATCAATCTGTCAATTCCAAGAGGAATTGTAGAAACAAAACCTTCTTTCATTCTAAAAATAGATCTTTTTGTATATACTGACCGAGCATTCAGCAGAGATTCTAACATAATTGTGTTTTTGTCTAGAGCATCCTTGGTCTCTCCAAATACATTAAAATAAAGCCCGAACTTAAAAAAACGCTCTGCACCTTCCTGGAGTTGATCTCTTAAGGTTTCAACATTACTGTATGCCATTTCTAAAATTGGATCTCTTGTTAAACCCTTTTCTGATTCAATATTCATCTCTGATTGAATTTGTGTGACTTTTTTTCTTAGTTTTTTTAAAATAGTTCCAGTATCAACAGGATAAATAAACATTGATATATCCAGTGGAAGATCAATTCCAATTATTGGATTCATCCAGCCCATTGCAAGTGCTCTTGGATATGCAGCAACAAAAAGAGTTCTGCAAAAAGTATCTCCTATCTGCAAATTTGAACTAGAGACTCCAAAAGCAGATGGTGAAATTAAATCTATAACCCTAGCCAATCCCTCTTGATAAAGCCTTTCTTTATTTAATAAATCAGAAGAAGCTTCTTCGTGAATTTCTGGTTGCTTCAAAGTAGTGGTCTTCCCAGAAATTGTTTTATTTTCTTTTATTCTTCCGAATTTAGGTAGTTCTATCATATTTTTAAATTATTCTCTTTCAAGGTTTAAATCTTCTAGTGTTGGTATTGCTACATGTTCAAACTCTGAAGGGTTATAGCAGTTATAATACATTTCTATCAACTCTTGTGTGTTTAATGGCACAATTCTAATCCCACTACCGGAGAGTGATTCTTTAACTTCTTCAACTCTTTGAAAAAGTTGATTTTTATATGTTTCAAATTGCTCTCTTTCTTGATAAATATTTTTTCGAGGTGTTAGTTTTGCCAACATTTTATCAAGAAATCCTGTTTTTTTAGATTCTACAGCGTAAAAAGGAACTACTATATAGAACAATTTTGACATAATGTTAGAAACATTAACTAATTCTCCAATAAAGTTTAGATAATCTTCTATCTGATTTCTAAGCAAAGCATTTCTTTCTGTGTCTTTTTTTCTTTCAAGCATCTCTAAATATGGTTTGATATCAAATTTTCTAGTAGAAATAACTATTTGTATTGGAAAATCTAATGAATTTAAAAACCTTTGGTATGCAAAAATAATAGCCTCCTGTTCTGTGCTAGATTTTAAATCAAAATTTATTGAAGAAACAGCTAAAACCGCTCTTAAGGAGCCATCTTTAACAACAACTGTCCCGTCTTTAATTTCGGAAACATTTAATTCTTCTTGCATACTAGAACCCACCATTCCTGCCATAAAACTAAAATTAATAATCAAATTTTACTATTCTTGTCTAATAAATCAGCTAAGTTACTTGAGTTTTTCAATTCCTTTTCTTTAACAAATCTATTAATTGAAGCTTTTTCATCCTCCTTTATTCTCTTTACTGGCTCTCTCGTTTCATTTCTTATATTTCTATGCCAAGTTAAAACCTTCGGTTTAAATAAATAAGAAATCCCATTTAAAACAAATTGGAGAAAGGTCATTCCCGCTGGTTTATAAAAAGCAAAAGCCAAGGACAAAAGTACAACTGGTGCACCTATTAGCACTAAAGCCGCTATTGAATCTGTTTGCCACAAAAAAAACAGTCCTGTGGCTCCTAGGGCCAACCAACCCAATTGTTTTATTGTTAGTTGAAAAGCTAACTTGTCTTCAACTTCGATATATTGTGGAACATTGAAATTCATATTTGCTTTTTATTAAACATCCTTCAAGTTTATAAGGTGTTTTGATTGTATTTCACCCTCCTCTTCAGTGGTTTTTTGTTTTTCACTTTCCGTCTCTTTTAGTTTCCCCATCTCTTCTGTTTTTTCATCATAAACTTTCTTCTCTTGATCTTCTGTTGATGGAATTTCTTTTTCTTGCACTTCCCTAATTTCTCTCTCTATAAACTCTTCCGTTTCTTGTTGCTTTTTATTTTCCAAAGATTCTTTTAATTTCTCTGAAATTTCACCCGCTGTGTTATTGAATAAAATTATTTTTCTATTGGCATCAATTTCAAGGTCACTATTCTCATCATAAGACTCCAAAATCATTAAAAGAGCTTTTTTTTCTAAAAAGGTTAGGTTGCTTACATTTTTTGAGTTAAAAATATAATCACTTCTCTCTAGATTGTTGTGTGCTTGAGAGCCTTTTTGTATAGTGTAATCATCTAGCCAATTCTCTATTGATTGCTTTCTTGGTTCTATTTCTTCTGAAATTTTTATCTTGCTCTCCCCTAATAATTGCTTCCCTATTTCTGGAAATTTTTTTAGTGCTGAAATTAAAGGCATTCTTTCTATTTCAATATCCAAACCACTGTTTTCTATGTCGCTGATTTTTTTCCGAAGACTAAAAAGTTCAACAATGAGCTTTTCTGCTTCATTTTCATCAATTCTTATTCTCTCGACAATTCTTTTTTTAATCTTTTCCTCATTAAAGACTCCTTCAACAAAAGAATCTCTAATAATTCTAGAAATTTCACCAACTTCAGAAATTTTATAAATATTAAACTTCTTTGCAATTCTGATAATATTCTCTTCTGTTTTTTCAACAACAAGTCCTAATCTAATTTGATAAGGCAATTTATTATAAATTTCCAACCAACCTAAATCATCATTTTGTGTATCATCTTTTGGATCCCAATGAACACTAGCACTCATTGGACAAGCCTGCTTCCTTATTAATCTTTCGTTTTCTATTTCTTGCATTTTTATTTTTTATTTTATTCATTCATTCCTTTCATTGCTTTTCTTGCCTCATTATCTCCCAAATCTTCTTTGGTTATACCTGAAATAATTTCTTTTAATGCTTCTTGTTTCAACCCATCTGTTTTTTCAGCTGCATGCTTTCGAAGTTGTTCTTGACTAAATCTATCATCACCACTTGCTTGTTTTTCTTTTATATAAGTTTTAACATTATCATTTTTTAAGAAATCTACAGATTGATCGGTTATATCACTCAATTTCATTTTCCCTAAATTATCACTATATGTTTTTTCAATATATTCCTTTCTTGCTTTTTCTCTAAATCTATCCTCAGATTCTTTACTCATTGAAACTCCACCCAGTTTGGTATTTTCGTCTATAACTTTTTTATCCAGTTCTTTGCTCATATTTCTGCTAATTTCATGTTCAATCATTTCTCCTCTATTTTTCTTTCTGGCGAGCTTTTCAAATTTATCCAAAGCCTCTGGGCTGTTTTTAAACAACTCATAAGCTCTAGCATAGCTATCGTCATCCTTTGTCATGCCTAATTTCCCATCTTCTGCTAACTTCATTGCTGCTGCTTTTTTTCTAGCAATTAATTGTGCTGTGGTGTTTGAACCCTTCCCACCAGCTAAATTTGCAAGAGAGTTTAAGGTGGTTGGATTTGCTTTTAACATTTTCTTTAAAGCATCTTCATTAGGAATACCATTTTCATCCCAGTTTTTTGTTTGTTCTTGTTGTAATTTCTGTTGGTGAGCAAGTTTAGCAGACTTACTTCCAATTTGGGCTCTCTTGGAAAGCATTCTGGCTTCGTTGTTTTCTTTGTACCAAGTTTTTGTGTTATCAACAGCAGCTTTACCATATCCCAAACCATATCCCAAAGTTCCTGCATAGACAGCTCCTTTAGCTAATTTACCTGCCTTTCCCAATCCCCAAGCAGCACCATCACCTGCTTGACTTGCGATTTTTTTAGAAAGATCAAAACCATAAAATAACATATAAATACAAGCACTGAATGGGACTAATATTCTAAGAGCGCCTATGACTAAGTTTTCTGATTGAGTTCCTGCCATCTGAACTCCACCCCCACTAGCTGTAACATTAATACTAACAGCACTAACCAAAACAAGTGCTAGCCAAAGAAAAAATAACATTACCGGACCAAAAGCACACCAATATGTCAATTTACTGAACCAGGTGGTTTTTATACTTCCAATGGCCGTTCCTGGGAGTGCTAATGCAAAAAAAGCTAAAGGGGAAAGGATTATTAAAACCCAAAGAGCTATAAGTCTAAGAATAAGAGACATTCCAAGAGCTAATAGCATAATTCCCATAATAAATTTAAAAATTGCCTCAATTATCATGCTAATATATAGTGCTACATTGGAGCCACCTGTTTCACTTTTAAAAGAGGCTCCCATTCCCACTGAATTTAGAAGCGCGGCTGAATAACTAGCTGATCCTTCTTTTATATTGCTTAGAAAAAATGACATTGCTAAGTTTGAAATATCAATAAAAAAAAGTGTAATTGGTTTTGAAAAATTGACAAACAAAGCAGCTGAAACAACATAGATAATAAATTTTTTGTCTGAATATTTATTAATTCTCAAAATGGTAGCGATTGCTACAAAAATCAAAATTAAGATGAAAAATATATTCACAAAATCCCTCACTAATCCCCAGCCAGTGTTAATTGCTGTGAGCGCATTGCCAGAGAAAAAAACTTCTTCATATAACTGATCTGTCATTGTCATATCAACAACACTCATCCCCACACCCAAGATGAAACCACTAAATGCTTGCAATAATTGCAAGCATCCCACAATCATATTGTCCATTATTTTAGAGGGCGTAGGAAGACCAAGAAAACCGCCATTTTTCCCGTCTATTTCTCCAGCATCTGCCAAATCTGCGGCCCCTGTATCACCAATCATTCGCCAGCCCTCTGCTGCATTTGTTTGATTTATATTTATAATAAAAAAGGAAAAAATTATTACTATTGGCAATATCGCTTTGAGCCATTTTTTTTTGTTTTTGAAAGATATCATTTTTTTGCTGTTTAAATTGTAAGACCTTTTTTAATTCTATCTTGAAGAACATTTATACCGTCTGTTCCAATAGTTCTTTCTATTCTTCGAACTTCATTATTGATTGGTTTTGCCACAACATTGATTCCACTTTTAACAAAAGATGTGACCGAAGAAACCACAAAACTTGCAATGACTTCTTCCAATGAACCAGCATTATTAATCATCTCAATTGGCATTGTTTCAGCAGCAGCGACAATTTCTTGGGAAATTTTTCCTGGGATAACTTTATTTCCTTCCGTGATAGTGTTAAACCCACCACCCGCAATGGCTTCTGCTTCTTGGGCTTGAGCTTTTTGCATTGCCTCATTATCTATAACTTCCATGGCATTAACATAAGCATTTGTTGAGTTATTATAGTCCCCAAATTGATAAGAAAGAAAAGCTCCTACGCCTCCTCCCCTTGTTTGATCAAAAACATCACCAATTGGATCATCTGAATCAACTAATTCATGTAATGTTGCTTCTGGTTGCCCAGGAGAAAGTTGACTACTAATTGTTTGTTCAACATTTCTTAACATATCCCTTTCTGAAGTAGAAACACCTTCTTGTATAACTGAAAAGAAATCTTCTAATTTGTTCTCAGCAGCTACTTGTGCTGCTCCAAAAATAAAATCTTCATAACTAGAAATAACCATAGATTCTCCAGATGAACCTGAGACAGCCTTTTCAATACTTTCTTTAATCATATTATTCGCCTCTTTTTTAAGAGTCTGAAGAACTGTCTTTCTGGTAATCTCAAAAACCTGTTGCATTGCTTGTTGCATAAGACCAGATGCAATATTTGTTCCCCACATTTCAGCACAAACTGTTGTTGGCATGATTGTAACAAAAAGAAAGGCCGCTATAGTTATCGTTGCTGTTATTTTTTTTATTTTTATCATTTTTGCTCCGTATAAATATTATACCTTATATCTGAAATTTTTAATTTAAAATTGATTCTTATAAACCATACATTGAAGATGTGTTCATTAGTTGATCCACATCAACAGAGTTTGTTATTTCTGAAATATCAAAAGAATCAATGTCAAATTGATCTAAAATTTCTGTTGTATCAGAACTTAAGACATCCATTTCAGACATAACTGCTTGCACTTTTCCAAGCATAGATACTAGTGCAACAGGATCATCTTTATCCGTTGCCAATGTTTCATCCTGACCAAGCATATATTTTTGCAAGGATAATCCCATTTTATGGACATCTTTTAATACATATGGTACTTCCAGTGCTTTGATTTTTTCATACATAGTTTCTGATTTTCCTTTAAGATCAGTAACTTTTGAAGAGTCACCTTCTTCAATATCAATACCTATCCCGCCTATTAAACTAGTTGCCATTCCAATTATATTATCACTGTCTTGAAACAGATATGGAGCTTCTTCAAACATTATATATCCCACTGCAACAAAATATTCTTCAACAGCAGCTTTTTCTTCTTCAAGGGTTTGATCATTTTTTTCAGTCACCTCCTCTTGAATATTCAACTCTTCATCTGAAATTATTTCCAACTCTTCATCTAAATTAACTTCTTGAATTGTTTTTTCAACGATGGCTTGCACCTCCTCCTCTGTTAAGGAATATTTTGTGGCATCTTCTGATGCTGCCACTGTTTTTAAAATTTCATCATCAATAGATGCTTGGTTGAGTAATTTTAATTCTTCTTCTTTATCTTCTTTTATGTTTTTCAAAAAAACTTCTGTTGCATTTATTTTTTGTGTATCAATTTTATCAAGAGGGTTATTGGTGATTTCTCCTTCTGTTTTTTTAGTAGTCGTGTTTATGTTTGACCCATCTATTGAATTTATTTGTGTCTCTATTTTTTTTACCAACGGATCAAACCCTCCTTCAACCTCAACTCCATCAGAATATCCATCCTCATCTGTGTCTGCTTTGTTAGGGTCTGTTCCTAAGGCTAACTCCTCTTGATTTGTTAAGCCATCACCATCTAAATCCTCAAAATAGTTGGGTTCGTTTTCATCAGCTGATGAAAATTGAATCCAAGCAAAAGCGAGGATAGCAAAAAACATAGCCCCTTTTTTAATTGGTGATTTAAAATTGTTATTTTTATTCATTTATTTTTATTTTTGATGATTGATAAAAAATTCTACACCAAAACATATTTATATTTCTTTTAAACTTGTTTTGATTATAACACATTTTTGTTTTATGCAAAATTTAAAAAAATATTATTGATAAAAGAAGTATCCCATAAATAAAAATAATTGATAAAACCCACCAATTTAGGTTTTTTATTTTTATTTTTTTGTTATTTAAAATCCAATAATTAATCGCTCCAAAAAATATTGCAACAGGCCAAAGGTTTTTTTCATTTAAAACTATTATTGACATTAAATAGCTAATAAAAATTGTCGCTCCAAAGAAAAACCGTGCATTTTCCTCACCTAAAAGGGTTGGTATTGTTGTAACACTATTCTTTTTATCTCCTTCAATATCCTTAAGATCTTTCATTGGGATTAAAAGTGTATAAACAACAAATAGAAATAAAGCTATCTTCCATGGGAAATTTTCCAAGGATTGCCCATTTGAAATTACAATAAAACCCATAAATAAAAACAAAAGTGATGCTGCAGAGGAAACAATGCTTGAAATAATTACAAACCTCTTTAATCTCATTGGTTTACAAGAATAGATCCAGGTTATTAATAAATAGACACACATTATTAAAAAAAACTTGGGTCCAACAATAATCGATGTTAAAAGAGACATTCCCATTGGAATAAGTGCTATATCTAAATATTCATTTTCTGAAAAAATTTTCTTAATTAGCGGTCTTTCTTTGTTTGTAATTTCATCTATTTTTTTATCCTCAATATCATTTATAAAAACAGAATAAAACCAGGCACAAAAAATTGAAATTAATAAATTAATCACCACTAAAAAACTAAAAATATCAAAAGATATATTTTTTTTAAAATAAAAATAACCCATCATTAGCCCAATAACAAACAAACCGCTATTAAAAAACATTTGTGGATATCTAACATTCTTCAATAGTGCAAAAAATTTCTCTTTACTTAAAATAAATTGTAAAAAAATTAAATTTATAAACAACACAACAGTATAAAAAAGTGATGCTCTAAAGTGAAGCGCTATCTTCATTGGTTTTTTATCAAAATCAAAAATTTCCATTGATGTTAAAAAGGTTGTTGCAACATCACTGCTTTTAATTTTTAAAATATTTTCTCCTGATAAACCTTCTATTAAAAATGTTAATAAACTGGGGAAAACAGCAAAAATATACAATATTGTGTATATAATTAAAGTTACAAAAACTCCTTTCATCCAACTTCTTTTTTTAATTCCTACATAAAATCCAAGCCCCACCATTGCTAAAAAAATTCCCGTCCTAGTTCCATATGTAATACCAAAAGAAGGATTATTACCAAAAAAAAGAAAAAATCTTTCCAAAACACCTAATGCGCTATCAAAAATATAAAAACTCCAAAAATCTTTTTCTCTAAAAATTAACTTATCGATAATTGGTGGCAACACCATCACCCACTGTCCCCATAATAAAAAAGTTGCTAATTTTGATATTTTTTCTTTAGTAAAAATAACCAAAAAAGTTAAAGTTGCAACATACACCATTAAAAAAAATAAAAAAGTTCCGTGCAATAAAGAACCTGTTAAAAAAGAAAAATTATATGTTTGTAAACCAAACAACATACTTTCAATGAGATATCTAATTCCCACAATTGTCACAAAAGAAATTAAAATAGTTTTTATTGAAACAGGTCCCTCTTCTAAAAATGCAACACCTTTTTCAAATATTTTTATAATTTTCATTTATTTGTTTTAATAAATTTCACTATATTTTGTTTGATTTTTTTATTAATTTCAGTTGTCATTTTATTTCTCAATAACACAACCTCACTCCTCCATGTTGATTTTGAAACTGATAAAAAAAGGATTCCGCCTTTCCAGTCACTAACTTTAATATTTTTTCTCCCTATATCACCAAACATATCTTGAATAACCAAATCTGTTGTTTGTCTTAATATGTGTATATCAAAAGATAATTCAGAGCTGTTTTTTACTCTTTTTTTTAATAAAGTCTCAAAACTCTTCATTTTTTATTTTTCCAATCCCTAGGATTTTATAATCGGCATAATAACATAAGAAAAGGATTCATCAACCTCCCCTTTTGTTTTTATTCTTTTAAAAACCACTGGTGATTTTTGTTTATTTAATTTTATTAAAACTTTTTCACAATCAAATAAAATACTAGACAAACCCTCGAGTATAAATCTACAGTTAAATAAAATTTCAAAATCAGTACCTGATATTTTTGCTGGTATCTTTGAGAGATTATCACCAGAATCCATTGATTGTGCAGTAATTAATAAGGCATCTAATTCTTTGGTATTTTTAAAATTAACCTCTCCATTTTGAGAGTTTGTTACTAAAGAAGCAATTTTAACAGCATTTATCAGTTTTTCTTTCTCTACTTCAAGTTCTATATCAAACTTCTTGGGTAAAACCTGTTTATATTCAGGATAATTTCCATTTATCAATCTTGAAACTATTTTTATTTCACTTGTGCTTATGAATAATTGATTTTGTTCAATAACTATATTAATTTCTTCATCTCTTGCAATTCTTTGAACTTCCATTAACGCTAGTGCTGGAATAATGATTGCTGATTTTTTTTCTTTAAATGTTTCAAAACTCTCTTCGTCCTCAACTTCAATTCCATCAATATTAATTTCTGTTAATCTAAAACTATCAGTTGATGCTAATGTGATTGAGTTATTTTTAAATTTCATCAATATTCCATTTAATTCCTGTCTTGTGTCATTGTGAGCAACAGAAACGAGAACTCCTGAAATAGCTTTGTTTAATTTTTTAGGTTCAATGGAAAAAAATGATTCATCTGGAACATCTGGGATAATAGGAAAATCTTTTGCATCAATTCCTTTTATTTTTATTTTATGATTTTCTGTAGTTATTTTTAATTCCGATCCCTCAAGTTCACCAGAAACAACCTCATCTTTTATGGTATTTAAAAAACCTCCAACAATTCTTGCAGGAATCGTTATACTTCCCTCTTTTTCTATTTTAGCTCCTATATAAACCTTGATTGCTATCTCTAGATTTGTTGCAGCTAAAACCAATCTACCTTTTTCTGATGAAATTAATATATTTCCTAAAATTGGAAGTGTTGTTTGTTTTGAAACAATCCTTTCAACTTTTGATATCCCCTCTCTTAAATTAATCGCTTTGCAAGTAAATTTCATTTTCTGTAATTATTTAATAATATCTTTATATATATCTTATTATTATTATCTATTAGACAACAAAAGATGTGTATAAGTCTAATAAAAGCTTTAAATAAAAGTAAATTTCTGTCTATAAAACTAACACATAAAAAGACAATGACTGTTAATGGATTTGTTGAAAACTCATTTTTTGATAAGAAAATAAGTTTTCGAAAAAGTTATTAACAAAAAAGAATAAATAACTAAACAATTAAATAACAAACAGTAAACAAGTTTTAAACATACTTATTCACAAATTTTTAATATTCAATAAATTTTTCCTTTATAAATTTCAATTGATCTTTCATTAAAAGATTATTTTCCAATTCCTTGTTTATTTTTTCATAACCATAAATTGCAGTAGAATGATCCCTTCCTCCCAAAGACTTTCCAATCTCAGGAAAGGATAAATTTAATTCTTGTCTTAAAAAATAAATAACAATTTGTCTTGGTTTCACAACTTTTTTTTGACGAGATTTCCCAATAATTTCCTCAGGTTTTACATCATAAAAATCAGCCACAGACTTGATTATTTTTGAAACAGTTAAATCCTTTTGTCTATTAATAGAAATAACATCCTTTGTCATCTCAGTAACATCTTCAATTGTTGGTGTTGTATTCCTAAGTTGAAAAGTAACAATTATTTTATTTAAAGCACCTTCTAATTCTCGTACATTGTGGTAAATATTAATTGCTAAATATTCAACAACATCCTCGGGTATAGAAAAGTTTTTTTCAGACAATTTTTTATTTATAATAGCAATTCTTGTTTCTAAATCAGGTTTATTTACATCTGCCATCATCCCCCCCTCAAAACGCGATCGTAAACGATCTTCAATTGTTGGAATTGATTTAGGAGCTCTATCAGAACTTAGGATAATTTGTTTTCCTAATTGATAAAGAGATTCAAAAATGTGAAAAAATTCCTCCTGAGTTTTTTCTTTTCCAGCCAAAAATTGAACATCATCAAGAATTAGAATATCTAAATCAATATAACTGTTTTTAAATTCCTTTGCTTTAGATTTTTGAATTGCATCCACAAGTTCATTTGTAAATCTTTCCATACTTACATAACGGATTTTAATGTTAGGGTTAAGTTTTCCCGCATAATTTCCCGTTGACTGTAAAAGGTGTGTTTTTCCAAGACCAACACCACCATAAATAAATAAAGGATTATAGTTTTTACCAGGAGCTTCAGCAATTGAACGACAAGCAGCATAAGCCAATTCATTATTTCCTCCAACAACAAAACTATCAAAAGAATATCTACTATTAAGATTTGACCTATAAATATTTTTTTGTGAGGTTGGATTTGTGAAAGAGCGTTGATTGTTGTTTATTTTTTTAATGTCAGCAACTGTATTAGTGTTTTGATTGATTTTTGGTTTTTTAATTCCATTTAAATCTGAAGGATCAGAGTTACCTATTCTACATGAAAGAGCGTTAATTTCTCTTCGATATTGTTGTACAGCGTCTATTATTTGTGTTTTATATTTTTTTTCCAGCCATTCTTTGGCAAAAATATTAGGAACAGAAACAATAAGTAAATTATCAGTGATACCAAAAATAGAGGTACTTTTAAACCATGTAGTAAAACTCGCCTTTGAAATTGATAGCTCCATTTCCCCCAACACAGCTTGCCACAGCTCCTCGTTGGTCATTTTTTTGTCTTTTAAATATTCACTTTTTCATTGTAGAGTAGTTTCTTTCTTTTATCAATAAACTAAAAGCTTAAAAATGTGGATAAACTGTGGAAAAAAGGAAAAACTTTTTATTTAAAAAGAAAAAATTGTCAAGTTTCAAAAAATTAAAATAAAAAAGGCCCCCATGGTTTTTAATCATGGGGGCCTAAAAGAACAAAAAAATTATCTCCCCTTCTTCCAACTGGCAGTAAAGGTGCTTGATGATTGATTCATGGAATATAAATATTCCATTTTTTTCAATCTGTTAATGTCAATTTTTGACAACTCGGGATTTTCATTCCCGGTTAAAATTTCATTATTTACCTGGAATATTATCCTGGAAATGTACTCTTTTGCTAAATCATATCTTCCGGAGACCCCACAAGAATATGCAACTGCCTCCAGAAGCGTAAATCGCTCCTTGAAACCAAGATATTCTTGCCCATCAAATAATGATTCCCAGGCTCTTTTAGCAACTTTCTCGATATCGGGAATAGGATTTCTATTCTCAACTGAATGCATAATTTCACAAACAGCTGATTGTCCAAAATCTCCCGTCGATGCAAAAGCGGCTTTTGCATCTTCATACTGCTGGAGTGTAAACAACAGCACTCCTATTTGGAAGCGGGTTATTTCCGCTCCAACTTCAAGTCCTTTTTCCAAAAAGTAGAGCGCTTCAGGGAGCGCTTCAGGATTTGGCTTGTTTTTTGAGCCTGAGCCCCCATAGTAAAGATTTTTTGCTTTAACGAGATACTCAAAACCTTTTGGCACAGGCTTTAAATGGCAAAGAAGAGTACCTTTTTCGCTTTTTAGCTCGAAAACATCAGTACCCCTTTTTTTAGACAGATAAAGAGATATCGGCCCCTTTTTATTCCTGAGAACAAGGACTTCTCCCTCAGTTGTTTTCTTGAAAAAATAAGCTTCTCGAGGAACATCCTCGAGGTCGTAAAACACAAAACCTTCTTGCCATTTGACCAGCCGAGATCTGGGGGTTTTTGGGCTTTCTCCATAGAATAACAAGAAGGATTTTCCAACGATGTCTTCAGAGGAAACCGAAGAATTATCCCCACCTTCTTGTTTTTGTGAAAAAAATGCAAAACTATCTGTTGTCTGAAAACAACAAATTAAAAAAAGGGAGAAAAAAAATACACACAAAGAACTCAAATTTATTTTTTTCATTAGAAGCACCTCTTTTTGTTGGTGGCTTTGAGCCAATTTGAAAGTTTAGATAACTAAACTATTTGTTTAATAAAAAGAACTTTACAGTAAAGAATAACAAGAAAAGTTGTTTTGTCAAGACATATTTATCTGTTTTTGTCAATAAAATATAACAAAAAAAGACAAAAATCATTAAAAAGCCTAAAGAAAGCTAAAAAATGAAAGAAAAAAATATGTTTTTTATTGACAAAAAATCTAAAAGAAGGTCTAATTATTGATAAAAATCTGAAAAAATTCACAAGATAATGAATATAAAATTATTAATTATTATAAATAAACTTTGTTTATAATAGAATCTTATATTGTTCCATGTGGAACAATATAAGATGACTTGAAATGTAGAAGGAATCATTTGAATTACAAAATTAAAGAAAGAAGATTTTTTTAAAGATTTTGAGAAATATTGAAAAAGTAAACAATTGTTCTATGTGGAACAATTGTTTATTGTGTTAATTATAATTGTTCCACATAGAACATAATATTGATAATAAAGAAATAACAAAGAATAATAGAAATAATTAAAAATAGTGAGTGTTTTAATTAAAAAATAATAAAATGTTTCTAAAATATTATCCCTAAATGTTCCATGTGGAACATTGAAGAGTGTTAAGATTAATAAAAGAATATAAATTCAAAACATAAAAAAGAATACTATAAAAAAGCGTTTAAAAGTATTTTTAAAAATAAATTAAAAAAACAAAAACAATGAAATTGATTTTTTAAGCATTTTGTTGTATACAAGATGAAGGGAGTTAAATAAATCGTAAAATAAAGAAAGTTTTATTTAAAAATCCGTGATTGGGGATATAGCTCAGTTGGTAGAGTGCTCCCATGGCATGGGAGAGGTCTGGGGTTCAACTCCCCATATCTCCACATTAAAAAATTGCCCCCGTAGTTCAATGGATAGAACAAGGGACTCCTAAGCCTTAGATGTAAGTTCGATTCTTGCCGGGGGCACATTTATATAGAAGTATGAAAAAATTAAAAATTCCAAAAAGCGTTCAGCGCGTTCTAATGAAACTGGAAAAATCTGGCTTTGAGGTTTTTGTGGTTGGTGGTTGTGTTAGGGATATTTTGTTAGGAAAAAACCCAAAAGACTGGGATGTTACAACAAATGCGACTCCAAGGCAAGTTATGGGGATTTTTTTGGATGCAAAATATGAAAATGATTTTGGAACAGTTTTGATTTCTGATAAATATCTCACGGGATATGAAATTGTGTCAGATAAAATTGAAATAAAGCCAGAGATAAAGGAAAAAATTATCAAGATAGCCAAAGAAAAATATCTTGCAAAAATAAAATGCAAAGGTCATAGCGTTCAACATTCAAAAAATGTGACAAAAAATGCCCTGGAAATAGCAAAAACATTTAAGAGAATAAATCCTGATTTTATTGAGATTATTTCAATATTTCATGATTCTGGAAAGGCACTTATTAAAAATCAAGAAAACTCAGGACATATAGAAAGATCTCAGTTTATCATAGAAAAGGAAATTAAAGAATTTTTTCCGAAAAAAGAAGTGGAAATTTTTAAAAAAGCAATTTCACACAACCCTAGTGTTGTAAGGGAAAATTTAGAAAATCAGATCTTGGTAGAAGCGGATTTAATTGATGGGCTTTGTGCTGAAAGAATTAATGCAATGAGTGGTGATGCAAAAAAGGAACATATAGATTGGGTTGGGAAATATTTCAATAAAAAGGGTGCTTTTAAAGAGATAATTACGGTTAGAGGGAAAGAATTAATGTCAGAAGCAATTAATTTATACAATCAAGCAGATTTTAATTTTCAGCTACCGCAAATAGAAATTTCAAAAAATGAGAATATTGAAATAACAACATATCGAACAGAGTCGGTTTATTCAGATAAAAGACACCCAGACGAGGTTGAATTTGCAGAAACATTAGAAGAAGATCTTTCGAGAAGAGATTTTACGGTCAATGCAATGGCATTAAAACAACTCACAAAAGAAAAGAAGGAATTAAAAGAGTTTTTAATTTCCGATGAATATCAAATAATAGATTTGTTTAAGGGAAGTTTAGATATTCAAAATAAACTTATAAGAGCAGTTGGGGATCCAAAAGAGCGTTTTGCTGAAGATGCGCTTAGAATGTTAAGAGCAGTTCGTTTTGCCACCTCTTTAGGGTTTGAAATAGAGGAAAAAACTAAAAAAGCAATCCAATATAAAATTAAAAATCTAACCTTCGTTTCAATAGAAAGAATCAGAGATGAATTTGAAAAAATCATACTTTCAGAGCATCCAGGGAGAGGGGTGGAATTGCTTATTGAAACAGGCTTGATGAAGTTTATTATTCCAGAAGTATTAGAAACGATAGGTGTTGAGCAGAATCACCATCATTATTATGGTAAATACAACACCGTTTATAAACATTTGGTAGCAAGCCTAGAAAAATGCCCATCAAAGGAACTAGAAGTGAGACTAGCAGCCTTTTTACATGATATTGGAAAGCCAGTTGTTAAAAGAGGTGTTGGGGAAAAGGCAACTTTTTATAATCATGAATATGTGGGGAGTAAAATGGTTAAAAATATTCTAGAAAGACTTAAATTTACCAGAAAAACAATTGATAAAACAACATTACTCGTTAAAAATCATATGTTTTATTACAATGTTGATGAGGTTGGGGAATCTGGAGTGAGGCGGGTTGTGAAAAAAGTTGGTATAGAAAACATAAAAGACTTGATTGATGTTCGAATCGGTGACAGATTGGGGAGTGGAGTCCCTAAGGCTGTTCCTTACAAACTAAGACATTTCCAGTATATGGTTGAGAAAGTTTCAAAGGATCCAATTTCAGTAAAACAATTAAAAATAAATGGGGATATTTTAATAAAAGAACTTAAAATAGAGCCTGGTCCGCAAATTGGGGCTATTTTAGAGGTTTTGTTGGCAAAAGTAATAGAAAATCCAGAAATAAACAAAAAACAGCAACTACTTATTTTAGCAGAAAAGCTTAGAAATGAAGACCTTGGTGATTTAAGGAGGTTTGCGAAAAATAAAATTAAACAAGAAAATAAAAAAGAAGAAAAAGAAACTAAAAAGAAACATTGGGTTAAATAAATATAAAGAGACTTATTTATTCAAATTTATTCAAAAAAGTGTTGACCAGAGCGTTTATTTTGTTTATAGTAGCAAGGTGAGAAAAAGGGACCATAGCTCAGTGGTTAGAGCAGTCGGCTCATAACCGATTGGTCGGAGGTTCAAATCCTCCTGGTCCCACACAAAGTAAAAATAAAAAAAATCAATGAACTCGCCATTTAGGAAGACTAAATATTTTGAAAGGAAACTTTCTCATGGACTAGTATCATTATTAACCAGCAATGTCATAACAAATATTGCCAGTGGTTTTTTTGGTGTTTTTTTGCCAATATTTCTCTATGAACTTTTCAATAAAAACATTCAATTAGTAGCTTTATATTACTTAGCATCACAACTTTTATATTTATTTTTTTTACCTCTAGGAGCTCAGTTTTTAAATAAATTTGGCTTTAAACACTCTTTACAATTAAGTACTGTTTGCGGAGCACTTTATTATTTGGGTTTAAAGGTTTTAACAATGGAAAATGTCCATTTTATAGTTCCTTTTTTGATTTTAATCATAACAATCTGGAGAATTTTATATTGGGTTCCTTTTCATGTTGATTTTGCAAAATTTTCAGGAAAAAGGAACAAGGGTAAGGCTTTAGGACTTATGCAGTCAATAATAAGTCTTATTGGTGTTATTGCTCCAGTTGTGGCTGGTTTTGTTATAGTTAAATTTGGATATGATGCTTTGTTTGTAGTGGGAGTTATTCTATATCTAAGCTCATTATTGCCATATGTAACAATTCCCAAAACCAGGGAGAAATTTTCTTGGGGATATTTTCAGACCTGGAAAAAGTTGTTTAAGAAAAAGCATGTGGGTACTACACTCGCTTTTATGGCAGATGGAGCCGAAAGTATTGTGGGTGTTATTGTTTGGCCAATTTTTGTTTTTATTATATTAAAAGGTGATTATGTAAAAATCGGATCAGTCTCATCGGCAGTTGTTTTTTTAACAATGGCAATGCAGTTATTGATGGGAAAATATGCAGACAAAAAACCCAAAAAAAGCATTTTAAAAATAGGAACCTTTTTATATGCCACTGTTTGGTTGGGGAAAATTTTTATTATAACCTTTTTTCATATTTTTTTGGCTGATATGTTTCATAAATTTTCTAAAATTCTTCTCCGAATCCCTTTTGATGCAGCTACATATGAAATTGCTGTGGACCAAGGGCATTATATTGATGAATTCACAGTTTTACACGAAATGGCAGTTTCTGTGGGAAAAAGTTTAATGTATATTTCAATTATTATTCTTGTCTTTTTTATTTCTTTGAAGTGGGTTTTCGTTTTAGCGGCTATTGCAGCTTTAACATTCAATATGATTTATTTTGAGGCAAGAGGAAAAAGTGTTTAAAAGAGAAAAAACATCAAAAAAAAGCCATTTATTGTAATAGTCAACAGTTTATCCACAAGCAATAAAATACCTAACTAAAGCATTTGTGAAGAAAATGTGGGAAAAATAAAAAAAACTGTGGAAAACTTTCATTTTATGCTAAAACAAGGTTTTTTTGGAAAAGATAAGAATAAAATTGTTTAAAAGGTGGGGATAAAATGTGAAAAATATGGGAGAAATAACAAAAGGAAAGGAAAATAAAAAACCTCTTGCTGATAGAATTAGGCCAAAAACATTAGGCGATTTTTTTGGACAAGAAGAAGTTGTTGGTAAGGAAACCTTTCTTAGAAAAGCAATAACAGACGATACCGTTCCTTCAATGATTTTATGGGGTCCTCCTGGAAGTGGAAAAACAACACTAGCTCATATTATTGCAAACAAAACTAAGGCAGATTTCGTTCAATTAAGCGCCGTTTCTAGTGGAAAGAAGGATTTAATAAAAGTTATTAATAGTGCAAAAGAGAGGATTGAGAGTGAAAACAAGAAAACAATTTTATTTATTGATGAGATTCATCGTTGGAATAAGGCACAACAGGACGCCCTTTTGCCATTTGTAGAGAGTGGGATAGTAACATTAATAGGCGCTACTACAGAAAATCCAAGTTTTGAAGTTAATTCAGCTCTTATCTCTCGAGCAAGAGTTTTTGTTCTACACAAGCTTTCGAAAATGGAAATTATAGGAATTATCAAAAAAACGCTCATAAGACTAGAAAGAGATGGAAAAAAGGTATTTATTGATAAGGAAGCAGTAACAATATTAGCAGACTTTTCTAACGGGGATGCTAGAATGGCTCTAAACACCTTAGAGGCTTGCATTGAGGATTTTATAAGGACAAAAAAAGAGATAAAAAAGGAAAATATCAAAGAGGTTTTACAAAAAACACACCTTCTGTATTATAAAAACGGTGAAGAGCATTATAATATAATCTCGGCGTTACATAAATCATTGCGAGGTGGGGATGCTCATGCCAGTGTTTATTGGTTAGCAAGAATGTTAGAGGGAGGTGAGGATCCAGTTTATATTGCGAGAAGGTTAGTGCGATTTGCTGCAGAAGATGTTGGTTTAGCTGATAATCATGCACTTATTTTAGCAAATGCAGTTTTTGATGCTTGTAAAAAAATTGGTTATCCAGAATGCAATGTACATCTTTCACAATGTGTTATTTATCTTGCAAAAACCAAAAAAAGCATCTTAGCGTATGATGCTTATAAAGAAGCAAAAGAAGATGTGGAGAAGTATGGAAATTTAGCAGTGCCATTACACATTAGAAATGCGCCAACAAAGCTGATGAAAAGCCTAGATTATGGTAAGGGTTATAAATATACCCCCAAAGAGGACAGTTCGGAGCAGCAATATCTGCCAGATGAACTAAGAAATCGGAAATATTTCTAACTCAGAGGGCTCTAAAATGAGCGCTAGGGAGTTTGAATAGAATAAATAAGGAGAAATGCCAGAGTGGTTGAATGGGACGCTCTCGAAAAGCGTTGGGCCCTTACAGGTCCCGGGAGTTCGAATCTCCCTTTCTCCGCCAAGAATGTAAAAGAATAAGCGATAAAAAACAAAAAAAATGAATCAAAAAAAGATTCTTTTCCCTGACGAAGAGATTTTAGATGGAAAATATTTTAACACACATCAAGACTGGGAAGTGCCTATTCCTGGATTTTTTATTATGGCAAACAAAAGAAAGGTTGTCTCGATAAATAATTTCACAGATGAAGAGTATTTAGAATTTACAGAGTCTTTAAGAAGGATTAGAAAGGGAATGAAGGATGTTTTAGGGATCAAAGAGGTTTATTTGTTTCAAAACGAGGATTCAACACACGGATTCCATCTTTGGATTTTTCCAAGGTATGCTTGGATGGAGGAAATTGGCAAAAAAATTCAATCAGTTAGGCCTATTATGGAATATGCCACTGAAAATATGAACACAGAAGAAGTTTTACAGAAAGTTAGAGAAGATGTGATGAAAATGAAAAAATATTTAAACTAAACAGAGAATGATAGAACTAGAAAAAACATATTTAGCAAAGGAGTTGCCATCTGGTTTAGAAAATTGTGAACATAAAGAAATTATTGATATTTATTTGCCAAAAGAGAGTAAACATCCAGTTTTGAGATTGCGTAAAAATGGGGATAAATATGAAATAACTAAGAAAAAGCCAGTTGAAGAAGGTGACTCTTCAAAACAACTTGAACAAACGATTATATTAGATAAAAATGAATTTGAAGCACTGCAAAAAATTCCTGGAAAAAGAGTTGCAAAGGAAAGATATTTATATCCATATAAAGATGTAGTAGCTGAAATTGATGTTTTTAAGGAGGATTTACAGGGTTTAGTCGTTGTCGATGTTGAATTTGACAAAGAAGATAAAAAAGATAATTTTCAGATGCCAGAATTTTGTCTTTTGGATGTGACACAAGAAAAATTTCTTGCAGGAGGAATGCTTTGTGGTAAAAAATATCAAGATATTGAAGCTGATTTGGAGAAGTTAGGATATAGCAAACTTGGTTTTTAATAAAAAAATGTTAAACATAAATAATAGACCAATTGGGATTTTAGATTCCGGGATTGGGGGATTATCCGTTTTAAAGGAAATAAAAAAACTACTTCCGAATGAGAAAATTATCTATTTTGCTGATAGTAAAAATTGTCCCTACGGTACTAAAAAAGCAGAAGATGTAAGGAGAATCACCAAAAAAATTATAAATTTTTTAATAAAGAAAGATTGTAAAATAATTGTAATTGCTTGTAATTCAATAACATCAATGCTCATAAGAGAACTGAGAAAGGAATTTAAAATCCCTTTCGTGGGAATTGAACCAGCGATATTAATGGCTGCAAGAGCAACGAAAAATGGTAAAATTGGTGTTTTGGCTACAAAAATGACAACAGAAAGTGATTTTTTCAAAGAAACTAGAAATAAGGTTTTATCAAAAATTGAGATTGAGATTGAGATTGGAAGGGGTTTGGTTGAATTAGTGGAAGCTGGTGAAGTTGTGGGAAAGAGGGTAGAGAGAGTTGTTCTTGATAATTTGGCAAAATTTAAAAGAAAAGGGGTTGATCAAGTGGTTTTGGGATGCACGCATTATCCTTTTTTATTAGAAGAAATGAAAAAGTGTTTTCCGGAAATCAGTTTTATTGATGGGTCATTTGCAGTTGCTAGGCAAGTAAAAAATGTTTTAGATAAAAATAGATTTAATAATAAGTTTAAGAACGAGGCCTGTTGCGATGTTTATTTTTCGAAAAGAAGTGAAGGAATGGATTTTTTAATAAATAAAATAGATTTGAAAAAAGTGAGAAAAATGGAAGAAATCGAATTATAAAAAAAGTCTGTGCCTATTGATTTTTAATCTCTTTGATGTTAAAGTGTTTTTGTGTGTTAGAAGCCGAGGTAGCTCAGTGGTAGAGCAAAGGACTGAAAATCCTTGTGTCGGCAGTTCAATCCTGCCTCTCGGCACACTTTTTCTAAAATATAAAAAGCGGGTGTGGCATAATGGTAATGCATCTCCTTGCCAAGGAGAAGATCGCGAGTTCGATTCTCGTCACCCGCTCAAAAAAATAAAAAACTTCCACTTGGGAGTTTTTTATTTTTTTGGTGTGAGCTAAAGTAGGGAATTGAGGGTTTTTTAAAAACGCAAATAGTTTTTTGTTTTTGAAGAAGCAGGTATTGAAGGAGAAGGTGAGAATTAAGCTGTTAACAGGTCGAGTGATGAAGAAAAATTATTTTTATTTCTTTATGTAATATGTTTATTTTTTATTTTATCTTTATTTTCTTGATGTTTTTTATGGTGGGGGAGTATTAATTTTGGTAATTAAAAAGATTTTTCCTTTATTTTGAATGATTTATAGAGCGCCTTTTGTAAGGAGTAGTGACGAGAGATTAAATACTATGATTAGATTAGCAAAAATAAAAAAAGAAGGATTACGAGGGAAAGTTAAATAGATATCTAACAATAACGACAATTTTAATTTTGATAACTTTTGCATTTAACACTTATCGTGGCTATTCCGAAATAAAGAAAATTAATGAATACAAATAAAATTGCACTACAGAAAAGTTTTTTTTCGCAACCCACTCTGTGGTTAATAACATTGATTATCGCTATTTTATTTAAACTGAGATAAGGTAATACAATCTTAATTGTAAACATTAAACAACTAGAGACATTAAAGTTCTAAAACAGTATAAAGATAGGCTGTTTTTATTTTGTAAAAACCCATTGCAACAATGGCCTGGTTGTACTACCATTAGGAGTGTAAGTTAAAACAAGAAAATGCGAAATAACCTTGCAAAAATAATAGCGCTTCTAATGCTGGCAATTGCCTTTGTTTTGTTGTTTCTTGGTTTGGTGTATTTAAAAAATGCAAAGACAGAAGAAGGTGTGGAAATACAAAAAGAAACCAATAAAATAGAAATTCTCAAAAAAGAAAAAACAAACAATAAAACAACTGAAATTGGAATTGATTTTCCAATTAAACCACCCTCAATGGAGGTTATGAAAAGAAAAGGTTGTATTACAGACGGTCTTCTAAATGGATATGATGAAAATACTAGTGAGGCACTTAAATTAATAAATAGATCCGAATGTAGATATCTTCATCGTGCCATCGAAACTTGGTTAGAAGCACCTAATTTCATGGAAATTAGAAAAAACAAAGAAGAGATTATTAAACAAGATATGATTTATGGAATGTTTCTTGCGGAAGCGATTGATACAAAAGCGGAATATTTTTACCCAAAAGAAGGAAGAATGTTTGATTTCGACAAGATGTGCAATAAAGGAACTAAAAATTATTGGGGTGAACATACCTGTAGACCATCAATGGCAAGAGAGGAATATCGAAAATATTTAAAATATATCACAGAACAAGCAATAGACATTGGTGTTCAGAGTTTTATGTTTGGTCAAGTTTTTTATCAAGACAGTATTTCGAATCCAAGAGTTAGTGAAGTTATTGCTGAGATGAGAGTATATGCCAAAGCAAAAGGGATTGAAATTGTCGTTGGTGCTCAAACAAATGACATCACAGACAAAAAATATTTGAAAAATTTTGATTATATTGAAGGTGGTGTTGGTCTTTCACCAAGCGGGGACATTGAGGAAGGCCCTTGTTTTTCTCGTTGGTGGAAAAAAGAAGGTGATTGGTGTTGGGCTCTTCTGTGGAATGAAAAATTTTCTTCAAATGTCGAAAATGTTTTTTTGCACCTAGATTGGAGCGGAAAATTAAATGATGATATGAGTACTTTCGCTCAAATGGATGACGAATTACGAGCTAAGACATTAGAAAAACTGTATACATATTTCACAGAAAAGGGAGATGGTTTTTTGATGCCAATGTTGGCTGTTTTACCTAAAGAAAATGGCGGATGTTATGGATCCAAAAAAAGATCCTATTCCCCAGATAATAGATATTCTTGTGGAGATGAAGATGTGATTGATGAAATAATTAAAAAGGCACATATAAAGGCAAAAAACTAGACAAATAATTGATGAGTGTTAATATAAATTGGAGTAAAAAATAAACATTAACTCGTTAGGAGAGTAATAAAAATGAATATTGAAAATATCTTAGAATATCAATTATGGGGGAATTTAGGGAAACAATGGTTTTTAGCGATTCTATTTTTTGTTGGAGCAGTAATTGTTTTTAAAATTTTTTCATCCTTAATTATTTTAAAATTAAAAAAGGCTTCTGAAAAAACAAAAACAAATTTAGATGATTTTCTTATTGAATTGATTAGAAATGTGAAACCACCATTTTATTTTTTTATGTCACTCTATGGAGCAACAAAGCTTCTACAGCTCAACGACTTAGTGGGGAAAATTGTGTTTGGAATATTTTTAATTACAACTGTTTATCAAGCAATTATAATTTTACAAAAAATAATTGATTTTTCTATTAAAAAAGCACTGAAAAGTTCGGATTCAGACGATGAGATTGATCAAGATAAGGAGGCGATTGTTAGGCTTATCGGACAATTAATAAAAACAGCTCTTTGGATTGTTGGAGTTTTATTAATTTTTTCTAACTTTGGTATAGATGTTACATCTTTAATTGCAGGTCTTGGAATTGGTGGTATCGCAATTGCTTTAGCTTTACAGAGTATATTAGGGGATATGTTTGCATCTTTTTCAATTTTTGTTGATAAGCCTTTTAAGGTCGGTGATTTTATTTCAATTAGTCCCACAGAGAAGGGAAATGTTGAGAAGATTGGCATTAAAACAACAAGGATTAGAACGCTACAAGGACAACAGCTTGTTATTTCAAACAAAAAATTAACCGATAGTCCAGTTGAAAATTTTCGTAGAATGGAGAAAAGAAGGACGACATTTATTTTTGGGGTTACCTATGAAACGCCACTTGAAAAGTTAAAAAAGATACCTGAAATAGTATCGGATATAATTGAACAGGTTGAAAATGCTTGTCCAAATAGAGTGCATTTTAAAAAACTAGGAGATTCTAGTTTGGATTTTGAAGTTGTTTTTACTATGAATGTTCCAGGGTATGGAGAATATATGGATGCAAAGCAAGAAATTAATTTCGCAATTATGGAAAAATTTGAAAAAGAAGGAATTCAATTTGCATATCCAACACAAACACTTTTTGTGAAAAAATAAAAATAAAAATTTGAATAATTCGGTTAGTAGATTTTATGGATAAATTTAGAAGTTATTGGACTAAAAATTGGCACATTTGGATGCTAATTGGGATTATGCTCTTCTCTCTCGGAGTCAGAGCTTGGAATATTGAAGACACACTATATTTTAGAATGGATCAAGCAAGGGACGCTAAATTGATTAAAGCTGCTTTTGAAGGTGGTATAGGAGAACTCCCATTATTAGGTCCACGAGCAGCAGGCTCTTTCTTGCGACTTGGTCCAGCTTTTTATTATTTTCAATTTCTGTCAGCAAAGGCTTTTAATTCAGTTGAGCCGTATGTCTTGGCTTTTCCAGATCTATTATTTTCAATTCTAACAATTCCGCTTTTTTATTATTTTCTTAGAAGTTTTTTCTCGAAAAAAGTTAGCATAGCAGTTGTTTGTGTTTTTGCCTCCTCTTTTATATTAACTCAATATTCTCGTTTTGCTTGGAATCCAAATTCGATTCCATTTTGGGCACTATTGACACTTTTAGGAGCTTATAAAAGTGTCGCTATGAAAGATTCAAAAAGCGCTGGTAAATGGCTTTTAGTGGCAGCGTTTGGTTATTCAATTGCAAGTCAAATGCACTTTACGGCATTATTGTCATTGCCAGTTATAGTGGGCGGTTTTTGGATTTTAAATTGGCCAAAAAAGATAAAACTTAAGTTTTGGGCCTTGTCCTTGGGGATTTTTGCTTTTTTCTATATCCCAATGGCAATTAGTGAAGTTTTTACAGATTTCGACAATAGTCATCAATTTCTTTATGCACTTGCCACAAAAGGATCAGATGAGGTGTCATTAAAAGAACAACTTGAACAATCATTGCGGTTGCATGCGAAATATTATTCGATGATGCTAACTTCTTATGGAAATTTGAAATCAAAAGAGTTTATTGCAACTTTTATTTTTATGATAGGTTTTTCTTTTTGGAGATTTAGGAGAATTTGGAAATCTGAGAAGTGGCAAACAAAAAAAGCTTTTATAACTATGGTCACTATCTGGTTTTTGGTTTTTGCAGTGCTTTATTCAAAATTAGCGATGGATATCTCAAAGCCAAGATTTTGGTTATTAATAGTTTTTTTGCCGTATATTTTTCTTGCTTTGCTTTTTCAATGGCTTGAGGGTTTTAAAAATAAGCGATTTTCCAAGACTCTTGTGATTGGAATTACAACCTTTCTTGTTTTAATTAACGCTTATGCTGTTGGTTTTTGGTATTATTCACTCAATACGCAAAATGAAATAAAAGGAACATTTTCTAGGGATCTAGAACTTAAACAAAGTGATTTGATTGGAATAAAACAGATGAGAATGGTTGTTAATGATTGGATTGATATATCTGAAAAAAATAATAAGCAAATTTGTTATCGCTCAGAAACATCATATCTATATCCGTATGGATATGTCTTGGATGTATATTATCCCAACATAGAAGCTAAAAGAACGAAATTTACTGAAGATACAAATGAAAATTGTTCTTTTGTTTCAGTTAGGCACGGTGAAACAAAAGGAAAAAATCCAATTGAAAAGGCACATGTGGATGAATTTGAGGTTATTTCAAAAAAAACTTATAATAAAATGATCACATGGGAGCTTATTCTCAAAGATAAAACGAATGAAAATATTCCAAAAGAAGAAGATGCTATAACCGTTGAGACTGACAGTGTCGAGAAAGGAGAAAATAACTCTCAAATAAATCTAAGCGACGAGAATTTAGAGGATATGACAGAAATCGAAATGGATGATGTTGAAAATCTTGAAGAGGAAGATAGTGCCCCCAAAAAACTCCCTAGAAAAGAAAGGGTTTTTTGGAAACATATTTTTGGGAATGAAGAATATGAAGAATAATTTTTTATATTGAAATGATTATGGAATTTGGTTTTACCGAAAAAGATCTGGCTAAGTGGCGGGATAAAAGTTTTTTATTTCCTGGCAAGAAAGATACCGCAGTAATTCTCTTTCATGGATGGTCAGCCCTACCCAAACAAACAAAATCTCTCGCGCAATTTATTAATAAACAAGGTTATTTAACTTATTCCCCGCTTTTTAATGGACACGGCACACATCCCGATGATTTAGGTAGGGCAAAAAAAGAAGATTGGCTCAATGATGCAAAAGAAGCAATAAAAAAGGTCAAGTCTCAAAAAGGAATAAAAAAAGTAATTTTAGTAGGCATTTCACTCGGTGGCAATATATCATTGCTTGTTAGTCAAGAAATGAAAATAGATGGAATAGTGCTTTTAGGTACACCAATCCACTTTAAGAATCACTTCGGGATGTGGATAGGTTCAATTTTTGTGCCATTTTTTAAAAAATATCTTAAAAAGAATTATCCAAAAAATATTCAACGGGATTTTGATTTTTTAAATGCCACCTCTTACCAGTATTATCCTACAAAAAGTGTAAAAGAAATTTTGCGTTCAACAAGAAGTTGCGCTTTCTCTTTAAGGAAGGTAACCGCACCAACTTTTATTTTACAAACAAGTAAGGATTATGTTGTGGCAAAATATTCACCTTGGATAATTTATAACAGTATTAGTTCTAAGATAAAAAAATTACAATGGATTAAACTTCAAAAAGAAGACCATGTTTTTGTGCAAGATGAAATGAAAGATTGTTATATTTTGATTTCTAATTTTATAAATCAAATAAATTCTCAAAAACATAAATAAATAAACTAATGAAAATTGCGTTTTTTGCAAATTCTTATTTCCCTATAACATATGGCTCAACAATTTCCATTGAAAATTTTCGAGTTGGACTTGAAAAACTTGGACACGAAGTGCATATTTTCGTGCCTCGTTTCTGGGGGTATAAATATGAAACAAAAAACATACACTTATATCCTTCGATAATGTTTGGCTATAAGATAAAATACCCAATTGCTATTTGTGGATTTTCAAATATGACAAAAAAAGTGAGTGAAATTGGATTTGACATAATTCATGCCCAACACCCATTTTCGGTTGGTTGTGATGCAATGAAAATTGCAAAAAAAGTTAATGTGCCACTTATTTTTACCCACCATGCTAAATACGAAGAATATACTCATTATGTCCCTCCAATTATTCCTCAAAAAATTCTAAAAGCAATTGTTGGAAATAAAGTCACAAAATTTGCAAATAATTGTGATGTTTGTATTTCTCCTAGTCAAACAATTAAGGAATACATGCAAGAAAGAAATATTACAGCACCAATAGAAGTTTTGCCCACAGGAATAGAGTGGCATAAATTTCAAATGAATAATAATAAGGTGATTAAAGATGAATTAGGAATCACAAATAAACAAAAAATCATCATATTTATAGGAAGAATAGAGGCTGAAAAAAATATTATATTTCTTATTGAAGAAGTTTTTCCAATTCTTAAAGAAAATAAGTTGGTGAAATTCCTTTTTGTTGGAGATGGTAGTTTAGTTGAAAAAATAAAAGAAAAAGCTCAGAAAGAAGGAGTTTTAAAGCAACTTATTTTTACCGGAATTATTAGACAGGAAAAAATTGCTTATTTTTATTCAATAGCAGATATTTTTGTACATGCCTCATTAACAGAGACACAAGGAATGACGATTGCTGAAGCGATGGCCACAGGGCTTCCAATTGTTGCAATTAAAGCACCGGGAGTTATTGATCAATTAGAAAATCAGAAAACAGGAATAATAATTTCTCAAAAAAAAGGTCTTTTTAAAAAAGAAATAGAAAAACTACTTATAGATAAAAAAAGATGTAAAGAGATCGGTGGTGCTGCAAAAGAAAAAGCTAAAGAATTTGATAATTCAATAAGAGTTAAGCAACTTGAAAATATTTATCAAAAAACAATTGAAAAAAGAAATTGTTTTTAGCGAGTAACATTGGAAATGCAATGTAGACTGCCATTTTTTTTAAACAAAGTATCATCAAGAACGGGAATGGGAAGGTAGTTTAATTCAGAAAAAAGCTTAAATGCATAGAGAGCATTGCCTTGCAAATCATCTTTTTTAAAGGATGATTTTTTTAGGCTTAAATCTTTTAATTCATTGGGATATACGGGGAAAATAACACTATTTTTATTTGTTAGACTATTTCTAAAAGTTATAGCATTTAAAGAGGATATTGAACTTTCAACATCTTTTATAGAAATTGGAAGTAATATTGTTTTAAAGCCGAGAGCTTCTAATTGTTTTTTATATAATTTGTGCTGAGAAGTTGCTTCACTTTTTGGTGCATCAACAATAGAGTTTATTACAACAAGGTTGTTTTCAAGAAACAGAATTGATTGATCTAAGTGAATAAAATTTTCTCTCCTTCTTTTATCCCCTAAAACCACGATTTTGTAGTCAGGAAAAGTTTTTTGTATGAGTTTTTTTACTTGAAAATCAAAAAGATATTTATTTTTTAACCGGTATAGATCTTGAGTTTTTTTAATTATTTCAAAATCAATAAAAATAAAGTCACCCACAGAATTTTTTGCTGATAGAATATTCCCCCCTTCAAAGAAAAATGGTGCTGTTAAGGAATTTTCCAATGATTTAAAAGATGAATTTCTTTGTTCTATGCGATTAAAAGAGGGTAATTTATTTGTTGTTGTTGGTAGTAGTAGATATCTAGAGGATCCATTATTGACCGCTTCAAAATAATCCTGTGCCCATATTTCTAGATAATCATCAACAGAAAAATGATAATTTATTTCATTAGGTATTTCTAATTTAGCAGTGAATTTTTCTAAAATATCCTGATTCTCTTTGTGAGTAAATATGTCAATTTTTGTGTATGAAGGAAGGTTTAATAAAAGATTAGCATAATTATTATTTAATAAATCTAAAGTTTCTTTTTCCAAAGATGTTTTTTTGGGAATTGTTAAGGTTAATTCGCTCAAGGTTCTTTGATAATCGGGGATAATTGAAAGGTGAAGACTTTCTAGTGAATTATAAAATGGTTTATTTGTATTTAAAAAAAGGAACAACAAAAAAAGGCAAAACAAAAGTAAAAAAATAATTAATTTGATTTTATTTGTAATCATTCACAGTGAAATGAGGAGGTTAATTTATCTAATTTTTTTCTCAACAAAGGAAAGGATTCTAAAGAATAATCATTACCTAAAAGATCTTGAGCACTTGTTCTTGATAGTCGGATTAATTTTACATCAGTTAATGATTCCATTGCAATGTCTGGTGAGCCAGATTGTGCAAGACCCATAAACTGACCAGGCCCCCGAATTTGCATATCCTCTTTTGCTATCAAAAAACCGTCATTGGTTTTTTCCATAACACTTAGGCGTTTCGTTGAAGTAGGGGTGTTTTCTGATGTGATTAAAAAACAATATGATTGATGCTTGCCACGACCAACCCTTCCTCTAAATTGATGAAGTTGTGCGAGTCCGAAGCGTTCAGCCCCTTCTATAACCATTACCGAGGCATTTGGAATATCAATACCGACCTCAACAACAGAGGTAGCCACCAAAATATCAATTTTTTTATTTTTAAAATCTTCCATCACATCCTCTTTATCTTTAGCCTTCATTTTACCATGTAAAAGACCGAGTTTGAATTGTGAAAAAGGTCCTTTTTTTAATTTTTTAATTTCGTCGGTTGCTGCTTTAACTTGAGAAATTTTCGAAGACTCTTCTACTAAAGGATAGATTAAGAAAATTTGTCTACCTTTTTTAATTTCTTGTTTAATAAAAAGATAAACTCTTTCTCGATTTTTAGAATTTATAACTTTTGTTATAATTCTTTTTCTTCCTTTTGGATATTCATCAATAATAGAAAGATCAAGATTTCCAAAAAGTGCTAAAGAAAGTGTTCTTGGGATGGGGGTGGCGGTCATTGTTAAGAGATGTGGTGTTTTTGTAGAAACACCATCCTTAATTTTCAATGCCTCTTGTTGGAGATAGGCTCTTTGTTTGACTCCAAAACGATGTTGTTCGTCAATCCCAATTAATGCAAGTTTTTTAAAAGAGACACTATCTTGCAAAAGGGCATGTGTTCCAACAACAAAATCTATTTCTCCAGAAGAAAGAGCTTTTTTAATGGTTTTTTTATCTACATCTTTTTCATTAAGTTTGCTTTGAGTACCGCTGAGAAGAGCGCCCTTATAAGAGAGTTTTTTGAATAAAGTAGAAATTTCTTTATAATGTTGGATTGCTAAAACTTCTGTGGGCGCAAGAAAGGCGGCTTGAAAATTATTTGAAATGGCAGAAAGAATTGCTAGAGCAGCGACAACAGTTTTTCCACTCCCAACATCACCCTCCAAAAGCCTGTTCATAGGAGTATTTTTTTCTAAATCACGAATGATTTGCCAGGCAGATTTTTTTTGAGCATCAGTTAGTGTAAAAGGCAATGAAGTTACAAATTTTTTAATGAGTTTTTGTTTGAACCTCACTTTAAGTGCCTTATTTTTATCCCAAGTCGCTTTTATTGATAGAGATTTTAATTGAAAAAGAAACATTTTTTCAAAAGCTAAGCGTTTCTTTGCTAAAAAACTTTCTTCAATGGTTTCTGGAAAATGAATACCCCAAAGTGCATCCTCTAATGAGGGCAAGTTGCATTCATTGAGAATTTTTGTGGGAAGAAATTCTTCAATCTGAACAATATCGATAATTTGTTTAATAGTTTTTCTTAACCAGAAAGAAGACAATCCTTTTGTTTCAGGATAAATTGGAATAAGTGAGCCAGTAGAAATGGAGTTTGAATTAAAGGGGTCAGAAGAATAAACAGCTTCTTTTGAAATTAATTCGAAGTTAGGGTGTTGAAACTGGAGCTCATTTGTTTTTGAAAGACTTGTTTTCCCACTTATTTGAATCAAACGGCCCTTTGTTGCGTATTTTAAAGGACCAGCTAAATTAAACCAAACAGACTTCACCAAACCAGTTTCATCTTTTATGTACATTTCCGTAATGGACATTCTTTTTCTCATTGCTCGCTTAGTATTTATTTCTGTAACCTCACCTCTTATTGTTACAGTCTCTCCAATTCCAAGTTGGGAAATGGTTTTAAATTGAGAAAAATCTTCGTATCTAGAGGGAAAATGATATAATAAATCACCAACAGTTAAGATGTTAAGGTTTGAAAGTTTCTGTCGCCAAACAGCAGAAATAAAAGGAATTTTTTCTATAGAAGTCAGAAAAGATAAGCTTGGCATATTCCGTGTTTAAAAACAGATGAAAAAATGTGTCCTTGGCAGGATTTGAACCTACGACCTTTGGTTCCGCAAACCAATGCTCTATCCAACTGAGCTACAAGGACAATGATTATAAAAAGGATACTATTTCATTAAATCCTGAAATGGCACCCTTTGTCAAATAAGAGAGAACTTTTTAAAACAACACTTCCAACGAATCGATGAGAGAATCCTCGTGCTCCACCTCTGGAAGAAAAGAAATTAAGACCTTTCTTAAGATGGCAGGGTCAACATCACCCAAAGGAATGTTGATATACGGAATAAAACTCTTTGCACTTTTTAGAGAAAGATCTTTCTTGCCGCCCGGTTCATAGAATATCCAAAAATTTTCCAACGAAGAAAATTTATAAAGTCTATCTTGAGCAATAACACCTTCCGTTGTAACGCTAAAATTAAAGGATTGTGCTTCTTTTTTTTCAAAAAGATATAGAATTAAGCCAATTAAAATTGCTAAAATTGCTAGAGGAAAATTATCAGAAAAAAGACCGAGAGCCACAAGAGAGACTAGGGTAATAAAAACAATGATATACCAAATTTTTGATTTAGGAGTACTTACAAAGGAGGTTGCTTTCCAAGAGAGTATAGTTTTGTTGCGAGCAAGAGGATTTGTGGGCGTGTTATTGTCGGAAGCAACTGAAGAAAGTTTCTCTTGTCTGGGTTTTTGAGCTTGTATTTTATGCTTGATTCCAAAAACCTGTTCTTGAGAATTTTTTGAATCACCAAGATTCTTTTTTAGAAAAGACGAGGCAGAGTTATTATTATTTGTTTCCATTTTGTTTTTTAGTTTGAATACTGTGTTTATAAGTATAACATTTAAAGGAAAAAACTCAAAAGAATTAAATATGTTCAATTAAAAGGTTATAAACTTTTAACAAAAGTCAACTTGACGAGAGCTTGTTTTTTGCTAGACTTAAGGCATAAGTGCTTTCAAAGCGCATTTATAGAACATTAAAAATTAAATTTTGAATATAAGACAAATGTAAGTTTGTTTTATATCTCAATAAATTCTAGAAAGGAAGGTGAAAAATATGAGCGAAATCCCAGAAATACAAGAAGATCTAGGAGTAGGAGGGAGAGCTAAAAATTGGTTTCAGGATAACATTCGAATCATTCTTTCCGTATTGATTGTTGTTGCTATTGCAGCAGGAATTTATTCTTATTCTAAAAGAACTGATGAGGAATTAGTTCAGGAAGATGTTATGATAGAGGAGATGAATGAGGAGATTGCAGCAATGGAGGAAGAGAATTCTCCGGTAACAATCATCGGTGAAGATGAAGAAACGGATAATTCAGAAGAAGCGGAAACTGAGGAAGTTGAAGCACAACCAGAAGTTGAAGAAGTTAAAGTTACTCCAACAGAAACAACAGAAACTGTAGAAACAGAAGCTGTTGTAAGTGAAGAATCAGAGGAATCATTTATTGAAACCGCAGCTGCTGGAGATAGTCAAACAACTCTTGCCCGTAAGGCCTTAAGGAATTATTTAGAAAAAAACAATGATTCAAGCTTAACAGCAGAACATAAGATTTATATCGAAGATTATCTTCGAAAAAATATTTCTTTTGTTGGTACTGTGCATCCTGGTACAGAAATTAGTTTTTCTAAAAATCTTATCAAAGATTCAATTGAAAAATCTAAAACTTTGTCCGAAAATCAGCTAAAGAATCTTGAAAAATATTCAAAAAGAGTGTCAAATATTTAATTCGTTGATAAAGGTAAATATTGTTGATTAACGAATGTACATTAAGTTAATTGTTTCATGTCTGAAAGTTTGATACAAAAAAAATACAAAAATACAAAGAAGTTCTTTTAGACATGAAGTTCTTATATAACAAAAAACCCCGGCAACGCCCGGGGTTTTTTGTTATATGTAAAAAAGAATTCTTGCTAAAACAGTAAATTAATGATAAAATGTACTGACCAAATTTAAAAAAACAACAAATGAGTCAAGATGTAATTTATATAAAAGGTGCCAGAGAGCACAACCTGAAAAACATCAACCTTGAGTTACCAAGGGATAAATTTATTGTTTTTACAGGGTTGTCTGGAAGCGGAAAGTCAACTCTGGCTTTTGATACAATTTTTGCTGAAGGACAAAGGCGCTATTTAGAGAGTTTATCTAGCTATGCCAGACAATTTCTAGGGCAAATGGATAAGCCGGATGTGGATTATATTGAAGGACTTTCGCCTGCAATTTCAATTGATCAAAAAACAGCATCGCATAATCCTCGTTCAACGGTTGGAACAGTAACAGAGATACATGATTATTTGCGTTTGTTATATGCAAAAATAGGACTACCCCATTGTCCTGTTTGTGGAAAGGAAATTTCCAAACTTTCAGTTGATGAAATCGTTGAAAAAATAACTGATTTACCAGAAAATGGGGAAAAAAAATCAAAAATTCAAATTTTAGCACCAATAATAAGGGAGAGAAAAGGTGAATATAATACTTTGTTAAAGGAAATGTTTCAGCAGGGATTTTCTTATGCCACAGTGGATAATAAGAATGTGAATCTTTTAAATTGGAAAGAATTGAAGCTAGATAAACAAAAAAAGCACTCAATTAATATTATAATCGATGAAGTAGAGATTACAGCGGATAATCTTAGCAGAATTTACGAAGGAATAGAAACTTCTTTGAAAATGGCAGAAGGCTTAGTGAAGATAAAGACGGATAAGCAAGAAAAAGTTTTTAATCAAAGACTTTCTTGTCCAGATCATGAGATTGAATTTCCTCCTTTAGAACCAAGACTTTTTTCTTTTAATTCACCTTTCGGTGCTTGTGTTGAGTGTGAGGGATTGGGTTTAAAAAAAGAAATTGATAGAAATTTGGTGATGCCAGATCAAAACAAAACAATTACTGAAGGTGGTTTTGTTCCTTGGAGTTATAAGAAAAATAATTATTACGGAGCTTTGTTTAATGCTATTTGTAAGGAGTTTGGGATTTCACAAAACACTAGAATTAAAGACCTTACATCAAGTGATCGGAAAATAATTCTAGAGGGGCCAGGAAATGAATATGACAATAATATTACAATTCAGTATAAATTTAAATCGAGTGCTGGTTATTACAAAATCAAATGGAATGGAATAGTTGATCATTTGATTCAAAGATATTATAAAACCCAATCAGACGCAGTTAGAAGGGAGATTGAAAAGTATATGAGCAACAAGCCATGTCCGGTTTGTAAAGGTACAAGATTTAACAAAGAAGCCCTATTGGTTACTGTTGGGGGAAAAAACATTGCTGAAATTTCTAGTTTATCAGTAAAAAAGTCCATAGAGTTTGTTGATAAGCTTAAACTTACCAAAAGGGAGCAACTCATTTCTGATAAAATTTTAAAAGAAGTGAAAAATCGTTTAAGTTTTTTGGCTAATGTTGGTTTGGAATATTTAACGCTTTCTAGGACGGCGAATACTATTTCTGGGGGAGAGGCGCAACGAATCAGATTGGCTTCACAAATTGGATCAGGATTAGTGGGTGTTTTGTATATTTTAGATGAACCATCGATTGGTTTGCATGCCAGAGATAATACCAAGCTTTTGAAAATGTTGATAAAGTTAAGGGAGCTTGGAAACACAGTAATTGTGATCGAACATGACGAAGAGACTATTAGGAATGCTGAGTTTATTGTGGACATTGGTCCGGGAGCAGGTTTACACGGAGGAGAGATTACTTTCGCAGGAACAGTTGAAAAAATGTTAAAAGATGAGGAATCAGTTACTGCGGGTTATCTAAATGGAACCAGAGCAATAGAAACACCAAAAGAAAGAAGAAAGGCAACGAGTAAAAAAATGCTTTCTGTTCGCGGGGCAAATGAACATAACTTAAAAAGTGTTAATGTTGAATTTCCAACAAGAGTAATGACTTGTGTGACAGGAGTTTCTGGAAGTGGAAAATCAACTTTAGTAGAAGATATTTTATACAAATGGATGTCAAATCGTTTGCAAAGAAGTATGCATGTTCCAGGAAAAGTAAAGGAAATTTTAGGATATCATCATGTCAATAAAGTCATTATGATTGACCAAAGTCCCATTGGAAGAACGCCAAGATCGAATCCAGCAACATATACAGGCGCTTTTACACCAATCAGAAAACTCTTCGAGAAAACTTCAGGTGCAAAAGAAAGGGGTTATGCAATGGGAAGATTTTCTTTTAATGTTGCTGGTGGAAGATGTGAAAATTGCAAAGGAGATGGGCAATTGAAGGTGGAGATGCAATTTATGCCAGATGTGTATCTGCCTTGCGATGTATGCGATGGGAGGAGATATAACAAAGAAACACTTAAAGTTAAATATAAAGGAAAAACAATTGCAGATGTCTTGGAGATGACAGTAAATCAAGCAGTTGATTTTTTTGAAAATTTTCCTGAAATACACAATAAATTTAAAACGATGCAAGATGTTGGGCTTGGATATATAACAGTTGGTCAAAGTGCAACAACTCTTTCTGGAGGCGAGGCACAAAGAATTAAACTCGCAACAGAGTTATCTAAAAGAAACACAGGGAACACTCTCTATATACTTGATGAACCAACAACGGGACTGCACTTTGAAGATGTAAAAAAATTACTAGAAGTACTAAACAGATTAACGGACCTAGGTAACACAGTTGTTATTATTGAACACAACATGGATGTGATTCGTTGTGCTGATTGGATTATTGATCTTGGACCAGAAGGTGGAGATGGTGGAGGAAGAGTGGTGGCTGCTGGAACGCCAGAACAAGTCGCAAAGCTGGGGGAAGTTAGTTATACAGGAAAATATTTGAAAAAGGCTTTTGAATTGGAGGAGCAAAGAAAAAAGGCGATCCAATAATATTAATGGAAAGCCTTTTGTTTTGATATCGCCCGATTTTTTATTGGGTGATATCTAAAGGGAATGGGCTTTCGAAAAGTTCAAAAGTCCCAACAAAATGATTCAATAAAGGGAATTTGTCGCTAATAACCAGAATGTCATTTTTTACAGAAGCGACAATTCTTTCCCCTTGGTACAAAATACCTTTTTTTATCTGCAGCTGCAGAAGCACCAAAAGGGGGTTTTCTTCAAACAGAAGCACTAAAAGATTTTCTATATTGCTCGGGATTCCTCTCCTGACTCTTACGGCAATAAAATTTTCCATAGAGCTCTCCTTATTAGACGCTTGAGATTTTTTTATTTTTAATATAGAACAAATATAAAAAAGCGTCAATTAGTTTCAAGGAGAATAATTAAACAAAAGATAAATGTTCGATTCACTTAAAAATAAACTGAAAAATCTTCCCACAAAACCAGGAGTGTATCTTTTTTATGGCAAAAAAAACTCTCAAAACAAGGAAGAACTTTTATATATAGGCAAAGCAACATCGCTTAAAAGTAGAGTCAATTCTTATTTCAAAGAAAAATTAAACTATGAAAGACCAATTGAATTTGTAGTTGAACAAATAAAAAGAATAGAAACAAAAAAAACAGACTCTGTTCTGGAGGCATATTTTTTAGAACAAGAACTTATTGGACAGCTTCAACCAAAATATAATGTGCTAGGAAAAGACGATAAATCATTTGTCTATGTTGGTGTGACAAGGGGTGATTTTCCAAGATTTGTTGTTTATAGAAAAACCGATATTGAACAGGGGTTGGCAGATGAAGTTTCAAAAATGTTCGGGCCTTTTACGGCAAAACATTTAGTAGAGAGTGCTTTAAAGATTTTGCGAAAAATTTTTCCATATCACAACAAAAAAGAAGAGACAGAAAAGGGTTGTTTGGATTATCAAATTGGGCTTTGTCCTGGGCCATACGCTGGCCAAATTTCAAAAAAAGACTATGCAAAAAATATTCAAGCAATAGAGCTTATGTTTCTTGGAAAAAAGAAAATGCTCATCAAAAAAATCAAACGAGAAATGGAAAAATTTGCAAAAAAAGAAGAATTTGAAAAAGCGACCAAACTAAGAAATCAATTGTTTGCACTTGAGCACATTCAAGATATGGCAATGATTAGTGATAGAAGTAAGCAAAAATTGCATTCTAGTAAAAAGTTGAGAGTTGAGGGGTATGACATTTCCAATACAGGAGAAAACCAGATAGTTGGCTCTATGGTTGTTTTTGACAACAAATTTGGAACAATGGAGGCAAATAAAAATGAGTATCGAAAATTTAAAATTCGAGAAAAAAATGGGCAAAATGATCTTATTGCTATGAAAGAGGTTTTAATAAGAAGATTTTCTAACAATTGGGAATTACCGAATCTTGTTATTATTGATGGAGGAAGCACGCACCTAAGATTAGTCAGGGAGATTTTTTTAGATATGAAAATTCAAGTGCCAATTATTGCTGTTGCAAAAGGACCAAAAAGGAATAAGTTGGATATTTTTTCATATGGAAAAGTGCCTAAAATAACGAAAAAAACAATTGCTGCAGTTAGAGATGAGGCTCATCGTTTTGCAATTAATTATCATCGAAAATTAAGAAGTAAGGCGATGTTTGAAATGAAAAAAGATTAAAGAAAAAGTCAGTGACATTTAACATTTTATTCTTTACTTATTCCTCTTTTTGTAGTAAACTTCATTCTTAGATAAAAGTAACAACCTTTCATGGAGAAACGCAATAAAATCATCATAAAAGAAGCATCTCAGAATAATCTGAAAAAAATTAATATCGAAATCCCAAAAGATAAACTGGTCGTGATTACTGGAGTTTCTGGAAGCGGAAAAAGTTCATTAGCATTCGACACCTTATATGCAGAAGGATATCGTCGTTATGTAGAAAACTTGTCTTCTCACGCAAGATTTTTTCTCCAATCAATAAAAAAACCAAAAGTAAAAAGTATTACAAATCTTTCACCAGCAATTGCAATTGATCAAAAAAGTGATTTAAATAATCCTCGTTCAACTGTCGGGACAATAACCGATATTTATGACTTTTTTAGAGTTTTATTTGCTGAGGCTGGCGAACCAAACTGTTCTTTTTGTGGCCATAAAATGGAAAAACAAGACGAAAAAACATTAATTGAAAAGATACGAAAAATGCCAAAAGGAACCAATATTGCGATTTTGGCAAAATGGAATGGAGAGCAAAAAACTGTTAGAGAAAAACTAAATGCAATCACGGGACAAGGCTTTGCAAGGGTTAGAATTGCTGGAAAGATAGCGATGGCCTCTCAAATATCAGTTCAGGATTTTGCAGAAGACGAAGAGATACAAGTTGTGGTTGACAGGATAATGCTTTTGCCAAATCGTTTTGACAAGGAAAGAATCATCGATTCATTGCAATCCGCTGCTAAAATATCAAAAGGGGTGGCAATTGTTCTTATTGACGGTGAACATGTATTAAAATATAGCAAGCAGTTTAGATGTTCTTCTTGTGGTAAGGTTCTTGATGATTTAATGCCTAAAAACTTCTCTTTTAATTCTCCAGAGGGTGCATGTGAGCTTTGCACAGGGCTAGGTGTGGTTTTTCGTGCTGATAGAAACAAAATAATTCCAAGTGAAACAATATCAATCAACGAAGGTGCTATTATGCCATGGAGTAGATGTGGCGGAAGAGTTAATAAGGAATCTTATCATAGTTTAGTTTTGAAAGCTTTGGCAAAAAAATATAAGTTTAAATTAAATGAACCTATTGGAAAAATTCCTAAAGATAAAATAGATAAAATATTATATGGCACTGGTGATGAAAAAATCACAATACAAGGCAAGAACACTGCAAGAAGAGAAATTGTTTTTGAAGGAGTTGCTCCGGAGCTAGAAAGTCGTTATGTTAATGCAGAGTCTTCTTTCGTTCGAAATGAGGTAGAAAAATACTTAACAAAAGTTAAGTGTCCTAAATGTGAAGGAAAGCGTTTGAAAAAAGAATTTTTAAATGTAAAAGTGCTTGGAAGAACAATAGATGAATATGTAACTTGTGAAATAGAGAAGTTAATAGAAATTCTCAAAAAAGTAAAAAAAGAGGAAATAATTAAAAGTGAAAATCATTTTCAAGTCAGAATGATGGAGCAGATTTTTGATGAAATAACCTCAAGACTGAAACCATTCGAGGATGTTGGCCTAGGATATCTTAACTTAAATCGTAGCAACCAAAGTCTCTCAGGAGGAGAATTTCAAAGAGTGCGATTATCAACACAATTATACAGTGGTTTATCTGATGTAGTGTATGTTCTTGATGAACCATCAATTGGACTTCATCCGCGTGATACGCAAAAACTTATTAAAACTTTGCGAAAGTTGCAAAAATGCGGTAATTCAGTTGTTGTCGTTGAGCATGATAAAGATATTATTTTAGCAGCTGATTATTTAATTGACATCGGTCCAATGGCTGGTGAAGATGGGGGAGAGGTTGTTTTTGAGGGAACAATAGAGCAATTAAAAAAAACTGATACGAAAACAAGTAGGTATCTTTTTGGAAAAAAGGGGAGGAAAGAAAAAGTGATTTCAAAAAATAGAACTAGCTCTAAAAAATTGGTCATAAAAGGAGCAAGGCACAATAATTTAAAAAATTGTGATGTTTCAATTCCTCTATTAAGTCTAGTTTCTGTTGTGGGGGTTTCTGGTGGGGGAAAAAGCTCTTTAATTAATGATATCTTGGCAAAAGCAATTCGAAGAGAGATACATAGTAGTGCAGAAGCTCCTGGAGAGCACGATAGGATTATTGGTATGCAAAATGTTTCAAAAGTCGTTATTGTTGACCAGGGATCTATCGGTAGGTCACCTCGTTCTAACGCGGCAACCTACACAGGAGTCTTTAGTTATATCAGAAAGCTTTTTGCTCAGACTGAAATTGCTCAAAAGAAAAATTTTACTGCTAGTCATTTTTCTTTTAATATGCGAGGAGGAAGATGTGAATATTGTCAGGGAGAGGGAGTTAAAAAAATCGAAATGCATCTTCTAAATGATGTTTATACTGATTGTCAGATGTGTAATGGAACAAGGTATAGTAGTAAAATGTTAGAAGTAAAATATCACGGAGCAACAATTGTTGATGTTTTAGATATGAGTGTCGATTACGCATATCATTTTTTTAGTTCTAACAAAACAATTACAGATAAGTTGGGTGCATTAAGGAATGTCGGACTTGGGTATTTAAAATTGGGACAAAGTGCAACGGAACTTTCCGGAGGTGAGGCTCAGAGAATTAAATTAGCCTCAGAATTAGCTAGAAAATCAAATGGAAATACCTTATATATTTTAGATGAGCCAACTATTGGTTTGCATTTTAGCGATGTTCAAAGATTATTGGCAGTCCTTCAGGGGCTTGTGGATGCTAAAAATTCTGTTTTAGTTGTTGAGCACAACACTGATGTTATCGAAGCCAGTGATTATATTATTGAAATTGGTCCAGAAGGCGGAGTTGCTGGGGGAAAAGTTGTTTTTGCTGGCGCTTTAAAAGAATTAAAAAAAGCCAAAACTACCACAGGAAAGTTTATTAAATAGCGAATTTAAAAGAAAATGGATAAACAACTAAATAAAAATATTGTTTTCACACTTGCTTATTTTAGTGCAACGAAATATCCATTAACATTATTTGAATTGTGGAGAAATTTATTTCAGGCCGAAGGGTTAAAAAAACAGTATTCTTTTTATGAAATAAAAGAGGCTACAGAAAGTAAACATCTTGCTTCAAAAATTGACCAAAAAGATGGGATGATTTTTTTAAGAGGAAGTGATGAATTCGTTAAAGACAGATCAAGGGCTAACAAATTTTCAATAACCAAATTAAAAAAACTTAAATTTTGGGCGAAGGTTTTTGGTGTAGTCCCTTATGTTAGAGGTGTTTTTTTAACAGGAACACTGTCAATGAAAAATGCAAAACAAAACAGTGACTGGGATGTTTTAGTGGTTTTGGCAAAAAATAGAATTTGGCTAGGAAGATTGCTTTTGGCAGTCATGCTTCAACTTATCTGTAAAAGAAGGCATGGCGATAAGGTTGCAGAGCGTTTTTGTTTAAATCACTATATAACAGAAAATGCTTTAATTTTAGAAGAGCACAACGAATTTTCTGCTAATTTTATTTCAAGTTCAATGCCGATTTTAGGAGGGGGTATTTATAAAAAATTTTTACAAATGAATGAATTCTGGATACAAACAATAAAACCAAACTATAAAAAAGAAGAAATCTCTGAAAATGATGTGGAAAGTGTGGAGAATACTGTCATAAAAAGAAAAGTACAAGTTTTTATGGAAATTGTCCTGGAAAAGACTGGAATGGCAAATTTAGCAAACACTCTTACTAAAGAAGTTATGATAAAAAAAATAAAGCAAAACCCAAAGACTTATTGGGAAAATGCAGATATCCGTTATGGGGAAACAGCTTTAATTTTTTTACCAAAACCACATAGGATTGAGATGCTCAAAAAAGCTAGACAGAAAATTTCTGCCTTGTGATTAAAAAGATAATAAAATTCTAGGAAATAATTGAGGTATAACGCTTGAAATTGTTTAAGTTGACAAAATGCTTCTGATAGTGTATACTATGTTTGTAAGTTAATTACGGGTGATCGGGTGTTGATCTCCTGTTTTTGTTATCTAAAAAGAAATAGAGAGGCAACGCCAAATCGCAAACAAAAAAGTTCTATAAATAGAACAAGAAAATAAAAATGCAAAAAATAAAAAAACAACTTAACAAAATCTTAATAATCCCCATAGCAATGGTGGGAATATTTTTTTCCATCAACGCCATCGCGGCTGATTTAAGTGATGAGATTGTGGAAAATGTTAATATTGAACGCCAAAAACAAGGGGTTGGTATTTTAATAAGAAGTAAGGCGCTTGATAAAGCAGCAATGATGAAAGCGCAGGATATGATTGGAAACAATTATTTTGCACATACATCGCCAGAAGGTATTGATCCTTGGCACTGGATAGCAGAAATTGATTATCAATATAAATATGCAGGAGAAAATTTAGCAATGGACTTTAAAACCGCTGATGCAGTTCATGGTGCTTGGATGAATAGTCCCACTCATAAAGAAAATATTATAGCTGATAAATATACAGAGATTGGAGTTGCTGTTGTTAGTGGAATAATTAAGGAAGGCGAAGAAGAGACAAATGTGGCAGTTCAATTTTTTGCAACACCTTTTGTTAAAGAAGGAATTGCAAACCAACAAGCAAGCGAAGATAATTTAAATGATATTGCCGTTACGGAGGAAGGAAGAGTTGAGATATTAGAAGCATCTGTTCGTCCTTGGGAAGGTGAGATTGAAGACGAAATGCTTATTTATACAAAAGTTTCTTCTGAGGTTGAAAAGGTAACAGCAATTGTTGGGAATGAAAGTTATCAACTAGAAAAACTCCCAGGTGATAAATATATGAATTTGGTGAATTTGGAAAAAGAAAATCTTAGAAATAACAAAATAGTTATTAGAGTTGATATTGATAAAGAGAAAGCTATTTTTCATCAAATTCCAAAATACCAGTATCTTGAATATTTAGAAAACGAAAAAGGTAATAAAGATGAGAAACAAGCAGTTGTTGCATCAGTTAGAGAGGCATCAAGTGGAATTGGAAGTAATTCAGTACTAATGCACAATATTGTTTTAGCGGGTTTTGTATTAGTTTGTTTAGTAATGATTGCCAATGTCTGGATTTTAGAGAAAGAAGAAGAGAAATTATTAGATAAGTGTCTAAAAGACGCTAAAAATTAGAAGAAAGGACTCAAAGCCAAATAATTAAGATAAAAAAATTGGCGATGAGATTTATATAAAACAAAAATAAAAGTACCTTACAATTGAATAAACCAGTAGGAATTTTTCCTGAAGCCATTTTGTTTGTAGCAATATACAGAAAGTTTTTAATAAAAATTAAATGTGTTACAAATAGGGCGGAGTTAAGAATGATTCCTTAAAAACAAAACAAATCAAAAGTTTGTTTAAAATAAAAAGGGCTGAATTCTCTGCTCTTACCCTATTTAGGGAAATCGAAAAAACACCACTTCACAAGAAGATGGTGTTTTTGTTTTTATGGTAGATATTAGCCAAGTTATGAGAGAAAAAAAGAAGTGTTTTTTTGTTTGCATTCGTCACAAAAAAAGATTGTTTTTGGCATATGTATACACATATACTAGGATGATAGATTTAACAAATTATCTTATCCTAAAAACCGCCATATGTCCGTACACATTGTATATAACTATTGTTAACATTGCAGCAAAAGAGTTTACACTTTCATAAAATAAAATAGAATTAAAAGTTAACTAAAAACTTTCTAATTCTATGAATAAATATGATGTAAAATACCTTATGCTACAAGAAAAGAAGCTAAAACAGAT
>JBFHFF010000003.1:0-142240 GCA_041583775.1 Candidatus Moraniibacteriota bacterium
AAACACACCGAAGCTCCTAGCACACCAGGAAAATACAATTATACCGTTGAGGTAGATTACGATGATGAAATTGATGAAGTGCACGAATCAAATAATAAGTTTGACCCACCATTTGTTTTCGAGGTCAAAAAACCACAACTCTTTTTATCTAGCTTCTTTATTGTGGGAGAGACCAGTCTTGATCCGGGCAATATCTTTCAGTTAAAAGCATTTACGGATAATGACGGTGCAACGCCTGGACCTGATGTTAAACTGTATTATTATCTAGATGGAGTGAAAATCGGCGAAGATAATATGCGAGATTATAACCTGGAGCCCGAAGATCCACCCAAGGAGGAAAGTATCTATATCGTGGCACCACAAACTCCAGGACAACACATAGTAGCAGTCAGAGTTGACCCAAGCGATAATGTGGATGAGGGCAATGAAAATGATAACTATGCGGAGATAATATTCACCGTTAATGAGCTTTATGCTGAGGAGATCAATAACATAAGTGCGCCAGTGGGTTTTCAGATTATTGTTCAGTAAAAATATTCAAAAGTAACTATATTTATTAAAGAAGCGAGATTCTAAAAACAGAGTCTCGCTTTTTTCTTTGAAATAATCTTCCGCATTCTTAAAATACTAGAGGAAGTTTGATTATGCTTGAGACAAAGATTTTCCAATACAGAAAATGAAAAAGTTCGAAGATTGTCCCTTCGTCCCCGCATTTAAAACAATGTCTTTATCAGATGTTGTTTTTTATTGTTATTTCTGAGAAATCGGGAGCTTATCAGAAGATTTTATATTAAAAGAATATAAATAATTTAATTATAATATAAATGACGAATTGCCAAGAAGAATTTGTGCTGAAGTTCGATTAAATTTCATGTGCGTAGTTATTTTTGTTATAAATGTTTTTTTGTGTTATAATTAAAAATAATATTTAAAACAAAAACATGACAGATAATCAAATAAAAGATGAGTTAAAAAAAGGAGGGGAGCACTTTGATGAAAAAGCGGCCCAAAAAAGAGAAGGGTATGATGATACGCATGAAAATGCTGATTCTTTTAAAGAAGGTTATAGAAGAGGAAAAAAAGTGAGTGATGATAAAAATAAAGACGATTCAAAAAAGACTAGAGAAGAAGTTAGAGGTGAATATGAAAAGAAAAATAGCAAAGAAAGAGAGGCATATAAAAAAGGCTATGCCGCTGGTTCAAATAAAAGATAGAGTAATTTAATTTAGCTATAGTTAAATTGGTAAGATGAGGTTTTTATTGCGAAGCAAATAGTTTTTCTGATTTTCAATGAAAATACTTGAGCACTGCTTATTATATTTTTTGTTAGCAAACTCACCAGAAATGGTGATTTTGTGCTTTTAGTAGATTGAGTTTGGTATATTTATGCACATACCAGGATGATAGATTCAATCAACTATCTTGTCCTAAAACCGCCATATGTCTGTACTACTAAGAAAATGATCAAGAACGAATCATTGTGGTTTGTTTTTTTGTAATGATATTTTTTGTGATGTTGAGTAATATTTTCTTGACTTTACTTTGTCGTGAGTTATATTGGTATATATTACTAAGTTAACCGTGGTTAACTTAGCAGGTATTTTTTGATTTATTGGAAACTTTAATTTAAATAAAAATGAAAGACCAAAGCCAAGAGGATTATGTAAAAGCAATATATTTGATTATAGAAAATGGTCAAAATAATGGCGTTAAATCAATCGATATTGCAAAAAGACTTAATATTTCAAAAGCTGCTGTGTCTAAAATGTTGAAGAATTTGCAAAATCAGGGCTTTGTTTCAATTGAGTTGTATTCCAAAGTTAATTTAACTAAAAAAGGTTTTGAATTAGCTCGTAAACTGACTTATAAATGTAGAATAGTAGAAGTTTTTTTGGTCGATGTTTTGGGTGTGAAAAAGGAGAATTTGCATATTGAGGCTCATAAACTAGAACATGCCTTTTCTGATGAAACAATCAAGAAATTGGCTGATTTTTTGAAAAATCCAAAGTCTTGTCCTTGTGGATATAAAATACCTAAAATGTTTGATTGATAAATATATTTAATAATATGAAAAGTATTAACAACTTTAAAAGTGGAGAGATTGTGAAAATAAAATGCGTTGAGTGTGGGAGTGCTTTTAAACATAGAATTTCGGAATTGGGTTTATTCGATGGTTCTGAAATTGAAATTATCAAAAATGATAATTGTTGTCCTATAATAATTAAAATTTTTAACTCTAAAATTGCTTTAGGGCAGGGCGAGGCTAGTAAAATATATGGCGAAAAAATTTAATTTAGTTATCGGGTTAACAGGCAATCCAAATGTAGGGAAATCAACTCTTTTTAATGCGCTTACTGGTGCGAGGCAACATGTGGGTAATTGGCCAGGCAAAACAGTTGAGAAAAAAGAAGGTGAATTTAAATTTGAGAAAAAGAAAATAAAAATCGTTGACCTTCCTGGTTCATATAGCTTAACTGCTTATACTGAGGAGGAGAGCATTACTTCTGATTTTGTTTTGGAGGAAAAGCCCGATGTTATCGTTCAAATTATTGATGCCCAAAATTTGGCTCGTAATTTATTTATGACAATACAGCTTATGGAGCTACAGAGACCGCTTGTAGTTGCACTTAATATGGTTGATCTGCTTGAAAATAGCGGAATGTCTATTGATTTTAAAAAGTTATCCAAATTACTTGGTTTGCAAGTTGTTGTTATCGATGCGCGAAACAAAAAGGGTATAGAGAGTCTTCTGGCGGCAATAAATAAGGCACCAAAAAGATACAAAGAATCAAATTTGAAGTTGACCTATGGCGTTGAAATGAATGAGGAGTTATTGAAAATGCGAAAATTTATTAAACAAAAAGAGGGAATTAGTGCAAATAAACTCAACTGGTTAAGTTTGAAAATATTTGAAGGTGATTATAGAGCTTTGCAATATTTAACTAAAAAAGCATATTATTTTGAATTGAAAGAGCAATTACAAAAAAGTACGGAGCATTTGCAACATATTTATAATAAAGATATAAATACTATTTTATCAAATGCTCGGTATGGTTTTATTAAAGGTCTAGAAAAAGAAGTTGTTACTGGAATTGTCAAAAAAAGAAAAAATTTTACTGATAAGTTTGATAGTTTTGTTATGAATAGATTTTTAGGAATACCAATTTTTTTATTGGCTATGTTTTTGGTATTTCAGGCAACTTTTAAATTATCTACTCCATTAATAAGATTGATAAATAGTTTTTTTGTGCAATTTTCAGAATTTATTGGAGATTTGTTTTTGAAATATGGATTGCCAAAATGGATAGCATCTCTTTTGACAGATGGAGTTATTGGTGGAGTAGGTGGAATTCTCACTTTTATTCCGCTTATTGCAATTCTATTTTTGCTAATTGCTTTGATGGAAGATATTGGCTATATGGCTCGTGTTGCCTATATAATGGATAGGTTTATGCATAAAATAGGTTTACATGGGAAGGCGATTATTCCATTGATTTTAGGATTTGGTTGTAATGTTCCTGGAATTATGGCTACAAGGGTTCTGGAGAATAAGAGTGATAGGTTGCGAGTAATTCTTATTAGTCCTTTTATGTCTTGTGGCGCTAGGTTGCCAGTGTACGCTTTATTTACTGGTATTTTTTTTCCTACCAACCAAGGTTGGGTTATTTTTTCAATATATATTCTTGGAATATTAATGGCAATTATTGTTGGTTTGTTGTTTAAAAAATTTCTTTTTGAAGATTTATCTTCGCCTTTTGTTATTGAGTTACCGCCATATCGTTATCCAACAATAAAGGGGATTTTGATTCATGTCTGGGAAAAGGTTTGGTCTTTTATTAAAAAAGCAGGAACTGTCATTCTGATGTTTTCTGTTATTGTTTGGGCGTTGGCAAGTTTTCCAGTTGGCGTTGAATATGGATCACAGAATAGTTTTGTGGGTATGGTGGGGCAGGTAATTTCACCAATATTCGAACCACTTGGATTTGGCAATTGGCAATCTGCAGTTGCAATTATATTTGGTTTTGTTGCAAAGGAGGTTATAGTAGGAACATTTGGTTCGTTATACGGAGCTTCTGATCAAGCAGGTTTTTCTTCTTTAAGCGCTGCGCTTCAAGGAGACTTTACACCTCTATCTGCTTATGCTTTTATGGTTTTTGTTTTACTTTATGTTCCATGTGTAGCAGTATTGGCTATTGTAAAGAAAGAAACCAATTCCTGGAGATGGCCGTTCTTTTTAGCTCTTTATACCACTATTGTGGCCTGGATAGTAGCTTTTGTTGTTTATCAAGGAGGGTTGATTTTAGGCTTAGTTTGAATATAATGATTGGTATATAAAATAATAATCAAAGTCTTTAGAATGTTGACTTTTTTGCAAATAAGTTGTATAAAAATAATCATGGAAACCAAACAGGCAGTTCAATCTTTAAAAAAGGAGTTAGGGCGTGAAAAGAGTAACAATCATTCTGGGCCTTTTAGTTTTTAGTTTATTTCTTACAAATTCCCTCGTCTTTGGGGAAAACATCACGGTAGTTACCGGAGATGCTCCAAAGGCAGTAGGACCGTATTCCCAAGGAAAGATTATTGAAGTTGGATATGGCAAAATGCTCTTTTCCGCAGGACAAATTGCTATTGACCCTATCACGGGAAAAATGGCTGACAACAAGATTGCTCTTCAGACAGATCAGGTAATGAAGAATCTTGTTGCTATCCTGAAGGCAGCTGATATGAGGTCAAAAGATGTTGTGAGTGTTACCGTATATCTCAGAAGACTTTCTGATTTTAAAGAATTTAATCTGATATACGGAAAATATTTTTCAAACAATCTTCCTGCCAGGCAAACAATTGGAGGAGTTGATCTTCCAGCCAAGGCTTTAGTGGAAGTTGCAGTTGTAGCTTTCAAAAAAAACCAACAATAAAAACAGTTGGATAAGAAGGTTTCCATTATTTTTTCACAAAAACAAAGACTCGACATTCGGCAAATTGAATGACGAGTCTTTTCTTAAGTTGAATAATAAGAAAAAAGAGAATTTGCAATTTTTGTAGGCAAATTTTTATATTAATACTTAAATTTTGTATAAATTTCCCGCCCCAATTTTCGGAAATATTAGATATATATGTTAGAATAAATTCAAACGCCATAAAAATAAAAATGTTTTCAATTAAAAAACAAAAAACGGAAAAAATAGATTACACGGAGAAAAAACTTAAGAAACAAAAGTACAAAAAAATAGAAAGGTTTTTCTTTTGGTCACTTTTGTTATTCTTAATTTTCTCTTTTTTTGCACGAAATAATTTCAAGAGTGTTAAGAATCCGAGCGAAGAACTTTTTTTTGAACCAGTAAAAACTGAGCTTTCAGATCATGAGCCAATTGAAATTTCTAAAGATGGTTTTAGATTTACATTGACACCTCTATATGATTATAAAATGTCAGCGTTGGTGGTGAATAGATTGAATTATAATTGGTTTAGCTTAACTAGGTCTGATAATGTTTTTCCAATGGATTTGTGCGTTACTTGGGGAGAAAACATCAAAAATGGTTCATATAGAGATAAATCTGTTAGTTTTAGGCAAGATTTTAGGTTTTGTCTTGGTAGTTGGGGTAGAGATTCTGATTTTATTTGGGCTGAAGTTTCTAATAATCATTTAGTAATTGATGATGATAGGATTCTTAAAAAAGCAATGTCGATTGTTGAGGGTGACCAAATTAGACTGAAGGGGAAGTTGGTGAATGTGAAAATTGAGAATATTGATGGAAAGTTGGGGAAATATGAAAACCAACTTAGTAATTGGAATTCAAGCGTAAATATAGGTGATAGTGGCGCAGGGGCTTGCGAAGTGATTTTTGTGGAAGAATTGGAAATTATTAAAAAAGCTAATCCCATTTTCTTTTATGGTTTTCAAATTACTTCTTTTATTTTAGTGATTTTTATTATTTGGAAAATAGGAATATTTTTTTATGAAATATTACGAGGAAAATGATTTCATTTGTATCCATCTTGGTTTTTTTAGAATGAATCAGTTTTTGTTTTGTGAAACTATTGTCAAAGGCACAAATCGAGAATATAATCTTTGTATGTAATCAGAAATAAAAAAAATGAAAAAAATAATTACATTCTCAACACTAGCTTTTTTAGTTGGTTTTTTTGTCTCTAGTTTTTCGTTTAAGATAATTTCGCAAGATGAAAGTTCAAAAGAAATTCATCAAAATCGAGGGGAATATAATTTGATAAGTCCGCTGTTAGAATGTTCTGATGGTGAGAATTTTCAAAATAAAAAAATAATTACTTTGAAAGAGAATGTCACAAAAGAACTGGCAGAAAAGGAGCGTGAGGGGAAAATAAAAACAGGAGCTGTATATTTCAGAGATCTTAATAATGGTCCTTGGTTTGGTATAAATGAAAAAGAGATGTTTACTCCAGCTAGTTTACTGAAAGTCCCAGTTTTAATTGCATATCTCAAGGAGGCGGAAACGGACCCGGGTGTTTTGGGTGAGGAAATAAAGATTAGGAGAGAGAACCTTTCCAATGAAAGTAATGTGCCATCCTTAATGAAGATAAAGGCCGAAAATAATTATTCAATAGAAGAACTTTTAACAAGAATGATTATGTATTCTGATAACGACTCTTTTAATAGTCTTGTTGGCAATATAGATTTTGAAAAAATAAAAAAAGTTAATGAAGATTTATCACTCCCAACCCCAGATGAATCAACCCCAGAAGATTATATTTCCGTAAAGGAATATGCTGGTCTTTTTCGCATCCTGTATAACTCTTCTTATTTGAATAATGAAATGTCAGAGAAAGCTCTTGAAATTTTAAGTAAGGCTAAATATGAAAAGGGACTTTCAGCTAAAATACCAAAAGAAATTACAGTTGCTCATAAATATGGAATAAGGAAAACTCCAGGAAGTGAAGAATCCCAACTCCATGATTGTGGAATTATCTATGATAAAAAAAATCCATATCTTTTGTGTGTGATGACCAAAGGGGAGGATATTGAAAAGCTTTCAGAAACAATTATGGGCATCAGTGAAATTGTTTACGAAGCAATTAACTAAAAAAGGCTTTACTAAAGTGATATTTTGTTATAATATAAACTTGAGTTTTGACTAAGGATACAAAACTCCAAAAAATAGCATTTATTTGGAAATATTTCTGGATAAAAATTTTTATATTCTAAATGGCTCACTTGAGCGTTTAGCAATTGTTTAATGGAGATTTTTGTGTGTTGTTTATATTGTTTAAAATAACACTATTATATGCGAATTTTAGTTATTGCAGATAATGAAACTACTGCAAAGTGTCTAAGAACAAGTCTTCGCGAAGAGGGTTTTGTTGTTGATATTGCCATAGATTGTGAAAGGGGCTCTTTTTTGGCTTTAACCAATGATTACAAGCTTATTATTTTTGATCATGCTCTACCGAGAAAGCAAAGTAAATGTCTTTGTCAAGAAATTAGGGAGAAAAAAAGTGTGCCAATAATAATATTATCCGAAAAAGCAGAAGTGTTAACAAAAGTAGCACTTTTTGATGCTGGCGTTGATGATTTTCTTGCAAAACCATTTTCTTTTGAAGAATTGATGGCAAGAATTCGCGCCATACTCCGAAGACCACAAAAGATAAAAAATCAAGAACTTAGAGTTGGAAATGTGATTTTAAATTCCAAAAAACACGAGGCTAGATGCAAAGGGCAATTGTTGCAACTAACAAAAAAGGAATTTGCATTATTGGAATACTTAATGAGGCACAAAAATGAAGTAGTCTCAAGGACATCAATTCTTGAACATGTTTGGGATATTGACTCCAATCCATTTTCTAATACTCTTGAGGCACATATTCGTAGCATTAGAAGGAAATTGGAGCTGAAATGTGATAATAACTTTATCAAAACAATCCCTGGCATAGGCTACAAGATAGAAAAATAGTCTCAGGAACAAGGCTTTTTTAGAAGAGGTAGGTATTTTTATGGGGGTACAAGTCCAATTATTTTTTTAGAAAATTTTCACATATTTACAAGTATCATCACTTTATCTTGACAAAATAAAAGTTAGGTGGTATATTTAGTTTTTATGTTAATGCTTTATCAAGTATCTAAACATAAAATGATTATTAATTTTTATGTTGGATACAATGTACAAAAAGACACAAACGCGACAGTCGCGCGATAATAACGGCTGGAAAAAAAAGGGTCCGGGAGGTAATTCGAGATTTGGGAAATCAACTGGAAAGCCCAGTGGAAGACCAGGCAGAAGACCAGGTGGAAATGGAAGAGCTAGGTTTACAGGGAATGTAATTGATGTGAATCGTTTCATTAGTAAAGCGGAGATTGTAGAGACAGTAGAAGTTTTTGAACCACAATATTCTTTTGGGGAGCTTAATATTAACAATATTTTGAAAAAGGCAATTGTTTCACGCGGATTTGAGTCTCCTACACCTATTCAAGAAAAGGCCATTCCCGTTATCCTTGCAGGACGAGATGTTATTGGTTTGGCAAATACAGGAACTGGCAAAACCGCAGCTTTCTTGATCCCGATGATTAATAAGCTTCTTAACAACCCTAATGAAAAAGTGTTGATTATTGTTCCTATAAGAGAGTTAGCAATTCAAATTCAAGAAGAATTCCAAGCGCTTACAAGAAAAACAAATCTTTCGTCAGTGGTTGTCGTTGGAGGTGCTGGGATTCAAAGACAAATTAGGGACTTACAAAGACGCACTAATATTGTAATTGGAACACCCGGAAGACTAAAAGATTTAGTTGATCGAAAAAGACTTAATTTGGCAGAATTTAACAATGTTGTTTTGGATGAGGCTGATCGAATGTTGGACATGGGCTTTATTAATGATGTCAAATTCTTTATGTCTGCAGTGGCTAAAAAAAGACAAACACTATTATTCTCTGCTACATTTTCAAGAGAAGTGGAGAAATTAGTAGCGGACTTTTTAATTAATCCAGAAAAAATTTCACTTAGAACAAAAGAAATATCTAAACAAATTGATCAGGATATTGTCAGAATAAACGGTGCTGATAAGATTGAGATACTTCATGATGTTCTGGTTAAAGCTGAATTTGAAAAAGTTTTGGTTTTTGCTAGAACAAAACATGGTGCAGATAAGCTTTCTAGGAGACTATCCGAAAAGGGTTTTAAGGCGGATTCAATCCATGGTGACAAGCCACATAACAAAAGGCAAAGAGTTTTGAAAATGTTCAAACAGAGTTCGATTAATATTTTAGTGGCAACTGATGTTGCAGCTAGGGGCTTAGACATTCCGAATGTGAGTCATGTCATCAACTTCGATGTTCCAGCTACTTATGATGATTATATACACAGAATCGGAAGAACTGGAAGGGCTGATAAACTAGGAACTGCATTAACCTTTATTGGTTAGAGTTTTTAAAAAGGATGTATCAATTTGGTACATCCTTTTTTATATCCTAATTTTTTAAAAGAGGTATAGAATAAAAATAATTAAGTGTTTTCAGATAGTTATTTTAGTGATATGATAAAAAATGTTTTAGGAATAATAATTTTGAAGTTCAAATGAAAGATTTAGGTAAAAGGCTAGAAAAAAAACTCGAAGAAGCAAAAAAAATTTTAGTAAACAAGAAAAAAGTTAAAATTCAGAGATTAGAACAACTTTCAGAAGAGATTCGTGGTGGTTTTGAGGAAAGAATTGAAAGATTGTCACAAAGAAGAAATCTTATTTCAGATGCGATTCGAGATAAACTAAAGATGCGTAAATGGAGAGTTGGTGTCTTGAAATCAATTTTCACATCAAAACCTTGGACAATTTTTAAATTCACTCTGAGCGCACCTTTTATTTATGGAGTATTTGTTCCAGCAGTAATTTTTCATATTTTTATGGAGCTATATCATCAAGTGGCTTTTCGGCTTTATGGTATCCCACTTGTTAAAGCAAGTGAATATTTTGTTTTTGACAGAGTGCTGTTGTCTTATCTGAATTGGCTTGAAAAAATTAATTGTTTTTATTGCAGTTATATGAACTGTCTTTTTGCTTATTGTTGCGAAGTTGGTGGTAGAACAGAGCGTTTCTGGTGTCCAATTAAACACGCAAGAAAAGCAAAGGGAGTACATTCACAATATTCAAAATTCGTTGAATATTTAGATGCGGAAGAGTTTCGACGGAAACAAGATGAGTTAAGAGATTTCTCTAAGGAAAAGACTCAAGAGATGGAAGAAAAATCATCAGAAGTGAAGAAAGTTTGTGAGTAAAAAATAAATTCTTAATTTTTTTGAAAACTAAAAAAGCCCTCAACTCAGAAATAGCGGCTGAATCCCTTGAAAATATTATCGGAAAAAAATTTTTTCCCTGTTAATCCAGGTGGGTTTCAATTTATCGCTCTTCATCCTGAAGGCTTTATTGTATTATAATTGATTTTTTTAAATTTTGCCAATTTTTTCAAAGTTTGATGATGGGGTTGTATGTGATAGACTAAAGAGACTGTTTAATTTTTTAGTAATATAAATGTCAAAAGAAAATATTAAAAAATGTGATGTCTTGGGAATTGGAAGTCCTCTTCTTGATATTATAATGAATGTAGATGAGGCATTTTTAAACAAAATGAATTTGAAAAAGGGTTCTATGAATTTCATTTCAAACGATGACAGTTTGGATATTTCAGAAGAAACAAAAGAAATCGGTAAAAAATTTATGCTTGGCGGAAGCTCAGCTAATACGATTTCTGGAGTGAATGTACTCGGAACTAGGGCTGGTTTCATTGGGGTTTTGGGGAGAGATGATCATGGAAAGATGTATCAAGGGCAAACAGAGAAAGAGGGAATTATTTCTCATCTTCAATATCACGACAAATATCTAACTGGACACGCTTTTACTTTCATTACTCCAGATGGCGAAAGAACATTCGCAACTCACTTGGGAGCTGCTATCGCCGTCGAAAAAAAACATATAAAAGAGCTTGAGATTAGAGACGCAAAAATTTTTCATATCGAAGCGTATCAACTAGAAGATCCATTACTCTGTCGAGCACTTTTTCATGCAATTGCGATTGCAAAAGATGCTGGTACTAAAATTTCTCTTGATCTTTCTGATGCAGCATTAATCAAACGCAATAAAGCACTTTTTAATGATGTGATAAAAGAGCATATTGATATAGTTTTTGCAAATGAAGATGAGGCAAAGGAGTTTACAGGTAAAAACGAAGAAGGTGCATTGCGTTTAATTTCAGAAATTTGTGATATAGCAGTTGTGAAATTAGGTGAAAATGGAAGTCTGATTAAGTCTGGAGATGAAGTTTTTCGGATAAATCCATATGCTGTTAGGGTTGAAAATACTAATGGCGCAGGGGATATGTATGCTGCTGGAATTTTACACGGGTTGGTTTGTGGAATGGATTTGAAGTGTGCCGGAGAAATTGCTAGTCATGCGGCGTCTTTAGTTGTTGCAAGTCCTGGTGCAAGGGTTCACCAAAAACATCTAGATTCTATTCGAAAATTTAACAAAAAGTAATCTTTTTTGAAAATGCCAAGCGGTATTTGTTTGGTTTGAGAGTGAAGTTTGAAGTTGAATTATAATAAATTTAAAAAAGAAAAAATGGAAGAAAATAAAATCAAAGATATTTCATTGGCAGATTATGGTCGAAAGGAAATTGATATCGCAGAAAAAGAAATGCCTGGTCTTATGGCGCTTCGGGAAAAATATAGTGAGAAAAAGCCTCTAAAGGGTGCGAGAATTGCTGGAAGCTTGCATATGACAATTCAAACAGCAGTGTTGATTGAAACTCTTGTTTGTCTTGGTGCTGAAGTTAGATGGGCTTCTTGTAATATTTTTTCAACTCAAGATCATGCTGCTGCTGCAATTGCAAAAGCAGGGATTCCAGTATTTGCTTGGAAAGGAGAAACTCTTGAAGAATATTGGTGGTGCACAGAGCAGATTTTTAATTTTAATGACGGCAAAGGGCCAAACTTGATTGTTGATGATGGTTCTGATGCGACTCTGATGCTACATAAAGGCGTTGAGATTGAAAAAAACCCAAGCTTACTCGAGGAAGATTATTCGCAAAAAGGAGAGGATGAAAGAGAGCTTATGAGTGCTTTGAGCAAAAAATATTCTGAAAATAAGAATTTCTGGAGCGAAATTGTAAAAGAAATCAAGGGAGTTTCGGAGGAGACCACGACAGGAGTGCATCGATTATATCAAATGTATAAAGAGGCGAAACTTCTTTTTCCTGCAATAAATGTGAATGATTCCGTGACGAAGAGCAAATTTGACAATCTTTACGGTTGCAGGGAATCCCTTGCAGACGGAATCAAGCGAGGAACAGATGTTATGGTTGCAGGAAAAGTGGTTGTTGTTTGTGGGTATGGAGATGTGGGGAAAGGATGCGCACAGAGTATGAGAGGGTTTGGTGCACGAGTTATTGTAACAGAGATTGATCCAATTTGTGCCTTGCAAGCAACAATGGAGGGTTTTGAGGTTAAAACTATCGAAGATTCATTGGCGGAGGGAAATATTTTTGTAACAACCACGGGCAATAGAGATGTTGTTACTATTTCTCATATGGAGAAAATGAAGGATGAGGCAATCGTTTGTAATATTGGTCATTTTGATAACGAAATTCAAGTTGAATCTTTAGAGAAATACGAAGGAATAAAAGAAGTTAATATTAAACCACAGGTGGATAAATTTATTTTTCCAGATGGGCATGCAATCGTTTTGTTATCACGAGGAAGGCTGGTAAATCTTGGAAATGCGACAGGACATCCAAGTTTTGTGATGAGTGCATCTTTTACAAACCAAGTGCTGGCCCAAATTGATTTGTGGGAAAAAGATTATAAAATAGGAGTTTACACACTCTCGAAGGAGTTGGATGAAGAGGTTGCCAGACTTCATTTGGGAAAATTAGGAGCAGTTCTTACAAAGTTAACAAAAGAGCAGGCGGAATATCTTAATGTCGCCATAGAAGGGCCGTATAAACCAGAACATTATCGATATTAATGTAGTGATATATTTGTAATGATATAAACATTAAAGGAATAATCAAAAATGAAAATAAAAAATAATCAAAAGGGATTTGCCATGATTGCTATTCTTTTTGCCATCTTCGTTATTTTTTTAGTTTTTCTTCCTTTGTATATTAATAGGATTAAGTCAACAAAAGAGACAAAAGAAAATGCAAAAAAACAGGTAGATCAAATTGAAAAACAGCTTGAAAATCAGGTCAATGAGATTGAAAAACAAATGCAAAATGATTTAAATTCTACCTTGAAATAATATTTGCGTGAAGATGAAATTTTTTTGTAATTATTTAAAGGGAGAAAATAGGATTTTTTTGAGTCAATTTTGTCTAATCTTTGTTTTTTTGATAAGATGCAAATAGCTTTTAAAAACATTTTTAAGCTTTAATGTAAACTATAAATTTAACCAGTTATGCAAAGGAATGTCTTTTTAATTTCAGCGCTTTGTTTTTTTGCTGCCAATAATTTGCATTTTATCTTATCAAACGGTTTTTTGCCAAAAACTCTAGATATCATTGCAATGATTTCACTTGGTTTTGGTCTTTTTGTAATGTTTGCGGATAGAAGTGGGAATGAAAAATAAAAGTGTTGTAATGTCCATATTTATAATTGCTCAAATAAACAGAGCAAGGTATAATTGAAGAATAATAAAGATAAAATATTAAGAAGAATATGATTTATAGACACAAATTTTTTAGTCTAGATAGTGATTTGCAAAATGTCTATGATAGCAACGGTAATGAGTTGCGAATTATTAGCGATATGTATTTATTGCTTTTGGCGTTATGTGAAAAAAAATCAATGTCCTTAATAGAGGTTGATGATATATTAGGTCTTAGTAGGGAGTATCACGGGAGAAGAGTGGAAGAGGATGTTGAGAAAATAAATCACATCATTGGATCAAAAATTGTGCTTATCGAAGATGTGGAAGGTGAATTTGAAACAGAGACAATAATCTCCTTGAAAGACAAAGCGATAATAAAAGAATAAAAAATAAATGAAAATTCTAATCACGGGCGGAGCAGGGTTTATTGGAAGTGCAATTGCAAAAAAATTAGCCGAAAGAGGTGATGAGGTTGTTATTATTGATAACTTCAATGATTATTATGACATTCAACTAAAAAAAGATCGCATAAAGAAATATCTCAGGGGATGTAAATTTAAATTATACAAAGGAGACATCCGTGATATAAAATTATTGGAGAGAATTTTTAAAAAAGAGAAAATCGATAAGGTCGTTAGTTTAGCAGCTTTGGCGGGAGTTAGAAGTTCACTTCTCGACCCACTTGGATATGAAGATGTGAATGTAAAAGGAACTCTCAATCTTTTGGAAATTTCTAAAAAATATAAAATAAAGAATTTTGTTTATGCTTCTTCTTCTTCGGTTTATGGGAATAACAAAAAACAACCATTTTCAGAAAGTGACAGTGTGGACACGCCAATATCTCCATATGCAGCCACCAAAAAAGCGACAGAATTGTTGGCACATGTTTACAGCCATATCTATGGACTAAACACCACTGGATTGCGCTTCTTCACTGTCTATGGTCCATGGGGAAGACCTGATATGGCTTTGTTTCTTTTCGCTGATGGAATAACAAAGGGAAAGCCGATTAATGTTTTTAATCGTGGGAAAATGAGTCGTAATTTTACATATATAGATGATATTGTTTCTGGGACCATTAAGGTTCTTGATGCAAATTTGAAGTGTGAAATAATGAATATTGGAGGAGACAAGGAAGAAACTCTGATGCGGTATATTGAGGTTCTTGAGGAAAATCTCGGCAAAAAAGCTAAGAAAAAGATGTTGCCAATGCAACCTGGTGATGTGCCTTCTACAGTAGCTGACATTAAAAAACTTAGAAAATTGGGTTGGAAACCAACAACTAGAATAGAAGAAGGGATTAAAAATTTTGTTGATTGGTACAAGGAGTATTATAAGGCGTAGGAATTTTATTATTGCTTATTAACGAGTTATTGAGTTAAGACAATTTTGAATGGGTCATCCCCCCTTTTTTTTTGAGAAGTTGGACATAGGGGGTTTTGGCGGCTATTCCATCTCTTAGGTTAAGGGAGGGTTAGGGTGGGTTACATCCCTACATCAATTGTAGATTTTCTAAAACTCTTAACCCCATTAAACTATGGGGAGGGATTGCACATAGGGACTAACTAGAGAAACACAACAACATCAAGGGTAGACATAAGAACAAAAAAGGCTTATTATGGAAAGTGAAAAGAGTGATAAAAATAACAGAAAAGTTTTTCTGAAAATATAGAAAAGAAGTTTGAAGCAAAGAAAACAGATACAATTAAAGCGTAAATATAAGGGATAAGATTCCCTTCGTATTTTTTGTGTAAAAAATAATGCATAAGTCTCACGAAAATTATAAAGAGCTGATTTGGATGCTCGCAAAAACTGATTTTAAACTCAGATATCAAGGATCTGTCTTGGGTTATGTTTGGGCATTATTGAAGCCACTTTTAACTTTTGCAATTTTAAATTTTGTTTTTTCTTCAGTTTTCAATCCACGAGGAACAGGAGCTGATACATATTCTTTGCAGTTATTGGTTGGGTTGATGATGTTTTATTTCTTTTCTGAAGGTACAAGTGCTGGGATGAATTCATTGCTTTCAAAATCTCAACTCGTGACAAAGATCTATGTTCCGAGGTGGACAATTATTCTAGCTTCAACAGTAAATGCCACTTTGATTTTTGTAATGAATCTTTTGGTCATTGTTTTGTTTTTTGCTATTAAAGGTTTTCTTCCAAGTCTCGCAGCAATTTTAATGTTTATTTTATTTTCATTTTTCATCTATGTGTTAGTGCTTTCGTTTTCTTTAATAACAGCACCTTTGTATGTTAAATTTAGAGATTTGTCAATGATTTGGGAGGTATTATTAATGATAATTATGTACGCTTCGCCAATAATCTATCCATTGACAATATTGCCAGCCAAGGTTCATCAACTAGTTCTTTTGAATCCGATTGCTTTCATAATTCATTTTACCAAGGAATCTCTCATTAATAATCACTTCGCAAGCCCCGCTCAGTATGTAATTTTTATTAGCATTGTGGCCGGAGGATTTATTTTGAGTATTTTTTCATATAGAAAATTCACCCCAAGGATAGCGGAAGAGATATAGGAGGCCGTTGGCCAATTTTCGATTACAAAAATTATTAGTTTATTATTTATTAACGCATTAACGAGTTAACAAGTTGTGAAAATAAAGAAATTTGAAGAATTAAATATTTGGAAATTAAGTCTCAAGATTACTAAGGATGTTTATGATATTACAGCTAAAGGAAAGTTTTCCAAGGATTAAGGATTGAGGGATCAAATCAGAAGAGTTATTGTTTCAGTAAGTTTAAATATAGTAGAGGGATTTGAAAAGAATAATAATAACGAATTTGTAAGATTTCTTAAGATAGCCAAAGGTTCATCGGGAGAAGTTAGGAATCAATTGTATATAGCATTGTCAATTGAATACATTTGTCAAAAAGAATTTGATAAATTGAATTCCGAACTAGAAGATATTGCTAATCAAATAGGAGGTTTTATTGTGTATTTACAAAAGAAGAAGCTTAATAAAGAATTCTTAAAAAAATAACTCGTTAATCCGTTAACTCGTTAACTAAATAATATTATAATGCTACAATGGCATTAAGTTATTAGAAATTCAATCGAAATTCAAAATTCAAAATTCGAAATTAAATAAAAGTATGTCCAAAGTTGAAAAAAACCCAATAAAAAAGAATAGTGATGAAATCGCCATCTCTGTGAAAGGTGTTTCCAAAACCTTCCGCATTCCTCATGAGAAGATTTCTTCTGTGAAGGGTGCTGTTTTGGGTGCTTTTAAGAATAAAAGTTATGAGGAATTCAAGGCGCTTGATGATGTCTCTTTTGAGGTCAAGAAAGGGGAGTTTTTCGGAATCATTGGCAGAAATGGAAGTGGAAAATCAACATTACTCAAAGTTTTGGCTGGGATTTATCAGGCGGATAAGGGAAAAGTAGAAATTAATGGAATGATTTCTCCATTTTTGGAATTGGGAATTGGTTTCAATCCAGAGCTTTCGGGAAGAGATAATGTATATTTGAACGCCACAGTTCTTGGAATGACCAAAAAACAGATTGATGAAAAATTTGATTCAATCGTGAAATTTTCTGAATTGGAAAGATTTATTGATCAAAAGTTGAAAAACTATTCTTCGGGAATGAGTGTGAGATTGGCTTTTTCGGTTTCGATTCACGCTAATCGTGATATATTACTTATGGATGAAGTTTTGGCAGTGGGAGATTCGAATTTTCAGTCGAAGTGTTTGACTGAGTTTAATAAATATCGTGATGTTGGTAGAACGGTGGTAATTGTAACACATGATACTTCTGTTGTAGAAAGGTATTGTGACCGTGCGATGTTGTTGCGGAATGGGAAGATTGTTGAAATTGGAAAAGCTGATAAAGTGTCAAATAAATATGTATTTGATAATATGAGTGATGAAGAGAAGAGGTTCGCAGAAGAGAGCTCTGAGGAATCAAATAAGAAGAATACTATTTTAGAAAAAGCCAAGGATGTTTATAAAAAAGCTGAAATTTTAGATGTAAAGTTTTTAGACAAAGAAGGTAAGTCAAAGAATTCTTTTAAAACTGGAGACTCTATCGATGTAAAAATTTTCTTTAAGGTTATTGAAGAAAATATAATTCTTAACTTTGGATTTGGAGTACATTCTGTCGAAGGTGGTCAAGTTTTTGGATATACAACAGATGCTGATAAATTTAAAGTGAATACCAATAAGAATTTTGTTATTTTGCAATTTGAAAGCATTCCTTTATTGAAAGGGGATTATTTTATTAATGTTTCATGCTTTAGATCTGTAGGTGAGATTTGTTATGATTTTAAACCAAAATATAGAAAGTTAGGTATATTTTCAAAGGGTAAAACTAATAATTATGTAGGACTAGTGAATATAAAGCATGAATGGCTTTAAATTAACATAGAGTTTTTTCGTTTAATAAAAAATATGTATAAGAATTTTTTAAATTTTTTAAACAATAAGAAAAGAGAGAAGGAGCGTATTCATATAAAGAAAACGATTAGGAGTCAATTTCTTGAATCTTTGGGGTATGAGCCTGATTTTAAAAATCCTAAATCTTTTAACGAAAAGCTTCAATGGTTGAAATTAAACCATAGAGACCCTTTACTGACTCAGTGCGCTGATAAATATGCAGTTAGGGATTATGTTAGTAATATGATTGGAAAAAAATATCTTGTTCCTTTGATAGATGTCTTCAAGGATGTGGATGACATAGATTTTGATCTTTTGCCCAATAAATTTGTTTTGAAAGTAAATCATGGATCAGGGCAAAACATAATTTGTAAAAATAAAAACAATTTTGATTGTGACGATGCCCGAAAGAAAATAATGGAATGGATGAAACCAGAATCCAATCATTACAATTATTCTTACGAGTGGTGCTATAAGGATATTGAGCCTTTAATAGTATGCGAAGAATATCTCGATTATTGTAAAAATGATTTAAATGATTATAAATTTCTCTGTTTCAGTGGAAATGCCGAGAACCTTTTCGTTTGTTCTGAGAGACAAACTGATTTAAAAGTTGATTTTTTTGATTTAAATTGGAATAAATTGCCTTTTACGAGACATTATCAAAACAGCAAGCATAATATAGATAAGCCTAAAAATTTTCAATTGATGATTGATTTAGCAAATAAGTTGTCTAAGCCATTTCCGTTTGTTAGGGTTGATTTTTATGAAGTTGGTGATTTTGTTTTCTTTGGAGAGTTAACTTTTTATCCAGGAAATGGAATGGAACCCTTTAATCCAATAGAATGGGATTATAAAATGGGAGATTTGCTAATACTAAATAAATAAAATGAAAGAATTAAAAAAGAAAGTCATTTATACTTGCTTAACCGCTAATTATGATAAACTTTTTGATCATAAATATATCAACCAAGAATGGGATTATGTTTGTTTTACAGATAATGAAGATTTGAAAAAAAATGAATTTTCTTCATGGCAAATAAAACCACTTTGCTTTGATGAATTGGATGATGTTCGCAACCAACGTTGGCACAAAATGCATCCGCATATATTATTTCCAGAATATGAGGAAAGCTTATATTTAGATACAAATATAGACATACTAGACAAAAGTATATTTGAAGATATTGAAAAAGTAAAAGAGCAAGGAGCGAGAATTTCACTAGGACCACATTTTGAAAGGAGTAATTTATATGACGAAATGAAGGTTTGTGAAGTTCTCGGAAAGGATGACTCAAAAATTATAAAAAAACAAGAGGAATTGATTAGAGAAAGCGGATTTACTGGTGAATATGGGGTTTTTTTTGAAAACAATATTATTTATAGAAATCACAATGATCTAGAAGCGATTAAGGCTATGGAAGATTGGTGGTGGTGGGTTGAAAACTATTCAAGAAGAGATCAGCTTAGTTTGATTTATGTTTTATGGAAAAATAAAATGCAAATTCTCCCATTATCAAAAGTTACATACAGAGATAACTCAGGAGTCAAATTCGTAAGCAATAAAAATCATGTAACGAAAGAAGAACTTTTGGTTCAGCGAGATGAATTGCAAAAAGAACTCAATGACAAGAGGGAAGAATATTTCAGAAATACAGCACACAGTCAGCAACTCTTCGAAAAGAAAGAAAAATCCTTGCAAAAAAAGGTCCATGACCAAAGCGTTTTAATTGCAAATCTTGAAAAAAATGTCTATGAAATGAGAACATCTTTGAGGTGGAAAGTTCCAAATTTTATTTTTAAAATTTATAAAAATAAAATTAAAAAAATAATACCAAAACCATTTTTTTCGAAGATTGTGAATCCATCAGTTGATTTTTTTCGTAAGTCTAGCTTGAAATACGAATATAATAAAAGTGGAAGAGTTGATGTCATTGTGCCTCTTTATAATGGTTATGATTTTTTCAAGGAATGTTTTGACAGTTTAATCGAAACAACAAATAGTTCGGAATGTAGATTAATAATAGTAAACGATTGTAGTTTCGAGAGAAAAACATTAGAGTATATTAAGAAAATTAGGGAAAGAGAGATAGAAAATGTTGTCATTCTGAATAATAAAAAAAATCTTGGTTTTATAGGAAGTGTTAATAGGGGGATGAAATACGATAAGAGTAATGATGTAATATTATTAAACAGTGACACGGTTTTAACAGAGGGGTGGTTGGCAAAAATGAAAAAAGCTGCTTATAGCAGGGGTGATGTCGGAACAGTAACTCCCATATCAAATAATGCTGCTTTAGTATCATTTCCTAATCAATGGGAAGACAATGATATTCCTAAAGGACAGACATTAAAGAGTCTTTCCAAAATTGTTGAAAAAACATCAAACAAAATTTACCCGGAAATTCCATCACCAGTTGGTTTTTGTATGTACATAAAAAGAAAAGTCATCGACGATGTAGGATTCTTTGATCGTATTTACGGAATGGGTTATGGTGAAGAAAATGATTTTGGGATGAGGGCTTATAGAATCGGATATAGGCACATACTTGATGATGCTACTTTTATTCTGCACAAAGGGAGTATGACATTTGATAAATATGAGAAAAAGCAAGAGCTTCTTGAGCATAATTTAGAAATTCTTCATGAAAGATATCCAGAATTGAACGGAATGCTTATTAAATTTAATGAAAAAAATACTCTTCTGGAAGTTTATAATAATATAAAAGCCGGTATTGAACCAGATATTTATGAGAAAAAAGCAGTTTTGTATGTTTTGATAGACGAGGTTGATAATCAACTTTCTGGGGCCTTGGTGCATGTGAAAAATCTAATTGAGAAATCTGGGGATATTTATAACAAATGTCTGCTATACAGAAAAGGAAATACTATTTTCTTAGTTTTCTATTCTAAGATTTTTGGGTTAATCAGACATAAATTTAGTTTTGAAAATAATTTTGATCACATAAAAGATTTTCAACATTTTGAAATTGAAGAAATAGTGAAATCAATCATTAAAAAATTTAATATTGATATAGTTCATTTTCAAACACCCCAAGATTTACCTTTGAGTTTAATTTCTGTGGCAAAGAAACTGGGGAAAAGAGTTTTTCTTACCGCTCATGACTATTTATTGCTTTGTCCTAACTTTACCCTCACCAAGAAAGATTGCGTTGGTAAGTTTGAATTTTGTAATTTCGAAAAAAACTTAGATATTTGCAAGAAGTGTTTGGAAGAAACGATGAATGTAAAGAATATTAATGACCTGTTTTTTGAAAAGAGAAAATTATTTATATCCAAAAATGTACTTCCATTCCTAGATACAATATTTGTTCCTTCAGAGAGTCTCAAGAACAACCTTGAAAAAAATTTATCAATTGAATCTAAAAATAAATTCATTGTTATCCCTCATGGGGTTGGGGATGATAAATTTCAAAAAAAGGAGATTATTGGGCAAGATATTTTAAGAATTGCCCATGTGGGGGTTTTTTCTGAGGTGAAAGGTTCTAGGAATTTTGGAAAAATTGCAGAATTATTTGCAAACAGCACCTTTGTAGAATTTTTTATTATAGGTAAAATTGATGATTGGGAGACTTTGAATAAAATAGAAAAATATAAAAATGTTAAAATATTGGGTGCATACAAAAACCCTAAGGAGTTAAATAAAATTTTTGAATCAAATAAAATTAATTTAGTTTTATTGCTTTCTATTTGGCCGGAAACATTTAGTTACACTTTGTCAGAGGCTTGGCTAAATGGAATACCTGTCATTTCTTTTGATTTAGGCGCACAAAGTGATCGAATAAACAAATTTAGTGGAGGATGGACTGTAAGCTTAAAAGAGTCAGTGAAAGGGATAAGCGATATAATTAATGATATAATAAAGGATAAAAAAGTGGTTTTGAACATGGCAAAAAGAATAAAAATGCAAAAAACAGAAACCGAAAATGTAAGAGAATATCAAAAATATTATTCAGGGCTATAATTTTTTGCCAAATGGATTTATTGGTAAATAATAATAATGAAAAAATTAAAGAAGATAAAAAATAAAATTAGAAAAATTTCATATCTAGGTGAATCTTTTTTTGTATCCATAAGACAAGAAGGTTTCTTAGCGGCTTTTAATCGACTCTATTACTTTATTCTTTTTGGTAAGGGGGTTACTTCGGAAAAAGATTATAATTTGTATACGGAAAAAATTAAAAGTGAACCACTTTTCCTAGATAATGTATTGGAGCTCATTGCTAGTGAGCGGATTAAAAATCCACTGAGTGAGGTAAAGAGAAGGATTGATATAATAATCCCCGTTTACAATGGCTTTGATTATTTGAGACCTCTTTTTGAGAGTATTCTTAAAAACACAAAAACACCACACAGATTAATCATTATAAACGATGCCTCTCCTGATGAAAGAATTGGTAGTATTCTAAAAGAGTTTAAGGCAGATAGTTCCGATGATGAATTTTTGTTTATAGAAAATAAAGAAAACTTGGGATTTGTAAAAACTATTAATAAGGCAGTTTCTTTCGTGGAAAATAATTTTGTTATCCTTAATACAGACACTGAAGTGCCAGAAGGATGGTTAGACAGATTAATGCGCCCAATGTATGATTCAAAAAAAGTTGCCAGCACAACACCATTTACTAATTCAGGAACAATATTTAGTTTTCCTAATTTTTTGAAAGACAATCCCATTTTTAAAAAGTTAACGGTTAATGAAATTGACAGCTATTTTAGAAAAATAAAAATAAAAAAAGATATAACAGTTCCCACAGGTATGGGATTTTGCATGGGATTTAATAAATCCGTTGTTGATGAAATTGGAATGTTTGATGAAGAAACATTTATCAAAGGGTATGGAGAAGAAAATGACTGGAGTCAGCGCGCACAAAAAGCGGGATATAGAAATATCATTGTGCCAAATTTGTTCGTTTATCATAAGCACGGAGGTTCATTTTCTAGTAGTGAAAAGGAAGATTTAATAAAAGAGAATCTTGTAAAATTAAACAGAAAACATCCAGGATATGATTTACAAGTGCAGGATTTTGTAAAAAAAGATCCATTGAGAAAAATCAGGGATCTTCTTGTTGTATTAATAACCGCTGGTGATAATAAATCAACATTAATAATTGATCACGAGCTGGGTGGTGGTGCAAATATTTACAGAAAGAATGTTATTAATGAGAGAGTGAAAAACGGAGGCAATGTTTTTTTGCTAAGTTATAGCACGAGAGATAAAAATTATTATTTAAAGTATTTCTATAAAAAACACAGAATAAACTTTAAAACCACTGATTTAGACAATACTTTTTATTTCTTAGAATCTTTTCCCATTAAAGAAATCTTAGTTAATCAACTTGTATCTTATGAAAATCCATTAGGCATTTTGACTCGTATACAAAGGATTAAAAATAGAAGCGAAAGCAAATCAAAAATCATTCTTTTGCTGCATGATTATTTTTGTGTGTGTCCTAGCTATACATTATTAAACAATGAACAAGAATATTGTTATGTTCCTAGAATAGAAAAGTGTAGAGAATGTTTATCTAAGAATAAAGGGGAATTTACTAGGTATATAAAAAACAAAAACATTGATAAATGGAGAGAAAGATGGTTGGATTTTCTTGAATCAAGTCATGAAGTTGTTTGTTTTTCAAACATTTCAATGGAGATATTACTTAAAGTTTTTCCAAATATTGGTGGTAAGATAAAAGTTATTCCACACAAAATTGATTATATTAAGAAAGAGTCTTTTATTCAAAATAAAACAAAAATTTTGAATATTGGAATCTTGGGGGGTATAAATTTTGTGAAAGGATCAAAAATAGTCAGTGAAATTGTTAAAATTATAGAAAGCAATAATTATAATATGAGAGTCGTTGTTATAGGCCCTTTTTCTGAAAACATTAAAAGTAAAAAATTAGTAGTCACTGGAAAATATAATCAGAATGAGATAGAAAAATTGGCCAAGGAAAATCAAATTGATATTTTTCTAATCCCGTCTATTTGGCCAGAAACTTTTTCCTATACCTCTGAAGAAATCATGAAAATGGGCTATCCTTTAGCAGTTTTTGACATAGGAGCTCCTGCTGAAAGAGTTGCAAAATATGATAAGGGTATAATAATTTCCGAAATAAGTGCTGACGCAGTGATAGCAGCTGTCAAAAGAAAATTCAAAAAATTAAATTAAATTACAAGTATTTATTAAAAAACAAAAATAAAAACACAATATGAATAAATTTAAAAAGGTATTTCTCAGTATTTTTTTTGTCACAGCTATTATTTGTCTGCCAAATTTTTCAATGGCTAAAACACTAGCCGTTCCATCGGAATTTGAAAGCATCGGAAATGCAATTAGCGCTTCTAGTAGTGGCGATACAATTTTGGTATCTCCTGGTACATATTATGAGAATTTGAATATTAGAAGGAGAATAAATATAGAATCTACCTCGGGGTATGGAAATACTGTTATAGACGGGAGTGGAAAAAATACAGTTGTTTTTTTTGCAGACACAGAACATGAAAATGGAGAAGTGGCTCGTATAGCTGGGTTTACAATTAGAAACGGGAACAGCCCTGAAGGAAGGGGTGGTGGAATTACACTCTATGGTTCAGATACAGTTATAGAGAACAACAGAATAGTAGATAATCACTCTGGCATGGATGGGGGTGGTATATTATTAAATGAAAGTTCTAACGGAACGATAAGAAACAATGTAATTGAGTCGAACACCTCCTTTCGTTTTGGTGGGGCTATTTTTGTTGTCAAAAATTCTAGCCCCTTGATATATTCAAATAATATAAACAATAATCAATCAACAGGAGCTAATTACGGTAGTTGGGGTTCTAGCGGTGGGGCTATTTATGTTGATGATTATTCGAGTCCTCAAATTGTCAAAAACATAATCGAACATAATACAGCAGATTTTGCAGGAGGTGGCATATCTTTAAGAAAGGGGTCACAGGCTATAATTAGCGAAAATGCTATATCTTATAATGATGCTGCCTATGGAGGTGGGATTCATATGGAAACAGAAGGAACTTCGGTGAGAATTATTGATAATGAGATAAATAATAATACTGCTTGGAAAAAAACTGAATTTAATGGATCTGGATATGGGGGTGGAATATCAGTGTACAATAGCACTATAGCTGAAATTCGTGACAATAGAATACATGACAACACTGGGCAGTCTGGAGGCGGCGGGGTTGTTGTTAGTGAAAATGCCGTAGCGACAATTAAATCAAATAATATATATAAAAATAAAACAATTACCTCATCCGATTATTATACAGGAGGAGGTATTTATGTTGCCAATGCAACTTCATATATAAACAATAATGTTATTTATAGCAACGAAGCGCGAATCGGTGGAGGAATAGGATTGGAAACTCTTGCGAATGTGTATATAAAAAATAATACAATTGTTAAAAATAAACAGATAAATAGTTTTTTTCCACAAGTAGGTGGAGGAATAAATGTTCGTTCTACTGTGGGAATAGCCCAGATTATAAACAATATAATCTCACAAAATACAGGATTTCAAATATATGAGGAATATAAAAAGGCGACCATACAAAACAATCTGATTAATGACGATGGTGAAGGTATGTACTATAATTACAGTACAAGTGCGCTACATAGTATTGATGATATAAATACAAATAGCAATGTTAATGCGGATTCAAATATCACTGGAACAGAGGACTTTATAGATTCAAACGGCGATGATTATTCTATAAGTCCGACATCTTCTGCTGTGAATCAAGGCAGAAATTCAGGACTCGCATATGATTATACGGGAAACACTCGACCAGCCGGTATTTCCTATGATATCGGAGCTTTTGAATATGCAACAGAGGTAAACAATAGAGAACCAGTCTACCGTTTTTGGAGTGATGTTAATCAGAGACATTTTTATACAATAAGCAGTGCTGAACGAGATTTAGTTTTTAATAACTATCCAGTCGTAATGTGGAAATATGAAGGAGATGTTTATCAGGCAACTCCATTGAATAAATGTGACGGCCAAAAGGTTTATCGTTTTTGGTCAGATGCTTATCAGGGACATTTCTATACGATGTCAGATTCTGAAAAAAATCTTGTAATCTCAAGCTATCCAGAAAATATATGGAAATATGAAGGAGAAGCTTTTTGTGCCTACGGTTCGAATATCACAGGAACAACTGCTTTGTATAGATTCTGGAGTAATGAGAATAGCGGACACTTTTACACCGCTAGTAGCTCTGAAAAAGATTATGTTATAAATAATTATGACGATAACACTTGGAGGTATGAATCTGTAAATTTCTTTGTTTATTCAGGCAGATAGATTGTAAAATACTCTCAATGTTAGACAGAATTTCTAAATTATATTGTTGTAAAGATAATCATAAAAACACTCCTTAAAGAGTGTTTTTATGCATCTGGTCTAATTTTAAATGGAAGTTTAATTTATTGGCACATACCAAGCAATCCCTTCGTAATTCCAAGAGCTGTCATTGGTTATGATAAAATCTTTTTCGGAAGCACTTGAAGTAAAAAAATGTCCTTGTTTTGTATCTGACCAGAAGCGGTAAACGGGGGTAGTTTCGGATTGTTGTGTTGAATACGCATAATATGCAATACCTTCGTATGTCCAGGAGTGGTCATTGGCAATGACATAATTTTTTTCCAAAGCAGATGCGGTAAAGAAATGATGTTGTTTAGCATCAGACCAAAATCTGTATATTGGAGTTGTTTTGAGGGTGTTTTCGCGGAAAGTTTTATAAGCAACACCTTCATACTTCCAAGAATAGTCATTGGCAATGATAAAATCTTTTTCACTTGCGTTTATAGTGAAAAAATGTCCTTGTTTAGCATCAGACCAAAATCTATAAACAGGATAGGCACAAGTTTCTGGGGGAATAGTTTCGTTTATAATAGACAAAAGAGATTTATTAGTATTTAATCTCCTCGAGCAAACAGTTTTCCCTGAAAGATTAGCAAGGTGATCGCTACTTTTTAAAAGAGAATCTTTGATTGTGCTTGTGCTGGCCGTAGGATTGTGTGCATAGAGAAGTCCCACTGTTCCAGTTACTAAGGGAGTAGCAAAAGAGGTTCCATCACCAAGTATATATCCAGATGCGTAATCCTCATCTGGATAATTTTCAATTCCAATAATATTTACTCCTGGTGCTGCTAAATCGACACTAGAAATGCTATAGTTAGAAAAATCAGCCAAGGTATCATTTTGATCGCTAGCGGCAACACAGATGATATTTTCTGAAGTATAGTCGCAAGGGTATTGGTGAAGGATGTCATTATTATCACCAACACCGTCGCCACTTCCGTTTCCGGAAGCTGCGACAAAAATTCCATCAAAACTGTCAATAGCGTTTTTTTCAAGATTTGAATATCCTGTACCAGAAAAACTTCCGTTTATTACCTTTGCGCCATTGTTTTTTGCAAAATTAATACCATCTATTTCAGTGAAAACATCAGAACCAAATCTGAGCGCCATAACCTTAATATTATTATAACGGCTGATTCCTGCTATTCCCGTGGAGTTGCCGCTCGTACTTCCAATAATACTAGCAACACGAGTGCCATGTCCCAAATCATCATTGGGGTCATTGTCATCATTTTCGAAATCCCAACCATGATTAGGACAACCACCAACTATTGATGAATTGTCTTCGTCAACACAGCTTGAGCCATCCCACATATTAGCTGTTAAATCTGGGTGTGAATAAAAAACTCCACTGTCCAAAACAGCAACAATCATTTGAGTTGCACTACTTTCTTCAATATCCCAAGCCTCTGTTATATCAGTGTCAGCGTCAACTGTTCCAGTGGTTCCATAAATTTTTTGTCCAGCATTTAAGTGTGACCATTGATAGGGAATGAAATATGTGTCATCAGGAACAAAAGAAAATTCTCGAAGATAGTTCGGTTCAACACTTTCAATATTTTCATCATTCTTCAATTCTTTTATCAGGTCGTCAGTGTTTTTTTCTTCAGATTTTAAAAGTGTTATTTTTCTCTCAGAAATATCTTTGTTGATACTAGTTAGATTTTTTTTAGTCTCTCCTTTATTTATATTTTCAAGTTTTTCTTCAAGTTTTTCTTTGTTTTTATACTTAACAATAACCTCTCCTTCGCGATAATTTTTCTCTTCAGTTATATTTTTTTTGTTATTAAAACTTGAATTAATCGAAGGAATTTCTTGTTCTTTGCTTTGAACAAAAGAAATTTTGATTAATTGCGCAAAAGCAAGAAGCAAAAACAAAGAAAGTAATAATCCTAGTTTATTTTTCATTATTAAAAATTTGTTTCAATAAAATCTTCTTGTACTCTTTTTTGACAAGACTCTTTTAGTTTTATATCTATTATTTCATTACATTGTTTTAAATCTTTGTCAATTATGGCATTGTTTTTGATGCAATAGTCCTTTTCTAATCCCTCTAGTTTTTCACAATTTTCTTTGGTGACAACGGGGGATAGACCACAAATATTTTGGCAATATTGAAGTTCTTCCGCATTATATTTATATGGTTCACATTCTCGGATACAGTCTGGGGGAGTTATATTGATAAAAAAACTAAGGTTTTCTGAGGAGTTTTCTGTTTGGGAAATAGGCGTCTCATTATTCAAGAGATTTTCAATAATATTATCTTCTTCTGTTAATTGATTGTTTTCAGAGGATTTTTGTGGAGTCAGTTGATTGCTTTGATTTAAATCCAGTTCCTTACCAGAATATTTTTCGTCATTGGTTGTGTCACCCGTTCCACTTTTTTGTTTCAAAAAGAAATTGACAGGATAATAAATTGCTAAACAGAAAATTATTATAAATAGGATAATGAAGATTTTTTTAAACTTAGACATAGATTTTGGGTTTAATAAAGCGGATCAAGGGAAATTCCTGTATAATAGTATTTCATAATTTTTTTATAATCCCAATCATGATCTTGTGCGAGTACTACAGATCCATTTGCTGATAAACCAACCATATGATTTCCCGCTGCTTCTAGTTCTGAGGTGGAAAGGTATGGATGTTTTCCATAAGAGTCTGAAACTGATTTGCACCAAGGATAATCACTGGATCCCCAGCGTTCTTTGAAACTCCGTGTTCTCCCATCTGTCCATGAGCTATATGGCGTAAGGGCAATTTTACTATCATAAGTTGCAACAGATCCCCTAGTTGCTTCAGATGCTTTTTTGATATTTGAATGAGCTGATTCCCACTCATATCCATAATATATTTGAGAACCAGAATCGCTACGAATTTTGAAACCAAGAGGGAGATATTTGGTGGCATTTTCGATGTACCATCTTCCATAGGTGCGGAAAATGGTTGTCATTACTTTTGTATGTTCAATGTCCCCAGTTCCCGTGGTTTCTCCCATACCCCAAACATAATGTTCAAGTGGAAGAGTGTTTATCACCCAAATTTGTGTGACAGTGTCAGATGTTCCGGCGATGATGTTACTTTCTTTATAATATCTAACAGTGATCTTCCCACGATATTCATCGAATGATGAATCTGGTCTGTGAGCATTAAATATCATACTTGAATTGTCTCCGTCTGCTGCATCAAATGTCACAGATGTTTTGACTAGTGTTGATGAGATTGAGTCATATACCTCAAGATATCCATCAGAATCATAGGTGACCTTGGTTGTGGTGTCAGCTCCGATTTGAGCAAGAACATTCCCGTTTCTATCTTTGATGTTGTATGGTTTGTTGGCATCGATTCGAAATGGACTGTCCTGGATTCCAGATTTATCATAATACCAAAGGCCGACGGACATATCAGGGCCTAATCCGCTTGAAGCTAGATAATTTTTTTCGCCTTCGCTTATGGTGTAAAAATGATCACTTCCATTAAAAAGTCTGTAAACAGGGTAAGAATTAGTTACCTTAGAGGTGAAAGTGTAAAAGCCAACACCCTCATAGGAATAGGATGGATTAGAACTAATAAGTGATTCTTTCTCGTTTTCGCTTGATGTATAGAAATGATCGCCGTTAGTTTTGTTATAAAACCTATAAATTGGTGAGGTGCCACTAATCTGATTTTTGTATGCATAAAACGCAGCACCCTCATATTTGTAGGCAAAATTCGGAGTTGCAACAATTTTATTCTTTTCAGATTCATTTGATGTATAGAAATGATCTCCATTGATGACATTATAGAAACGATAAATAGGATCAGAATTATTTTCAGGAAGAGTGTTTAGCGCTGATGCCTCTCCTTCACTTGCTGTGTAGAAATGGTCACCATTCGCAATATTATAAAACCGATAAACATTTATTGTATTTTCAACTTGGGTTTTCAATGAGTAGAAGGCAACTCCTTCATATGTATAGATAGAACTTAAATTATTTTGCACATTTGCTTTTTCCGTCTCATTTATTGTGTAGAAATGGTCACCATTTGTTTTGTTCAAAAAACGATAAACAGGGGAGGAGTTGTTTATGGCAGACGGATAAGCATAAAAGACTGTTCCTTCAAACGCATAGGAAGTCATTGAACTTATGATATTGTTTTTTTCTGATTCATTTGTTGTATAGAAATGATCGCCATTGGTTTTGTTGTAAAAACGATAGACTGGTGTGGTATTTTCAACTTGAGTGGAATATGTATAAAAAGCAGTGCCTTCAGAGCGATAGTCTGTAGGAGTTTCTGGATTTTTGTAGGCATAAAAAGATTCCCCCTCAAAAGAATAATTGGCTTGGGTTGGGAGTGCAGAGAAGATAAAAAATAGAAAAGATGCAAAAGAAAATAATGATAAAACAGTTGATTTGTAATACATAGTGTATATTTGTTTTTTTATGTAAAATATGTTCTTAGAAGAATTTTATTTTCTTGATTATAACATATTTTGTTTTTAATAAACATAAACCGTTATGAGTTGTAAAAATTCAAAGAAAAAGGGATTGCGCATTTTTTAATACGCAATCCCTTTTGATTTATTACAGCCTACAATCTATGGACTATATTTATTTCCATCTTGTGTAGCTGCTGAAATTGCTCCCAGTTGAAAGTGAAACATACCAACGTCCATCTGAGAAGAAAACAACAGCATCAGCCTTTTTATCATTATTAACATCAGCTAACATTTGATTTACTGATCCTGAGCCATGCCCACTTATCCATTGGGTGTAACTGCCAAAAGAATTCCCAGTCGAAAGTGAAACATACCAACGTCCATCTGAGAAGAAAACCACAGCATCAGCTTTTCCGTCATTGTTAACGTCAGCTAAGAGTTGTCTTGTCGATCCAGAGCCATGCCCGCTTATCCATTTGGTATAAGTGCCAAGACTATAACCGAAACTACCTCCAGTCGAAAGTGACACATACCAACTGCCATTAAGGGCAAAAATTATAGAATCTTTTTTGCCGTCACCATTGACATCAGCAGTTAAAGATTTATCACCAGATTGTGGAATGTAAGCAATCTCTATCATCGCAAATGTCGCTACAACCGTGTGGTTCTCGTTTGCATAAGAAACGGTGTATTGATCTGAAAATACTTGATCAATCACCGAAACACCGTTGTCTTTGAGTTCAGCTAGATAATACCCCTCACTGGCCGCTATGTTCAGCGTTGTGCTGCCCATATAGTCCAGTGCTACAAAACTTGGTGTTATCGAGCCACCATTTCCTGTGGTAGAAGCAGTTACTGAATAGCAACTACCGAAAACGGGCCTTATGATGTGGCTTTCAGCTGGACTATCAATGCTGTAGAAGCCATCAATAACCTGGTCGAAAACATCCATTTCGTTATCATACATACCGGTTAGGCACTTTCCAAAGTCTGGAGTTGTGTGAACCTCCATCCTTTCGCCTATGAATGAAGTTATATAGTCGATGGGGTAGATAGTCCCACCCTCAGCTTGCTGAGTATAAAGAACAATGTCTCCTGGTGCTCTTTGAAAGGTCACCGTGTCGGATTCTCCTCCCGAGAAGTTCGTCAAGTAATAAGTTTCTGACCCTTGGAATAGCTGTCCATTTACATCGATTACCGGCACGCAAGTACCAGTTTCAGTTTTTGACCCTAAATTTATCGGGTTTTTGTTCTCTCCCCAGATAGTGTATGTGTTTGAACTCGCGGCAATTTTACCGCACACTATCTGGGAATACGGACCCATTTCTCCGTCCGATTTATATGCTCTGATTGATAAGCATATCTCAGAACTATCAGGAACGGGCTCTAGTGTCACTGAAGTGACATTTCCCAACTTCACGGGTGAATCTCCTATTGAGAGACCCGTCCCATTGAACGGTTCTGTGTGTCCATCATCCAACCGGTACGAAATCTCATACCCAATCACCTCCGTGTCCGTGGCTGGAGTCCAAGAAAGCTCATACTCGCCTCCGAATGAACTGACTTGAAAAACTCCAAAAAACAGTACTGCTAACAATAAACTCAACATCCTTGTTTTTTTCATAGCCTCCTCCTTTTGTTGTGAGCAAAATAACTTTTGAAAAGTTACTTGCTCTGTTGAATTTCTCCCGTCCCTATTTTATGGTTTTAGGTTTTAAAAAAACTTTTCCTGCAATATCCAATCACAGGAACTATTATAATTTTACTGACTTTGGAATAGTATGTCAAGAGTAAAATATATCAATTGGTTTGAAATGTTATTTTTTTGAATTTAAAAAAGGAGCTTGTTAAAAAATAAACAAGCTCCCAAACAATTCCAATAAACAAATATGATTCAAACAATTTGCCTCAGAGGATTTTAAACTCTTTAATATAGACAGCCTTCCCCCCAGAGATTATTAGTTTTGCTTCGCTGGAGTGCCCAATTTCTTTTCGTTCCTCGCCAGGTCCAGATTCAAGTCCGAATCCCCTAAAATAATAGGTTTCTCCCTCCTCTGGATCCTCCAGATAAAGGTGAACTAAAATCCTCCCATCTATTAGACCGCTGACTCGCTCTGTGTGGGAGAAGGGATATTCATTGACTTCGGAAGAGTATTTTATCGATACTTTTCCGTAACCAACTTCCACATAGGGCATATAAATACCAACTGGGGGTATGCAGGAAAAGGTAACTCCCAATTTTCCTGCCACACAAAGCGTGCTTGTTGTGGCGATAAACACAACTAATAATAGCACTGTTAGTAAAAGTTTGTTTCTCATATCATTCACCTATTGTTTTCGTTGCGTGATAAAAAAACAACAATAAAGATTATGGCCCGTTTGTTCACAAGGCACGCATTTCCGTTATGTCTATAATCATGTTGCCCCCGAGAGGCACTTCATTAGAATACCCAGATTCCATGCCTTCAGTGTCGAAAGCGGTTGCGGCGAAATAGTAGGTTTCGCCCACTGTTAACTCACCGACATCAAGGGTCATAATGACTCTCCCGTTGACAATCGCTGGGCTAGAAAAGGTAACAGTCTTTGTGTATGTATAAGAGCTGCTTCCCCAATGGATTTTATATCCCGCCAAATTCGTTTCGGTATTTGGAAGGCAACTGAATGTGATTGTTTGTGCCAAGCAGTTGTTGACACTTAAAATCACCAATAACAACACAAACGACAATCCTTTAAATTTTTTCATCCTCGATTCCTCCTTGGAATTTTTTTAGTCAAAAATTTATTTCTTGACTATTTATTAAGGTACTTCATAAAAAGACATATGATAACTTTACTGACTTTTTGTGTATATGTCAAGAATAAGATACTTTTATTTAGAAATTTTTTATTTATTATATTGATAAAGAAGAGAGTTATTGATTTTTAAAAAAACACAATTATTGATTTGTTAAAACGCTCGATTTAGGATATTATTAAAGAATGATAACATTTCTTTTTGCAAATGGTTTTGTTTTGTGTTGCTAAGAGAGAATGTTTTGTGTGAAATGAAAAAATGAAATGAAAATTCTAACAATTGCAGCAACACCATATTTTTCAGACAGAGGATGTCATATCCGTATTTTTTATGAGGCAAAATATCTTCAGAAAATGGGGGCGACAATCACTTTGATTACATATCATCTAGGAAAAGATATTGGTGATTTTGATATCAAAAGAACAGGTGAAGTTTTGGGATATAAAAAAACTTCTCCTGGTTTTGCCTGGGGAAAACTTTGGCTTGACTTGAAACTATTGTGGCTTTGTTTTGTCGAACTTAGAAGGAATAGACCAGATATTATTCACGCTCATCTATATGAAGGTTTGGCAGTTGCTTATATGGCTAAATACTTAAGTTTAAAGGCCGATATACCAATAGTCTTTGACCTACAAGGGGATTTGAAGGGTGAATTGGAGGGGTATAATAAAAAAAACAGAACTCTTTTGAAGAATCTTTTTATTTGGCTTTCGAAAGTTTTTATCAATCTTGCTGATTTTATTGTTGTAAGTAGTGAGAATGTTCTTAGTTCAATTAGACCAATGTATCGTAAAAGGAAGAATATCGAAATTATCAGGGATGGCATTGATCTTGATGTTTTTAGAGAGCCAAAAAGACTCAATAAAGAAAATAGAGAAGAAATTAAGGAGCTCAAAGAGTGGAAAAAAGGGAAAAAATTGCTTATTTACACAGGTGGAATGGATGACAGCAAGGGAGTTTCAGCTTTGATTTCTGAATTTTTAAAAACAAGAGAGGAGCTTGGAGATGATTGGCGATTGCTTTTGTATGGAAGCGGAAATAGTAAAGAAAGCTACGAGAAGATAGTTAAAGAATCTAATGCATGCGATGTTATTGTTTTTGCAAAGGAAAGAAGTTTTTTTGCATTGCCAAACTTTTTAAAATTGGCAGATGTTGCAATTGAACCAAAGAAGGATAGTACTGAAAGTAGCGGGAAGTTGATGAATTATATGGCGGCTGACTTGCCAATTATTTGTTTTGAAAATGAATTTAATAAACTAAGACTTGGTGGAAAGGGAAATTATGTAAAATCAATCTCAGAGATATCGAAAATTCTGAGGAAAAAAGATTTTCAAAAAATTCAGTATAATTTAAAAAAAGAAAGTGAGGAGAATCAGGTTGAAAAACTATTTGAAATATTCAAAAAACTAACAAAAACTAAATAAGAATATGAAGCTTTTATTGATTAAAGTTGGGAAGGCCTTTGCCACAATCAGGAAAGAAGGATTTATTAGAGGAGGGAAGCGAGTTTTTAAGGGATTTTTTTCACTTTTTGGACGAGTTAAAAAAGGTGATATTCTAATTGTTACTGGTGGGATAGGTGACAGTGCGAGATATCGTGCTTATCATGTTGCAGAGGAATTGAATTTGAACGGGATAAAAACCTCTGTTACAATTCAGGACAATCCCTTTTTGGCAAAATATCCTTTAGATTTTCAGATTTTAATTTTTCATAGAGTCCTTTTTACTCCTGCTGTGAAGAAGATGATTCAAAAAGCAAAAGATTTAGGGAGGGAGATAATTTTCGATACAGACGATTTGGTTTACGATCCAAAGTTTTTAAAATTTATGGATTATTACAAGCAGATGAATTCTTTAGAGAAAAAGCTCTATGAAAATGGTGTTGGCGGGGAAATTATTAAAGATGACTATGTAAAAGTTTGCACGACAACTACAACCTATCTCGCAGATAAACTAAAAGAAGAGAATAAAAATGTTTTCATTGTTCCCAATAAGTTATCAATGGAAGATTTGAGATGGTCAGTCGATGCACTTGAAATTGCTAAAAAAGAAAATGATGAAAAAAAAGATACCGTCGTAATCGGTTATTTTAGTGGAACAATAAGTCACAATAAGGATTTTGCAACAATTACAAAGCCACTCATTGCTATTTTGGAGAAGTTTTCCCAAGTTAAACTTTTTTTAGCGGGACCACTTAATCCTGAAGATGATCTAGTTTCTCGATTTGGTAAAAGAATAATCAACACTCCGTATGTGGCAAGAAGGGAACATTTTAAAAATGTTGCGACTGTTGATATTAATATTTCTCCTCTAGAATTAGACAATCCTTTTTGTGAGGCAAAGAGTGAATTGAAATTTTTTGAGGCTGGAATTGTAAAAGTTCCTACCGTGGCTGTTGCAAATCAAACTTTTTCAGAAGTAATTGAGGATGGTTTAGATGGGTTTGTAGCAAAAAATGAAAAGGAATGGGAGGAAAAATTGGAAAAATTAATATTAAGCCAGGAGCTAAGGAGGGAGATGGGTCAGGCTGCTTATGAAAAAGTTGTAGAGAAATATACCACCAAGAATGCTAAAAATATGGTTTATTATGATTTTCTAAAAACAAAAATAAAGTAATTTTCAGTTTACGATTAAATTCAAGGTAGAAATTCTGCCTTGAATTATTCCATTCTTATGATTTGGCTCTGGGCGTCTAATAGTGAGTTTAGGCTGTGAAAATAAGTTGCTAGACAATCCTTCCTAGCCAGAGAATAATAAAAATTCCAAAAACATTAAAAACAAAAGAGACTGAAGTAAATGTTCTAAACGAAAAGTCTTTCGAGGCATGAACTAGTGACATTGCGAATTCATCAGGGAAAGGAAGTGCTGAAGCTATGCCAGCAAAAACTGGCAAAACATATTTTCGGATGAATCTAGGTGTGAATTTATCTAACTTTTCAATCATCCAGCGAAAAAGTTTAGTTTGTGAAGCTGAGTCAATTTCTTCAGCATATGAAATTCTGAGATATTCAAAAATCAAAAAATTTCCAATAATGGAACCAATAATTGCAATTATTCCGGAAATAAAAAATGGCTGACTATTGCCGATTAGGAGCAATGTTGCAACTGCTGGGCCAAGTGTTAGTCCATGCGAGAAAAACATTCCAGCAAGAAAGGTTGCTAAAAACCCAAATTTTGTGATGAGTATATGAAAATTAAAATTGTTATCATCGGTATATATTAAAATTCCAAGTATAATTGAAAATCCGAAAAGAATAAGTTTCGGATATTTGACTTCGATTAGTAATTTTTCAAATGTTGAAATTTTTTCCATTTTTGTTTTTTATAAATTTTGATATATTAATTTTGAATTAATTTGCTAATGTATGAATGTTTTATTGCCATTTTCATGCATTGTTGTTTTTTCATTTAATCTAACGGAGCTTGCCTTTGTGGGAATGATATCTGTTTAGTTAAATATGTAATTAATTACTTACATATTTACTGGTTTTAATCGTTTGATTTATCCCCTTAGATTGAGAGGATGTTAGTTGTAGTCAGGAGCGTCGTGTTTTTGTCTAATCATTGGCAAGTTCAATCCACAGAACTTTAACCTATTCTAATTCTCACTTAATCTAAGAGGGGAGTAGGACTAGGCGCTAAATACTCTAAACCTAGAGCTTCCTGTCAGGATCGAACTGACGACCTATGCGTTACGAGTGCATTGCTCTACCAACTGAGCTAAGGAAGCAAAAGTACCAAAGTCATTGTATACTTATATTTTGATTTTTTCAACAATCTAATATATAATAATAACATATGACACTAGAAGAATTAAAGAAAAAAGCAAAAGAATTGAGAGATAAAATCGTCCAGATGGACGACTGTCTTTGACTTAGAAACACAAAGGAAAGAAATGAAGGAGTTGCAAAAAGATTCCGAGAGAGAAAATTTTTGGGATGATTCTAGGCAGGCGGGAATGGTAATGAAAAAAATCGAAAATATAAAAGAAGAAAGAGAAAGATGGGAGGATATACAAAATAGCAGTATTGGACTATTAGAATTTTTAGAGATTATAGATGAAAATGGAAAAGAAGATCTAGAAACAGCATTTATTCAATACGAAAAAACCTTAAAGAATTTTAAGTCTGTTGAGATTGAAAAGTTGTATAGTGGTGCATATGATAAGGGGGATGCAATTATTTCAATTCATGCAGGTGCTGGTGGTGATGATGCGCAGGATTGGGCGGAAATGCTTTTAAGGATGTATCTAAGATTTTGTGAGAAGAAAAAATATAAAGTTAAGATTTTACAGGAAACAAAAGGGGCTGAGGCTGGGATTAAAAGTGTGATGTTTGAAGTTGGCGGAAAATTTGCATATGGGAATTTTAGTGCAGAGGCGGGGGTTCATAGACTTGTTCGTTTATCGCCATTTAATTCAGATAATTTGCGCCAGACATCCTTCGCTCTTTTGGAAGCAATTCCAATGATTGAGGATAGTGAAGAAATTATAGTAGATCCAAGTGAGTTAAAAGTCGATACATTCCGCTCTTCAGGAGCAGGAGGACAATCTGTTAATACGACTGATTCTGCTGTTAGAGTCACTCATTTACCAACTAACACGGTAGTTAGTTGTCAAAATGAAAGATCTCAAATACAAAACAAGGAAAAAGCAATTGCTATTTTGAAATCAAAACTACTCCAAAAGCAAGAAAATGAAAAAATTGAAAGAGAAAAAAAATTGAAAGGAGAACATGTGTCCGCAGAGTGGGGAAGTCAAATTCGTTCATATGTTTTACATCCTTATAAAATGATCAAGGATCATAGAACGGATGAACAGACAGCTAATGTCGATTCAGTTTTAAACGGAGATATTGAGATTTTTATTGAAAAATTTTTAAAAAAACAAGTTAAATAGTCCTAAGATAATAGATTAAAAAATAAAAATGATAAGATTTGAGAATATTTCGAAGGTTTATCCTGGAAGTTCTCCAGCCCTAGAAAATATCAATTTGCACATTAAAGAAGGCGAATTTGTTTCTGTGGTTGGGCACTCTGGTGCTGGAAAATCAACCTTACTTAAATTATTATACACAGAAGAGAGACCAACAACAGGGATAGTTTCTTTTGACAGTGCCAATCTGCTTGATTTAAAGAAGAAGGAACTACCTTTGATGAGAAGACTTATTGGGACAGTTTTTCAAGATTATAAACTTTTACAGAAAAAAACACTGGCGGAGAATATTTCTTTTGCGCTTGAAGTTGCAGGTAAAAGTGATGAGGAGATTAACGAAACAGTTCCTAAGATTTTAGACATTGTAGGTTTGAGTGGGAAGGCAGAGCATTATCCACTGGAAGTTTCTGGAGGGGAACAGCAACGAGTTGCCTTGGCTAGGGCTTTGGTTAATAAGCCTAAAGTTCTTATTGCTGATGAGCCAACGGGAAATCTTGATCCAGTTTCAACATGGGAAATTATGCAACTACTTTTAAAAATAAATGAATTTGGAACGACAGTACTTTTAGCGACTCATGATAAAGGAATTGTTGATAGAATAGCAAAAAGAGTTGTAGTGATGGAAGATGGAAGAATTGTTAGTGATAAACAAAAAGGAAGGTATCAAATTTAAATAAAAATAAATGTGGATAAAATTAAGAAGAACATTTAACTCTGGTGTAAAAAACTTTATAAGAAATGGCTGGCTCTCAATCGCAACTGTTAGTGTGATGGTTATTACGCTTTTTGTTGTTAATATACAATTGGCGATTACGGGAGCAAATGACCTGCGCTTAAAAGATGTCCAGAATAGAGTAAACATTTCAATCGAAATTAAACCCGATACAACATTACCAGAATTGAACGATTTTCAAAGAGAACTCCAGGGTTACGAACAAATTTCATCAGTAGAATTAGTTGACAAAGAGGAAGCTTTGAATGAATTTAAGAGCTTTACTCAAAATGGAAGTACGATTCAGAGTGGTATTGAAACACTTGGCGAAAACTTTCTATATGACACCTTAGTTGTGAAAACTAATGACCCTAGTCAGTATGAGGAGGTTGTTAAAAAAATTGAGAATAGTGTGTCTGCAAAATATGTTGAAGAGATTAATTATCACAAATATAGAACCATTATTGATGGTTTGAGTAATGAATTAAAAACTACCAGAAAATTTTCACTAACCCTCGCAATAACACTTTCGCTCGTGGCTATTTTGGTGACATTTAATAGTATCAGAATTACGATGTATTCTTATAAACAAGAGATTGAGATTATGAAACTTGTAGGTGCATCGAATAATTATGTAAGATTTCCATTTATTTGGGAGGGAATTTTCTATGGTCTAGTTTCAGCTTTTATAGCAATTCCACTTTCTTTTTTGTATTTGAAATTTATCACAAGCGGAGAAGCGAGTAGTTCGGTATTTGCTTTTTCGAATACGAAATTTTTGAAAGAATTTTTAGCAGTGTATTTTATGAACAATCTTTTTGTTATCATCTCTTTGCAATTTGTCCTGGCTGTTGTTTTGGGAGTAGTGAGTTCTTTGATTGCGATGAGTAAATATCTTAAGAAATTCTAAGTGCTCCTCTTGCAAAAGATTCTGATAATGATAAAATTTCAAGAGTCGTATGTTAATAAAGTTTAAATAAATAAAAAAATGGGGATTACAGATTTTTTTAAAAAGAAGAAAGCGGATGATGAAGAGAGCGAAGGAAATAGCAGTGCTAACGAGAAGAAGGGCGTAGATTTTTCCGAGGCAATGACAAATATTGATACCTCTCAACTTTCGATGAAGGAAAAAATTGGACTCAAGATGTTTCAAAAAATGTCTCCAAAAAAACAAGAAGAATTATTGCGTCAGGCAATGAATCCTGGGGAAATTGCAAAGCACAAAGACAAAATTCTAAAGCAAATTGATGAAATGGTTAAGAACGGACAAATTGACAAGGGGCAAGCAGCAGCAGTCAAAAGCAAGATGGGCCTTAGATAGAACTTTTGAGAAACATCAATTAATGATATTATTTAGGTCATTTGGATCCTAATTAACAAAAAAACAGGGTTAATTCTCTGTTTTTTTGTATTGATTTTAACAATGGAAAGTGATATTCTAAGTAGTGTAAATGTTTTTAAAGATTTATTAGATAAATAGACAAGGTAGTATGATTTTAGATGTATTTATTTTTAAGAATAGATTAAACAAGGGATATTTACTGGTAGCTATATAAAAGCTAAAAAAAGATAATGCTTGAAGTTAAAAATTTTTCTATAAAATCAAGGGAGGATAAGTCTATTCTACTTGATAAAGTTAGTTTTAGTGTTAAAAGAGGTGAAATACATTGTGTTTTGGGAATAAATGGGAGTGGAAAAACGACTGTTGCATACTCAATTATGGGATTAGAAAGATATGAATATTTGAGTGGAAAAATCATTTTTGAGGGTCAGGATATAACAAAACTAAAACCTCACGAAAGGGCAAGAAAGGGAATTACAATTGCATTTCAAGAACCAGCAAGGTTCGAAGGTCTTTTAGTTAGTGATTTTCTGCGTGCTGGCAAAAAAAACGCAACAAAAACAGAAATTGAAAAGTCTTTAGTAACAGTTGGTTTAAAGCCCAAAGACTTCATCAATCGAAGGTTGGATGATAAACTTTCGGGAGGAGAGCGCAAAAGAATTGAGCTTGCATCTGTGATAATGATGAAGCCAAAGCTCATGATTTTAGATGAACCAGATGCATCATTGGATATTATTGTGTATAACGAGTTATATGATTTAATGCTTAGAATTAAAGAAGAGCTTGGTTGCACAATTCTTTTAATCACACACAGAGAGGAAGCAGGAATGATTGCGGATGGAGCAACCCTTGTTTCTGGGGGCAAGATTGTTGCAACGGGACCGTTTAGACAGGTTATGCGAAAATATTGTGCAAGAGAGGGGAGGAGGGACAGTTGCATGGCTTTTAAAAACAAGATGATAAGGGGCTTTGCAAAAAATAATTCAGAAAATTAAGAATCGGGAATTTAAAATATGACAAAACTTTCAAAAGAATTTATAAAAACGGCCAAGATTTGCGGAATAGATCATGCGATTAACCAAAAAGGACATTTTTATGTTGATAAAAATAAAATTATCTCCGAGGAAATGCCAAAAGGTATCTCTGCTAAAACAAGAGAAACTAAGGAGGGTGTTGTTGCAGAAATTGTTGTCGAAAAAGGAGTCAAAATTAAAGAACCTTTGTTTTTTTGTTTTGGGATTAGTGGTAAGGAGGAAAGCCAGATGATTCAAACTAACTTGATTCTAAAAGAGGACTCAGAGGTGGAAATTTTAGCTCATTGTAGTTTTCCAAACGCGGTAAAGTCTTCTCATAAAATGGAGGCTAAATATGAAATTGGGAAAAATGCAAAGCTGGTTTATAAAGAACATCATTATCACGGAACATCGTCTGGAATTCTAGTGATGCCCAAATTAAAAGTTGTTGTTGATGAAGGAGGAATTTTTTTGAGTGATTTTATTCTTTCAAAGGGATCTGTTGGACAAGTTGGTATCGAAGTAGAAGTGCTCCTAGGGAAAGATGCTAAAAGTGAGATAAATAGCAAGGTTTTTGGGAAAGGTGAGAAAGATGTGATTTCAATCATTGACAAAGTTACTATTGAGGGAGACAATAGTAAGAGTTTGGTGACAATGAGAGCTGCTGCGAAAGATGGAGGAAGAGTCTTTATGCAAGGAGAAACATATGCATTGGGTGCTGATTCCATCGGACACATTGATTGTCAGGAGATTGTTTCTGGAGAAAATTCTGTCGCAAAAGCTGTCCCAATTGTTGAAGTTTCAAATGATAGGGCGAGAGTTACTCACGAGGCCTCTGTTGGGAAAATAAATCAGAAAGAGTTGGAAACATTAATGACTCGTGGAATGGATGAGGAGGCAGCAACAGAACTTATCATTGAAGCTATGATGAGATAAGATGTTTATTCGAGTGGTTTAAATAATTTAATAGTTAAGAATAAAAAAATGAGTGAAAAAAAATTCGAACTTTCAATTGATTCTAATATTATGGAAGTGATCAGTAATTATCCTAAGGCTGCAGAAATTTTTGCAAAAAATGGATTGCCATGTGTAGGATGTGCAGCTGCAAGGTTTGAAAGTATCGCTGATATAGTTGGTGAATTTGGAATTGATGGAGATGCCTTAGTTGAAGAAATCAAAAAGAGTAAATAGAAATAAATAACAAACTAAAATAAAAGGGGAGAATTTCCGAAATAAAAAGCCGGATTATTGGTTTTTTGCAAATTTTATCCAAAAGAATAAAACATCTTTATGATATCAAGACTAAAAGAGAAAATCATGTACGGTGAGAAATCATCTCAATCAATAACCCGTAGTGCAATATTAATTGCGGTGATGGGGATTGCGAGTAGGATTTTAGGTTTATTTCGTGACAGAATTCTTGCTTCTAAGTTTGGTGCTGGAGATGTTTTGGATACATATTATGCTGCTTTTAAGATTCCCGATTTTATATATGGGATGTTGGTGCTCGGAGCACTTTCGGCTGCCTTTGTTCCGGTTTTTACTTCATTAATTTCGCAGGAACGAAAAAAAGAAGCTTGGAGACTCGCAAGAACAATGCTTTCTTTGGGGATTATTCTGTTGTCTCTTATTTCTGCAATTCTTTTTATTTTTTCACCAACTTTGGTGAAACTAATTGTTTTTGGGTTTGATGACCAAAAACAACAGCATGTAGTTGAATTGACCAGGATTATGCTCTTGTCACCAATCATTCTCGGAATGTCAGGTATAATAGGGGGAATTCTTAATTCATTTAAAAAATTCTTCTTTTATTCACTAGCTCCAATTTTCTATAATGTAGGAATTATTATTGGGGCTTTATTTTTAACAGATTATTTTGGACCAATCGGTTTAGCTCTTGGTGTTGTTTTGGGGGCAGCACTGCATCTTTTAGTTCAGTTACCAGAAGTTATCCGTTGCGGTTTGCATTTTAGCCCTTTATTTGATTATAAAAGTAAGCAATTGCATCGTGTACTAATGCTTATGATTCCCAGAACAATGGGAATTGCGATGACACAAATTAATCTTTTTGTTGTAACAATCTTAGCTTCAACACTAGAGCCTGGTAGTCTTGCAATTTTTAACTTTGCCAATAATCTGCAAAGTGTGCCATTAGGAGTTTTTGGGATTTCATTTGCAATTGCTTCTTTTCCAGCACTCTCTGGTCTTTGGGCTCAAAATAAAAAAGAGGAATTCATTTCTAAATTTACAGGAACATTTAGGAAAATTTTATTTTTTATCATTCCATGTTCTGCGATGATATATATTTTGCGGGCTCAAATTGTGCGAGTTGTCTTGGGGTCGGGAGATTTCAGTTGGAGTGATACCACGCTTACACTAAGTGCGCTTGGTATTTTCGTTATGTCACTTTGGGCTCAAAGTGTTATTCCATTACTTGCAAGAACTTTTTATGCAACGCATGATACAAAAACGCCATTTTTTGTAGCACTTTTTTCAGAGGTAATCAATATTGGCTTAGCATTGTTTCTGATTAAAGATTTTGGAATACTTGGTTTGGTTTCTGCTTTTTCGATATCAACAAGTGTAAACGCGTTATTATTATTTTTAATGTTGAAGGGTCGAGTCGGCAAATTTCACGAACAAGGAATTATCGTTTTTGGATTTAAAATATTTTCTGCAACAGCCATAATGATGGTTGTTGCACAGATATTAAAACATTTGGTGGGGGATGATTTATTTGGGGAGCAAAAAACTTTCCTTGGAGTGTTTACTCAATTAATACTATCATTGATAGGTAGTGGGGTTTCTTTTATTATTCTTGGGAAGATTCTAAAAATTGAAGAAATGGATCATTTTGTAAAAGCGTTGAAAAATAAACTGTTTATTAAAAAACCACTTTCTGAAAACGAGAGAAATGAGGTGGGGGGAATTCTATAATCAGTTGCGATAAGAAATAAAAAACGAGAAAGCTTAGCTTTTCTCGTTTTATTTTTATTCGAAAAGTATAATATTGCGGTATAAACAATTGTAAAAATAGTTAGTGATTAATTGGAAGTCGTTTATAAAAAAATTGATTTAGCTAATCTGGTGGTTGTGTTGTAAATTGCTATACTGGGAGTATTATTCCACGAAAAAGATGCAGTGCCAGGATTTATATGAAGACTCCTGTTAACTTCCTTTATTAAGGGTTTGTGTGTGTGCCCAGAAAAAACAGCATCGTATTTTCCGGATTTGAGAAGTGAATTTAATAATGAAATTGAATCACCATGACACACGGCAATTCTCTGTTGATCAATCTTTTTTCCCATCCAATTTCCTGCGAAATAAACCTTCCCTATAGATTTTTTCTCATATTTAAATAAGCTCATATCATTATTTCCAAAAACAGAAAATATCTCACAGTTTAGTTTTTCAATTATTTCCAGAGGGAAAAGAGATGACCAATCGCCACAATGAAAAACAATCTCAACTCCCGCGGTGTTGAATTTTTTGATAGCCTTTTCGAATAACACAGAGTCATCATGAGTATCTGAAATAATTCCAATTAACATATTTAAGTGGGGTTAATTTAATGATTTATCTTTTTGTTCTCAGTATTGTTCCAGCTGAAAATCCATGAGCGTATTTACCAAAAGGGATTCCGAATTGTTTTGCCCAAGGATCTGCAATTATTTTTTTATTTTGACTAACCTTAATTTCAAGATATTGATGGGGTATTAAAAACCAAATGTTTGTGAGTTTTGTGTTTATGTCTGCATCTTTAAATTTACCGCTGTTTATCAAGATAGTTCTTAGAAGATAGTTCATTGTTGTGCAGTGTGCATAGCCTTTTGTTTCTAGAATGTCATCAATGTCAAGTTTATATAATCTGGTGAATTTCGAAAAAACATTTATTCTTTCACCAGAATTTTTAGAAACTACAAAATCAAAACAAGAATGAAGAAGTTCCTCTTTGTTTTTTTGTCTAGTTAGTTTTTGAATTTGAATCTCCAACTTTTTCGGAATATTTCTTGGAACTGGCAATTTGCGAAATAGATTTGGGATCATTTTTTTGTTTTATCTTTATTTCTTTTGTTGCATGAGAATCATTTTTTGAAAGGAAGAGTTCTTTTTCTAGCTCAACATCATCAATAAAATCCTTGTCATGTGAAATCACGATTATTGTCCCCGCGTAATCTTTCAGGGTATTTGTTAGTTGTGTGATGCCATTTAAATCAAGATTATTATTTGGTTCATCGAGGATTAATAAGTCAGGTGCGATATCAGTTGCTAAGAGGCAAGCGAAAGCAGCGCGTACTCTTTCTCCACCACTTAGAAATTTAACCTTTTTATGAATGTCATTGTCATAAAAAAGAAATCTTCCAAGTTGAACTCGTAATTCATCTTCTGAAAGATGTTTTGGTGCGTAGTCAATCACATTTTGAAGAATTGTTTTTTCGTTTTTCAAAAGTGTAATATTTTGATCAATCACACCAACTCTAGTTGCTAAGCTGGTGATTTCTCCAACAACTGGATCAAGTTCTTTTGTGAGTAATTTAATGAGTGTACTTTTTCCAGAGCCATTTTTTCCAGCAAAATGCCAGCGTTCTCCTCCTAAGATTTTTAAAGATAGTTTTTTCTTCCAGAGGTTGTCGCCATTTTCAAATTGGTAATTAACATTTTTTGCAAAAATAAGTTTTTCGCCCTTTTCTATTTCAGAAGGTCGAAGTTCAATGTGCATCATTCCTTCAGCTATAACCATCGCACGAGTTTTAATTAATTCGTCTTTGGCTCTGTCAATGCATTTTGCATGAACCTTCTTTAATTTTTTGAAGGTTTCTTCGGCACGCATTTTACGACGATTGATGAAGAATTTGGAGAAGTTTCTGGCCTTTGCTTTTCTGGCGCCAATTCTTGAATTTTCACGATGTGCGTCAAGAGTGTCTTCTTGTTTTTTAATTGCTTTTCTGTAATCCCTTTCTGCTTGTCGAAATGCGGTCATTTTTGCTTTTTTCTCAATATCCCTTTGTCTTCTGTAAAAATCAAAATTACCTCCATAAATTTCAACTTTGTTTTTTCTGATTTCAACTATTTCATCCATTAAGCGTAACAATTGCCTGTCGTGACTGATAATCAAGAGCTTCCCAGGATAATTTTTTATAAAGCTGTATAAAAAATCACGAGATTCCTGATCCAAATGATTTGTCGGTTCATCCATCAATGCTAAATCAGGTTTTTTTGTAAGTAGGGAGGTGAAAAACAACTTTGATGTTTCTCCTCCACTTAAGGATGAAATTTTTCTATCAAAATCTAAATGTCCCAGAGCTGCTTTTTCTAGCAAAGCTTGAGTTCTTTCTTTAATCTCCCAGTCATCATCTAATATTAGAAGCTCTTTGTTTGTTCCAACACCCTCCATAATATGCTCCAATGCCTTTATTTTCTGGGTTATTCCAAGAACATCGCTTACACTTTGGTGAGCAAAAGATGCGAAATTTTGTGGAAGTTCTAAGAAATTACCCTCCTTGTTAACTTTTCCTTTTTGAGGCTTTAATTCGCCCAAAATAACCTTTAATAAGGTTGATTTACCTGTTCCATTTTCACCAACCAACCCAGTTCTGTTTTTTTTAACTGAAAAATTTAGACCAGAAAAAAGAACATCACCATTTTGGTGTTTGTAGGAAAGATCTTTGATAGATAAAAACACAAACTTGATTATAAAAATTTATATTATAAGTGTAGCAGAGAATTGCTTATCTTTGCAACCTTTTTTAAGGTTTATTCAATTTCGATATCAAAAGTATTGAGAAGACTGATAACTTCAGGGAAAGAAAATTTTGTTTTTTTGAGAATGTTTTTTCCAGGGTCAAAAACATAATTTATCGCTCCACGAAAAGAAGTTTTTGTCATATTTGTATCATCAAATCTTGTTCCTTTTAGATCAGAGCCTCGAAAATCAACACCGGAAAGGTCGGTACCGAAAAAATCACAAAACTGAATCTGGCAATCTTGAAAATTAGCATCTTGAATTTTTAGATTTGAAAAAACAGAAGTTGATATCAAGCAATCGAAGAAATGGAAACTGAATAAAAAACGGCCACACTCCTCAAAATTCAAGCCCAATATTTTACAATTTTTAAATATTGCGTTTTGAAAACGAGCCCCATTTATTTTGGTGTTGGAAAAATTACACTTTGAAAAAACACAATCCACAAAGATTGTGTTGGAAAGATTTTTTTCGCTGAAATTTATTTTTTCAAATGTTTGTGATTCAAATTCTTGATTTTCAAAATTCATTTATTTTTTCTTTCTCATTAAAAAATCCAAAATTCCTTGTATAAACTTCTTTTTCTCAAAGTTTATAAATAAAAACAAGAAAATTGCTAGGGCTAAAATTGCCCAGCCAGCAAATTTGATGTATTTCTCAATTTCTTCTGCAAGTCCTCCAAAAAAATAACCAAGCGCGACAAGAAAACCACTCCAAACTATTCCTCCTAAAGCAGAGAATTGCAGAAATTTTAAAAACTTCATTTTCATTGTTCCTGCAAGAATGAAGGTGATAAGACTAAGGCCTGTTGAAATTTTAACATAAAAAATTATTTTGGCACCCCTTTTCTCGAATCTATTTTCCAGGTATTCTATGGAGGATCGTTTTATCCGTAATTTTCTTTTGAATTTATCCAAGATTTTACGACCACCAAAGAAACCGATAAAATAAAAAATGATGTCACCAACAATATCTCCAAAAATGCTTAATATGTAGACTATGTGCCATTCAAAAAAGCCCAATGATGACAAAAAAGAAGCGATTATTGTGACGATTGGACCTTCGATAATCATTAAGAGAAGCATAATTGGATAACCCCAAACTTGCAGTTGCCGGGTTAGGTCTTGATAAAAAGGATCCATAGAAGATGTGTTTGTTATTTTTATAAAAAACAATGTAATGTTATAAGTTTAGAATTTTTTCCAAAAATTTGCAATCTATGCTATAATATATTTAATAAAAAGTGTCTTTAAAGTAAGAAATAAAATAAACATATGGCGAATGAGAAGAAAACAGAAAAAGTAGATGACATTTTTGGAGGATTTTCACCGGTTCGGGATATTTTACTTCGATTTATTGGTAGTTTTTTTGGAAATTTTATTGATCAATTACAGGAAAATATCACTGAGCGTGTTGAAGAAATTCAAGCTGATTTGAAAGTGAAGGCAGCACTATTTATCAAAAAGGCAATTCAGGCTTTTGTGATTTTCTTTCTCTTGACTTTTGGTGCAATTTTTCTATTTTTCGGCTTGGCAAATGTGTTGGATTATATTTTCAAAATTGAAGGGGCGGGATTTTTATTGGTGGGATCGGTGATGACATTTTTGGGTCTTATAATTGCAGCTATCAGTATGAGGCAAAAATAGTTAATTTAAAAAGTAAACATAAAAATATGGAGAAAAAAGTAGATAAAAAAAGCAATAAACAAGAGGTTGATTGTTGTGAAGATGACATTTTGTGTTGTGCAAAAGAGGGAATGAAAGATACTAAAAAAAGTTTCAATAAACTTAAGAATAAATTCAAAAATGAGGCACAAGAGCTGAAAGAGACCGCAACAAATGAGATGAAAAAACTTAAAAAAGATGTTGAAAAAGGAGCACAAAAAGTTGAAGACTATGCAAAAGAAAACCCTAAAAAAGCAGCAGCAATTTCAGCGGGAATTGGAGCGGCTCTAGGCGCAAGTCTTGCAGGTCTTCTTTTAAAAAAGAAGAAAAAAGTTGATAAAAATAATAAAAAGAAGAAGTAAAATTCTTGATTGTTGATTTTTTAAACGCTCATTATTTGAGCGTTTTTTATTTAAAAGAAAGTTTTTTTACTTGTAAAAAAAAATAAGTCGCTTATAATCTAGATATGAAAATATTTGAAAAATTTTTAGGAGGAAATACTCTTTATTATCCTGGGTGTCTTACAAAATTTGCTTGTAAGGATCAAATGGAGAAATACAAAAAAATCCTTTCCTTGGAAAAGATTGATTTTATTATGCTGAAAGATAACGAGTTGTGTTGTGGTTCTCCTGTAAAAAATGCTGGAGCAAAAAAAGTGTTTGAAGATTTAGCTAGAAAAAACTTAGCTGTCTTTAGTGAACATAGTATTGATCGAATTATCACAAATTGTCCTTCTTGTGCGCTAGTTTTTAAAAAAGACTATAAGGAAATTTTAGGCAAAGAATGGGGCATTGAGGTTTTGCATATTTCTGAAGTTATTGACAAATCACTTTCTGTGTTAAAAAAAGTTGAAAATGGGGGAAGGGCGACATTTCATGACCCATGTCATCTTGGAAGAGCTTTGGGGATTTTTGAGCAGCCCAGAAATGTAATTAAGAAAGCTGGTTATGAGCTTGTGGAAATGGAATATTCGCGAGAAAAAAGTGTTTGTTGTGGAGCTGGTGGTGGTGTCAAAGGCAACAATCTTGAGCTTTCAAATAGAATTGGAAAGGATAGAACAAAACAAGCAAAAGAGACTGGTGCTGATGTTTTGGTGACAAATTGTCCAATGTGCTTTAAACAATTGACAGAAAATGGGCAGGGAATGAAAGTTTTGGAGTTATGTGATTTGTTTGAGCTATAAAGTAAGCCAATAAAGAAAACTGTAATTTAAATAAAAATAGAAAAAGAAAAATAAATGAAACAGTTTAGTATCGAAATTATAGAAGGTGCAGAATGTGTGGTGAGGAAGAACAGTTTAGCTAAGAAAGTTTCAATTAAAATAAATACAAGAGGTGAGGTGAGAGCCACAATTCCTTGGTGGGTTTCCAAGAAAAACGCAATCTCTTTTGTTCAAGAAAACAAAGGTTGGATTTTGAATAAATTGGAAAAAATGAAGAATATAAAGGCTGAGAGTATTTTGCAACTGGGAGATAGAGAAGATTATTTAATTCATAAAAAAACTGCAAAAGATTTTGTTTTGGGAAGACTGGAATATTTTAATCAGTTTTATGGTTTTTCGTTTGAGCGAGTTGCAATTAGGGATCAGCGCACAAGATGGGGAAGTTGTAGTGGGAAGAGGAATCTGAACTTTAACTATCGCATTATTCATCTTCCGGGAGAGTATGCGGACTATTTAATTGTTCATGAGTTGTGCCATCTTAAACAAATGAATCACTCTAGTGATTTTTGGAAATTAGTAGCTCAAACTATTCCAGATTATCGCAGGATTTCAAAAGAATTGCGTAGAATGTAGAAGTTAGAAATCTAGGCTAAGCGCTTTAAAATTTCAATTCCTTTTTCTAATTCAGAAAAAGGAACCGCAAAAGAGATACGAAAGTAACCCTTTTTTTCAGAGAAAGCTTCACTGGGCACAACAAGAAGTTTATTTTCTAAAAGATTTTTGATGAAGTTTTCTTTATTTTCAGGAATTTTCAAGAAAGCATAAAAAGCTCCCTCGGGAACCCTAAATTCGAATTTATTTTTCAAAGAATCGCACAAGAAGTCGCGATTTTTTTTATAATATTCTGTAAATTCTGAAATATCTAGTTCAAACTGCTCTGTTAGTGCTCTTTGAGCAAAGGATGGGGCGCAGACAAAAGTATATTGTTGTAATTTATTAATTGCCTCGATAATTTCAACAGGAGCATGCAAATAACCAACACGCCAGCCTGTAACAGAGTGGCTTTTTGAGAAACCGTTTAGGGTGATAGTATTATTGTAAACACTTCCAATGCTAAAAAAGTCACCTTCATAATTGAAGCGTTCATAGATTTCGTCGGATAGGATTAGAAGATTTTTTTCTTCTGCAATTTTTACAACTCCTCGTAGATTTTTTTCTGAATAAACAGCACCAGTTGGGTTATTTGGAGAGTTGATGATAATCATCTTTGTTTTTTTCGTTATCAACTTCTTCAAATTTTCAAGGTTTAAATCGAAGTTTGGATATGTATCGAGATAGACAATTTTAGCACCTAGATAATTTAAAACTTGTTTATATAAAACGAAATATGGATCTGGCAAAATAACCTCATCACCAGGGTTGATTGTTGCGCTGAGTGCAAGAAAAATTCCTCCAGCCGCTCCGGTTGTTATCATAACTTCTTCCAAGTTTGCTTTTATTTGGTTTTCCGTTCTGAGTTTTTTAGTAATTTTCTCTCTCAATTCCATAGAGCCTAAAGTCGGAAAGTACGCATTGTGGTCTTCGTCAATAGCTTTTTTTGCCGACTCTTTTAACGCCTGAGGTGTCTTGAAATGAGGTTGGCCGATAGAGAGATTTGTATATTCTCCTTTATTTTTAGTAGCTAATTCAAACACTTTACGGATACCAGATTCTTCAATTTGATTTATTCTTTTTGATAGCATTTTATTTTTGATAATTATAACTTTCTTTGAAAATAACATCGTAGAGCTTTTCCACAAAGTCTGAGTTTAGTTTTGTGGCCTGTTTTCTTTTTTGAATAATTTCTTTTTCTCGTTTAGTATCAACAATCGTTAGCCTGTTTCTTTTCTTGTATGCACCTATTTTCTTTGCACAAGTCATTCTTTCTTCTAAGAGAGTAAAAATTTTTTGATCAATTGAATTAATCAACTTTCGGTTTGAATTAAACTCATTTGTTGTGCTCGCTTCTAAGATTTTCCCTTCAATTAAATCACAAGCTCTTAGGAATTCGACCCTAATTTTCGAAGAATAAGAATTATAATTGTTCATATCATAAAAAAGCTGCCAGTCATCATTGTTGGTGTGGGGCAAGATTCTTAATAGATCTGTATATCCAGGGGTAAAAATTTCTTGTTCCCCGATCCCAGCCTTAGTAAGGGAGCGTCCCAAAAAATGAACAAAACTCAGGGTTTTAGCATTTTGTTTGTCATGTTCTTTGGGTGAGACTATTAAGACTTTTAGTTTAAGCTTTTCTAGGAAAATTTTCAAAGAAGCTAGTTTCTCTTCAGAAACTCTTATTGGACATAAAACTACTTGTTTATTTTCTAATTCAAAATATTTTTTATTAAGATTGAATTTTGTTGTTACCGAACCAAACATAGGATGGGATCCAATAATTTCATTTTCTTTTGGAAGATATTTTTTTAACCATTTGCACGGCAACTCTTTAACAGAGCAGGTGTCAATTATGGTTGTTTTTGGTTTTAATAAGGGGGCTATTTTTTTAATCAAATTTTCTGTTTTTGAGATAGGAACTGATAGAAGAAGATAGTCACAATCAATAACCTCCTTAAAATCAACCAATTTAATTCCTATTTTATTGGCTATTTCTAAATCCGCATCCCTTTTTCGATAATGGAAAACCTTTACATCAAAAAAACTACTTAAAACAGTCGCCATTAAAACACCAAATCTACCAAAACCAATTATTCCAATTTCAATCTTATTTTTCATATAAATGTCAAACTTAATTTCTTTTAGTTGCAGCAATAAAGCTAGTAAAATTGAATTTTAAATCTTGAACGCCTTCTTCTAAAATGTCTAAATTGTATAGTTTGGCGCAATTGCTTGAAGCAATTACAGCGGTACTTGGATCTAGTGTTCCGGAACTGAGATCATTTGCAGCGCTTGCCGTGTCTGTGTATTCCTCAAGTTCTGTTTCGGTCCATTTTCTTTTTAGGTACATTCTGCACTGTTTGAGTGCTTGTGGATGTGAGGCAATTTTATTTATAGCGGAAGTATTTGCCCCGGGTTTTACTAAAAGACAGTGTTTGATGTCAATTTCAAAGATATTTTCAATATCAAAGTTGTGTTTTGACATAGCAACAACAGCTTCGTGAACAATTCCCCCATTTGAGTTTTCAATTGGAAAGATTGCCTTATCGATTTTTTCAGCTTCTAATTCAGTTAATGTTTTTTCAACGCTAAGTAAATAGAGTAATTCAAAATCATTAATATTGTTCTCCAAGCAGTAATGTTTCGCCGCCTCTTCTGAAAAACTGCCTTCATTACCAGATACTCCTATTTTTATAGTCATCCTGTTATTTTTAATTTTTAAAACAATATAAGTTTAGCCAAATTTTTTCAAAAGAACAAGGAATGTATCGAATAGTTCCTTCTTTTGAATTGCAAAAAGAATTACGACAAGCTATTATTGAGGTGTATTATAAGAAATGACTCTTTGATATGCCAAAAATTATATTTGATATTGAGACTGTTGGGGAAAACTGGAAGACAATGGATAAAAAAACGCAAGAAATAATTAAACAGAGGGTTATTAAAGTTGTTGGTGATGTAAAAAATAAAAAGGCCATAAAAGAAGCTTTGCTTGCTGAAATTGAAACATTTAGCCATTCTCCATTGACGGGACAAATTATTTCGATTGGAATGCTAGATATAGACACCAAAAAAGGCGCTGTTTATTTTCAGTCACCTGATGTAGAAATTGAAGATTTCGAGGAAGATGGGATTAAATACAAATTGATGACAGAAAAAGAAATTATTGAAGGTTTCTGGCAGATTGCAAAGCATGCAGATGAGTTCATTAGTTTTAATGGAAGATCCTTTGATATTCCCCATATTCTAATCAGGGGAGCTGTTCATAGTATTCGTCCATCAAAAGATTTGATGGCGAGCAGATATATAAATATGCAAAAAACTGGGTCAAAACACATTGATCTTTTAGACCAGCTTACTTTTTATGGTAGTATCTCAAACAATGAAGGTGATTCGCATATGTGGACACGCGCTTTTGGAATTAAAGATGTAAAGGAAAAAGATATTGATAGTGAAGATGTTGTGAAAATGTTTGCTGATAAAAAATATTTGGAAATTGCTCAATATAATGCTAGTAATTTACATTTAACCAGAGAGTTATTTGAACACTGGGAAAAGTATTTAAGGTTCTAAATATAGAAAAATGTTGGTTTTTAATTTTTTCTTAAAGATTTTTATTGTAATTTTAGTGGGGACTATTTTTCTTCTAATTGTTGGGAAAATTCCTCCAAGTGGTGCAATTGGCTTTCGACCAATTGACGATGGATGTTATGGGATCGGATTTGAAAATAAAGAGGTTTATGATAAATTTCCAAAAGGAAAAATTAGAATAGAATCTTTTAATCTTGAATATTATGTTCCTAATGAATCAGAAAAAAAATCTCCAGATGGATTTTGCTTAGGAAAAAATTTTTGGGATAAGAAAAAATGGGAAGAAGAAAAGAAACTTCAAATTAATCAAGTAAAATAGAGATGAAGAGGGTGTGAATAGGGAATTTAATGGAGTTGATTGTTAAAGGACTGAATAATAAAATAATATAAAATAAAAATGTTTAAATTAATTGGATTGATTTTAAAAATAGCAATTATTATTTTTGTTTTAGGTTTTGTTCATAGATATATTTCAGAGCGATGGGATTTGGGGTCACTTGGCTTTAGACCTGTTCAAGATGAGTGTTTTGGAATTATAATAGAAGCTGATGATGTTTATAAATCCTATGATTCACTTCCTTTTTTACCAAAAGGACAGCTAAAAACGAAATATTTTAATTTAGAATATGATGTCCCGAGAAGTAAGGCCGAGGCTATGAATGGTTTTTGTTTGGGGCAAGATAAGAAAAAATAATTAAAAACTATGACAGAATTTTTTGAAGATAGTGCTAGAAACGCTATTCAAAAGACTATTGCAGATTCCCGAAGGAAAAGAAATGTTCTTTTTGATGAAATGGGAATTGCAGAAGAGGATTTTAAGTCAGAGGTGACAGAAATTCGTAAAAAAATATTTTCAAATTTTGAGAAAAACCTAAATGAGGCAAAAGTAAACTTTAAGAAAAAAGGTTTTATTTTGCACGAAGCAAAAGAAGTGAAGGATGTCGGGGTGATTTTGAAGGATGTTTTAAGTGACTCAAAGATAATTGCAAGAACCAAAACAAATACAGGAAGAGAGATTGGGTTGGATGGTTTTCTGAGTGAATTTGATAGCTTCGAAACTGACCTAGGTGATTATATTGTTGAACTATTCAATGAAGAGGACCAACACTATGTTCTTCCTGCAATTCATGTCAATGCTAAAAAAATAGCTCAAAAAATAAAAGAAGTTTTCAATGAAGACATTGAGGCCGATCCAACAAAATTAACACATTTTTTATGTTCAAAAATTAGAGAAAAAATCTTGAAGGCTGACACTGGGATAACTGGTGCAAATTTTATTACAAAAAAGGGTCAAGTTGTTTTGCTTGAGAATGAAGGAAATATTTCATTGGTTTCAAGACTTCCTAAAAAACACATCGTTATTGTTGGTATTGATAAGTTGGTTGAAACTGTTGAAGATGCAACAAAGTTATGTAGGGCTGCAGCTATGTTTGGAACTGGTCAAGATATCACGCAGTATATTTCTATTATTTCAGGACCCTCAAAAACCGCTGACATTGAATCGCAACTCGTTGTAGGTGCGCAGGGTGCAAAAGAGGTGCATATTATTCTTATTGACAATATGCGTAGAAATATGCTCAAAGAAGGACTTGGTGATATGTTGAGATGTATAAATTGTGGCTCTTGTATTAATTTTTGTCCAGTATATCATCAAAAAGGGAATAAATTCGGTGGAGGGAAATACATTGGGGCAAGAGGGATTATTAACACTGCTTTTCGTGATTCTTCTTTGTTATCAAAAGAGAAGGGTAGTTTTGATTGTATGCTTTGCGGAGCATGCTATGTAAACTGTCCAATGAAAATTGAATTGCCAAGAATGATTAGAGATGTCAGGCAAAAACAAAATAAAAAAGGAGAGCAAACAAAAGAAAACAGGCAAATGATTGAGAATATCGAGAAAAATGGCAATCCATTTGGTGAAATTTCGGAAAAGGAGGTTCCAGACAAGCTTTATTGTTGCTAGATGTTGGGTATAATTTTTTCAAGTAGCCCTTTAAGTTATTTAAAGTTTTTTTGATTTTCATTGACAAATGAACACTGAAGGTGATACCATTTAAGCTAGAAACAGAAGAAAAAATAAAAATGAAAAAATTTTAATAAGTAAAAGAAGAATCGCTTGGTAAGGGAAAGTGGTGTGGTTGTGTTATTGCTTTAATTCTAGCAAGCAATTATTTATTAGTTGAGGAAAATGGGTTTAGTTTTAGGATAGATAATATGATTAATTTTTTGTTCCATGTATTACGATAAATTTATCGAATTTGCGATTATACGAGGTGGAGTACCGGATGCAACGGTTGTGCTTATTTTAATGTTGCCAATTGTTGTTACGATAATAGCGTTTTTTAGACAAGTGATTGGAATTAAGGCATTTGGTATTTACACCCCTGCCCTTATAACATTTGCATTTGCTGCGATTGGCTCAGAAGCAGAAAGTGTTTGGAAGGGTGGTGTCTACGGAGTCACCATTTTCATTGCTGTTATTTTTGTGGGGACAATGGTGAGATATGTTTTGAAGGGATTTCGCCTTTTATATCTTCCAAGAGTGGCACTGCTTATTACTATTGTTTCGTTATCAACTCTAGTTCTTTTAATAATTGGGGGAATGTCTCAAAGGACTGGGTTAGCAAGCGTTTCCATTTTTCCGATTTTGATTATGATTGCACTTGTTGAAAAATTTGTAGCAACTCAAATCGAAAAAGGTGCTAGAGCTGCAATCATTCTTTCATTTGAAACATTGTTAATTTCATTAGTTTGTTATGCTGTTTTGACATGGGAGTCTTTGATTAGATTTGTATCGGTACATTCCTGGGTCGTGCTTTTTACAATTATAATAAATATCTTTCTTGGAAAATGGACGGGACTTCGTTTAAGTGAAATGTTTAGATTTAAAGATGTTATCAAAAATGCTGAACACAATGATAAGAACTAAGGGAATTCTGGGAATGAATGCCCGGAACCTAAAATATATAAGACCATACAATCTTAAGGGTCCAAAGCGTTTAGCAGATGATAAACTTCGTTGCAAGAACGTTTTTAAAAAAGGTGGAATTCCAGTGCCAGAGTTGATTGCTAAAATTAAAACAAAAGAAGAGCTTGATAAATTTGATTTCTCTTCTTTGCCAAACAGTTTCGTTTTGAAACCGAACTTTGGTTTTGGTGGGGAGGGAATTTTGGTTGTTTATGGAAAGAAAAAAAAGAAAGATAATGTTTGGGTGAAAGCAAATAGAGATCCGGTAACGGAGGATGACTTAAGAACTCACATTTGGAATATTTTAGATGGTTCTTTTTCTCGAACTAACACTGCTGATATTGCATTTTTCGAAGAAAGAATTCAACTTTTAAAACTTTTTAAGCCGTATGCATTTAAGGGAATTCCTGATATTCGCGTAATTGTTTTCAATCGCGTTCCAGTTATGGCAATGCTCAGACTTCCAACAGAAGCTTCTGGTGGAACTTCAAACGTTCATCAAGGAGGAATCGCTGTTGGAATTGATATGGCTACAGGTGTAACAACAACAGCCATTCAATATAACCGTACAGTTGAATATGCCCCAGGAACAAGATTGCTTTTGAGCGGAATCAGAATTCCAAATTGGAAGGAGATATTAAGGTTAGCAATCAAATCACAGGATGTTTCAAAATTGGGCTATTTAGGTGCTGATATTGCAATTGATAGAATTAAGGGACCAGTTTTTATGGAAATCAACGCCCGTCCAGGTCTTGCAATTCAAAATGCCAACCAAGATGGACTTCTTTCCCGTCTTCAGAGAGTTGAGGGCTTGAAAGTGAAAACTGTTTCACAGGGCGCCGCTTTAGCACAGAATCTTTTTGGAGGAGAAATCGAAGAAGAGATTGAGGAGCTCTCGGGAAAGAAAATTATTGGCTTGATTGAGAAAGTGAAACTGAAAAGTACTGACGGAAGGATTATCGAAATAGAAGCAAAGATAGATACAGGGGCAGATTCTTCTTCAATTGACACTGAGTTGGCAAGACAACTAGGTTTTGGCTCGACAATTGATGAGTTTCATAAGATAGATATTTCTGGATATGATATTTTGCCCGAAAAAGAGAAAAAAATAAAAGAAGATTTTATGAAAAAATTTGGAGAACAAGTTCCAAATTTAGAAAATATTGCAGTTGTTTTTTCTTCCTCAGGAAAATCAATTCGTCCTGTTGTTAAATGTTTATTCTCCATGGATGATGAGGTAGTAATATCCAAGATGAATATTACAGATAGAAGTAAATTGAAATACCAAATGATTGTTGGAAGAAAGGATTTGAAGAAATTTTTAATTGAAATCAGCTAATCCTTGAAAGAAAAAAATGTTTAAAGAAAATCAATTTCTGAGAAAAATTAGTGAAAGAGAGGGGAATAATGGGAAAGTAGTTGAATATTCCGAGAAAGCATATGATGATTTGGATGAAAATGTTAAAAATAGATTTTTAGAAAAAAAACAAAAAGAACTTGGTTTCAGCTATGTTAACGGTGGAGAAGAGACCTCTATTTTGATTTCTGGCTCACACGCCGCAGATTTAGCAAAAACTAGTTTAAACATAGATAAAGATGAGATAGAATTCCTAAACAAGGAAGAGGAAAGAGGAGAGAGATATCGAATGGATGATGATGAAAAGTTGATGATAGGGAAACATTATATTAACGCTTCAGTGAGGGAGAAAAAAATAGGAGAATACAAGGCAGATTCTGGTGTTAGTGCAATGGGTATCGAATTGCAAGACGATTTAATATTAAAAGATTCAAAGAGGGCTCCAAACTTATTGTTATATGAACTGCCACAAGTTTTTTCGGAACCAAACAAGGTTGATTCAAAAAGTAGGCCAATGGCAGTGGTTGATTTGTCTGTGTATAATAAATTTGGAATTCATAAGTTAGAACAATTTATAACAAGAAAAGGAGTGAGTTCCATAACCTCAGAAGAAGTAGCGCTTGTTAGGAGAGGAGACTATTCTAAAATTTCCGAAGATGAAATTGACTTAGATAAGAAAGGGGCCCTATTGGAGTGTGAAAAAATTGTTCAGGATTCAAAAGGGGACGAAGGAAAATATAGAAAAATCATAGCTTCTTTGGGAATTTTAAAAATTCACAGGAAATATTATGAGAAACAAGAAGAATTATTATATGGAAATCCAGATGCTAAATTCCCAATAAATCTGGATATACACACAGCGTTTGATTCTCTAAAACAAGAAGAAGGCTTTGACGCTATCATAGGGTCACGAATGGGAAGTAGCGTTAGTGACCCAGAAGTTGAAATGCTATTCTCTTTAATTCTGAAAAAACATGGATTTAAAGTAAATCTTTCAAGTTTTAACAATTTCCCCATAAAAGCTGGTGAAAAAGAAAAGGATGGGCTCAGGAGACTCTTGGAATCGACAAAAGCAATTTTGAGTCAGGAACAAGTGCAATTGCTTGATGGAACTGAAGAAATGAAACAAAAGGAAGATGTCCTGGCACATTTAGATATTTTATTTGATAGAAGATTGGAAAAAATGGGAGATTCTAGAAAGCTTTTGTTAAGATTTTTAGACTGGAAAGATAAGCAAAACTTAGTTAATGAAAATAGTACAGATGATGAAATTAGGGATATTGCAAAGAAAGTTTTTCTAGAGGAAGCTACTGAATTTTCCTTGGAAAATCTTGTTCTTTTATTAAAACAAAACCTAGTTAATTTATTTTTAAGTGGCAAAACTCATGATGATCGCTTTAGAGGTGGTTTAATGGGCCTTTCATCTTTGCAGGATAAATTTGATGCCAAGGATAAATATGAAAAAGCTAGGGGTAGTAAAATTAATCCAGAGATTTTTCAAATAGAAATTATTGCAAGTATCATGAAGAATAAAAGCAAAAGAAAGGATTTTGAAGATGCTATAGAAGAATTTTTTAGTTTGGTGCAACAGAAAGATTTTGAGCCCAAAGAAGTGTTGAAAAAAATAATAAATCAACAGAATTTTAAATGAAAATTTCAGTAATAACCAAAAAAGAAACTTGGCAAACAAGGGAGTTGCAGAAAGAGTCTCGTAAAATGGGAATAGAGTTGGAGCTGAGAGATTTGGAGAATCTAAACCAGGGGATTGATGAGCTTGGGGATGTTGTGTTTTGGAGAGCAAATTCAATGAATCTGTTCGATGGCGGAGCAGCTACAATTTCTCTTATCAAAAAGAGTGGTAGAATTATTGTGAGTCAAGGTATTTCAGAATTTCCATTTATTAGGAACAAGCTTTTTCAGCAGAAATTTATAGAGGGTTTCAGTGGTATTAACACTATTGAAACATTTACTTTTGCAAACAAAGAAGATCTTGCCAGCTCTTTAGAAGAAGGAATTTTAAATTTTCCTTTTGTTCAAAAACCAGCAGTAGGCAGAAGAGGCGAGGGTGTTAAACTAATAGATTCTTGTGAATCTATGGAAAAACAAAGAGGTGAATATAGTAAAGTTGTTTATCAAAATTTTATAAAAAACAAAGGTGATTTTAGAGTGTTGGTATTGGGAGGAAAACCTCTCGGCGCAATAAAAAGGGTTGCAAGAAAAGGAAGCTTTTTAAATAATTTTTCTAAGGGAGGGACTTGCACCAACATTGATGATAAGGAAGTTAGAGAAATTTTGTTTGGAATTGCGATTAAAGTTGCTTCATATTTTAAATTAGCTTTTTGTGGTGTAGATATTATTTTTGATGAAAATAAAAAAAAGTATTTCTTCTTGGAAGTAAATACTCTCCCTCAATGGGAGGGTTTTCAGGGTGCTACAAATATTAATGTTTCTTTTGAGTTGCTGAATTTTTTTAAAGTTATGCACGAGAGGGGGAGAAGGGGTAGTAGAGAATTGGTATCCGAATATTATGAGGATAATTTAGACAAGCTTAGTTTTGAGAAGTCTTTTCATTATATTTCACGTTTGTTTCTTTGGGAAAACAGAAAAGAACTGTCAGTAAAATTAGAGTGTTTTAAGCAGGGTTTTATTGGTGAAACAGAAGATGATATTTTGGGAAATTTTAGAAAAACTTTTTCTGAAGTTGAAAAATATCAAGAAAGAGTGAAAAATGATATTTCAGCCAGAGAAAAATATATCAAAAAGTATCCTTTGCTGGGAGTTTATAATAGAATATTGTTTCAAGCGCTTATATCTAAAACAGTCTATAAAAAGGATGTGGCTGATATAGTTTCAAAAGTTTTGGACAGGGAACATGCTCTTAAAATGAGAGATGAACTCATGGGAGATGAGGAGGCACTAAAATCTCTTTCTACGCATGCAATTAATTTTCTTTATTTTTCACAAGAGATTTTTGGTAAATTTTTTGAAGTCGATGTAAAAAAGTTACACAGAATTTCAATTAGCGATTTTGGGAAGAGCGATGAGAGTTTGCTGCTTAAAATTTATTTCTTAACACACTGTATTATTGGTGAGTCGAGATTTTATTCTCAAGCAGTTAATGATGAAAAGGGTATTTATACAGAGATGATAAAAGCACTTGAAGAAATTATTAAAGAAAATTATTTTAGAGTTAGTTTGGACAATAAAATGGAGTTTCTTGTTTGTTCAAGAATGTGTGGCTTTAAGTCCTCAGTTGAGAAAATTTTGATTGCAGAGGCAGAAAGCTCTATGTCAGAAATTGGAAACTATATTGTTGATATTTTAAATGCAAAAGGGGGGGATAAAAGAAAAAAAGATTTTTGGAACTCAGAACATAGAAATGTTTTATATTTAATGGCTACAAGTAAACTAAAAAAATGGTAAAAAACTTCCTAATACTCTCGAGTGAGGGTGTGAAATTTGACTTTAGAAACAAAAGATTATCAGAAGAGATAGAAAAGAAAGGGTCCAGATTCGATATTGTTTTTGTTCAGGATCTTAGTATTTCTTGTGATAAAGTCGTTTTCAGAGATGAAGAAATAGATTTTTATAAATATGATTATATTATCTCGGTAGGAACTCCTGATGCAAATCTTTACATAATTGATTTAGCAACTAAAAAAAATCCAAAAATTAAAGCCTGGCCAAATGTCCAGAACCATGGAATGGTAGATAAATTTACAGAAGGAACGACTCTTGAGGCTATTGGAATCCCAATTCCGAAGACCACCCTCCTCGCTTTTTTGGAAGATGATTATATAAATAAAGAGGCTGAAATTGTCGGAGGTTTTCCTTGTGTGGCCAAAAAAGTTACAGGTGCTTCTGGAGATTATGTTGAGTTGGTTAATTCTTCTGATGAAATAAAAAAGTTTATTGAAAAACTTTCGGTTCCAAGCATAATTGGCAAAAGAAATATAATTTTACAAGAATATATAGAAGAGTCAAAGGGGACAGACTTTAGAGTTTACTGTGTTGGAGATAAAGTTCTTGGTGCAATAAAAAGAACCGCCAAAGACGGCGGATTTAAAGCAAATGTCTCTTTGGGTGGAGATGCCGAAAAGGCTGAAATTTCGAAAGAAATGAAGGAATATGCCCAAAAGATCATGCAAGCTAGTGGGCTTATGTTTGCTGGTATAGATTTTATCAAAAGCAATAGAGGTTATTTAGTTTTGGAGATAAATATATCAGCAAACTTTCAAGGATTTGAAACTGCAACCGGAGTTAATGTCGCAGGAGAAATTATTGAGAAATTCTTGGCATATGAATAGGCGTAATTATTATTCTTAAATAACACACATGAAGCATTTTTTAATTATATTCAAGGATAAAGTGAAAAGCGGATATAGAATTGATAGAGTTGTCACAGAGATAAAAAACGCTGGGCACGATGTTGATTTGGTTTGTAGTGTTGGAATGAAAATTACGGCTGCAGGCTTTTTGGTAGACAATAAAATTTTGAATTTGGCTAAGTACGATATCGTTTTTTCGATTGGCAATGGTGAACTACAGCATCAGCTTGCTACAGTTATTTCCTGTTATACCAAATCAGTTTTCTGGCCTGATAAAGAAGCTCTTTTTTATGATGATAAATTTAATGAAGCAGTTTTTATGGAGTCAATTGGTGTGCCTAAGCCGAAAACAATATTATTGACAAGTACGAAAAGTAAAGATATTGATGATTTGATTAAAGAGGTCGAGGGGTACCCATGCATTATTAAAAAAGCTATGGGCTCAGGAGGAGAATTTGTCGAGCTAGCGAATTCTAGCTCTGATGTATTGGATTTTTTAGATAAAGTGCCACATCCAAGTATAAGTGGAAAAAGAAACATTATTTTGCAAGAATACATAAAAGAATCAAAAGGCACTGATTTTAGGGTTTTTTGTGTGGGAGAAAAAGTTCTCGGTACAATTAAAAGGACATCCAGAAACGGTGGATTTAAGGCAAATGTTTCTTTAGGAGGAAAAGCAGAGAAAGTTGAAATTTCTAAAGAGATGAAGGCATATGCTAAAAAGATTATGAAAGAGAGTAAACTTCTGATTGCTGGGATTGATTTCATAAAAAGCAATAGAGGTTATTTAGTTTTGGAGATAAATATATCACCCGGTATTGAAGGTTTTGAAAAGGCAACCGGAGTTAATGTAGCTAAAAAGATTGTTTTAGGACTTCTCGAAAGAACACAACAAAAATAGCTGGCAAAAATAAAACAAACTTGTTAGAATAAAGAGAATAAAAATATTAACAAATTTTAATATATGTTGTTAGTGAAACTAGCGTTTCTTGCTATAGGAGTTTGGATATTGGCAAAGCTATTGCTGTCAAATAAAAACTTTAGAAATATGGGGAAGAAAAAAAATCGTAAAATGGAGACTGATGAGAAAAAAGCGGAAAAGAAAAATCTCCTTAAAAAAATTCTCTGGGCCTCATTCTATTTTGGTGGGGTGGTTTTTTTGCTTGTAGTTGCTGCAATTAGCTACTCCTTTGTTAAATATGCAAAGGATTTGCCGAACCCAGAAAAAGTCAATAGTCGTGTCGTTGCTGAATCGACAAAGATTTTTGATAGAACAGGAGATGTTTTGTTGTATGAAGTTTTCGGAGAAGAAAAAAGAACTATAATCCCAATGGAAGAAATTCCCGATTCAGTTAAATATGCAACAATCTCTTTAGAAGATAATATTTTTTACTCACATAATGGTTTTGACACAGGCGGTCTTATTAAGGCTGTTTGTCATGAGGTTTCTTCAAGGATTGGATTGGGAGATTTAGGCGGTCTTTGTCCTCAAAGAGGTGGTTCTACCATTACTCAACAATTTATCAAAAATTCAATTTTAACATCTGAAAGAAGCTATGAAAGAAAATTAAAAGAGCTTATTTTAGCAGTGGAAATGGAACAGAAATTTTCTAAGGATGAGATTTTGAGAATGTATCTAAACGAGATTCCCTATGGTTCCAATGCTTATGGTATTGAGGCCGCAGCACAAACCTTTTTCGGAGTACATGCAAGGGAATTAACATTAGCACAATCAGCTTTGTTGGCTGGGTTGCCCAATGCTTCAACTTTTTATTCTCCCCATGGTTCGAATACTGATCGTTTATTGGTTCGTTGGAAGAAAGCTTTGAATTTGATGACCGATTTGGGTTATATAACAAGAGAGCAGGCAGACGCAGCAATGACAGAGGATATTTTAGGTCAGATAAAACCAATAAAGGCGGATATCAAGGCGCCTCATTTTGCATTATATGTCAGGGAGAAATTGATTGAGGAATTTGGCGAAGAAAAATTGAAAGAAAAAGGCTTGAAAATTTATACAACACTTGATTGGGACCTGCAACAACTTGGTGAACGAGTTGTTAAAGAAGGTGTCGAAAAAAATGGCGAAAGGTATGGATTTACAAATTCAGCATTAGTTGCAACAAATCCTAAAAATGGACAAGTTTTGGCAATGGTTGGGTCAAAGGATTATTTTGATGAATCAATTGATGGGAATGTTAATGTTACGACGCGTTTGAGACAGCCTGGTTCGTCTGTGAAGCCATATGTATATGCGCAAGCTTTTGCTGAAGGTTTTCAGCCAGATACAATGCTTTATGATGTCGAGACTAAGTTTTCTGAATCTGAAAATGAAGACGAAGAATATAAACCACAGAATTATGATGGTAAATTTAGAGGACCAGTAACTATGAAACAAGCATTGGCAACCTCGCTTAATGTTCCAGCAGTTAAAACACTATATCTAGCGGGAATGAAGCCAACAATAAAATTGATGAATTCTATGGGGATAACAACTCTTACCGATCCTTCTCGTTATGGACTTTCCTTGGTGTTGGGAGGTGGAGAAGTTAAATTGATTGAACATGTTGGAGCTTTTGGAGTTTTTGCAAACGAGGGTGTAAAACAGGAGCAATCAGTTATTTTGAAAGTAGAAGATGCAGACGGGAATATTTTAAGGGAATTTAAAGAAAGCGAGGGAAAGCAAGTTTTGGATAAAAAAGTTGCTGCACAAATTTGTTCTATTTTATCTGATAACAACCTAAGAGCATCCGCATTTGGAGTGCAAAATCCTTTGAATATCGAGGGAAAAAGTGTAATTGCAAAAACTGGAACAACAAATGAATATCGTGATGGTTGGTTAGTTGGAGCTTCTCGTTCTTTGGCAGCTGGTGTTTGGTCTGGGAATAACGATAATACAGCTATGAAAGTTGGAGCTGCTGGTGCAAACATTTCTGGTCCAACTTGGCACGCTTTTATGGAGGAGGCACTAAAGAATTATCAAGATGAAGAGTTCCCAAAAATAGAAGATATAGAAGCAGAGTCTGATGGTGACAGTGAGGAGGGGCAGGATGATGAAGAAAAAGTGAGTTATGAAAAGAAGACAGGTATGTTATATGGGAAAGTTGATTTTGTTCAACAAGTTAAAGTTTGTAAATATGACGATGGTAAATATTGTTTAGAAAATAGTAGCTGTCCCGAGAAAAAAGTTGAAAAGAAAAAATATTTCACAGGACATACTATTTTATATTATATAGACAAGGACGACCCAACCGGGGATGCTCCAAAAGATCCAAATAAGGATCCTCAATATAAAAATTGGGAAAAGGCGGTTACGAAGTGGGGAGAGGAGCATGCTGATGACAAAGGGCGTGATTTGCCCCCAGAAAAGGAATGCAAGGACAGTTATTTTGACTAGAAATTATTTTTCATTGATTTTGAATTAGATTTGATTTAGGAGGTGATTTTTTAAATTCATCTATTGTTTTAGTTATATAAATTAAGAGAATCTAAATAAATCTTGACAATAATTTTAGGCTAGTTACAATATAAAGTAATTAGCAGACAAGAAGCTAGAGTGCTAATGAGCACAGAGAAATAAACAGAATAAAATATTTAATATTTAAAAATATCGAAATGGCAAAACAAATAAAATTTGATGAAGATGCTCGAAGAAGTATCATGGAGGGGGTTGATAAGGTTGCTAATACTGTAAAAGTAACACTTGGACCAAAGGGAAGAAATGTTGTTCTCGATCGAGGATACGGTGGACCAACAATTACAAATGATGGTGTAACGATTGCAAAAGAAATCGAACTTGAGGATAGATATGAGAACATTGGAGCAGAGATGGTTAAAGGAGTTGCTAGTAAAACAAATGATGCTGCTGGTGATGGGACAACTACAGCTACTGTTTTAACACAGGTGATCATGGAAAAAGGGGCAAAAATGATTTCAAAGGGAATTAATGTTATTGACCTAAAAGATGCTTTGTTGAAATATTCTACAACAGTAATAGAAAATCTTCGAAGTGAGGATGTTTCTAATAAAATTGAAGGTGATGCAATTGCTCAAGTAGCAACAATCTCAGCCCAAGATGCTAATGTTGGTAGGATAATCGCCAAAACAATCAAGGAGGTTGGTAAGGATGGGGTCATTACTGTTGAAGATTCGCAAACATTTGGAATTGAACAAGAAGTTGTAAAGGGAATGAAATTTGCGAAGGGTTACATTTCTCCTTATATGGTAACAAATACCGAAAAAATGGAAGTTGAAATGAAAGATGCATATATTCTTATCACAACCGGTAAAATATCAGCAATTGCTGACATCCTTCCTCTTTTGGAAAAACTTGTTCAATCTGGTAAAAAAGAGCTGGTTATTATTGCCGAAGATATAAGTGGTGAGGCTTTGGCGACACTTGTTGTTAATAAGCTTCGTGGAACAATAAATGTGTTAGCATTAAAAGCACCTGGATTTGGAGAGGGACAGAAAGATACTCTTAATGATATTGCCATATTAACAGGCGCAGAGGTTATTGATGCTGACAAGGGAATGGATCTTAAAAATGTTGATGTTACTCATCTAGGACAAGTTGGAAAGATTATCGCTACAAAAGATGAAACAACTATTGTGAATGGAAAAGGGAATAAAAGTCAAATTGAATCTCGAATAGAGCAAATTAAGACTCAAATCACAAAGGCTGAAAATTATGATAAAGAAAACCTTCGAAAAAGATTAGCAAAACTCACTGGCGGAGTTGCAGTTATCAGAGTTGGTGCAGCTACTGAAGTTGAGCAAATTGAAAAACAACACAGAGTTGAGGATGCAGTAGAAGCAACAAAGGCAGCACTAGAAGAGGGGATTGTTCCTGGAGGTGGAGTTGCACTTTTAAATGAGTCAACAAAACTTGCAGATTTCAAGAAAAAAAACATAAGCAAGCTTTCAACTGAAGAAAATGCAGCAATTGAAATTTTAGTAGAAGCATTAGCAGCACCAGTGAGACAAATTTCTATTAACGCCGGACTTTCCCCTGATATTGTCGTGAATAATATATTGGTTAATCAAAATGCATTTGATAGAAAAGTTCTCAAGAGTGGGAAGATGGTGGAAAGTGTTTTGAGGAACAGAAGTCAAATCAACTTTAATATAGGATATGACGCTGCGCGTGATTTATATGTTGATATGTTTGATGCTGGAATTATTGATCCTGTTAAAGTTGTTGTGTCTGCGCTTGCAAATAGTGTTTCTACAGCAGCGATGTTGCTTACAACTGAGGCAGCAATTACGGATTTGCCAGGTGAAAAAAATGATATGTCTGCCATGAATGGAATGGGAGGCGGAATGCCAGGAATGGGCGGAATGCCAATGATGTAATATTCTGAAAAACAATTTTGAAAAATAAAAGACAGCCTAGCAAATTTCGTTGAGCTGTCTTTTTAGTAAAAATTTAAACCTTAAAGCGGAATAAACTTATTATTAAACTTCTAAATGTTAGACAGAAGATTGACTATAGAAGAGTGTGTATTGATTAATGTTATGTAATTATTACTTAACATCTTTAAGTTTTAATTTAAAATATTGAAACTATGCATTTATTTTCATTTCAAGTATGACGGGTAGATGGTCTGAAAGTTGATTGTTCAAGACTCTTGTTTTGGTCTTTAGATCCTTTGATAGAAGAAATATATCCAAGTTTTTTTTCGGCTTAAAGGCCGGAAAAGTAGGTTCTTTACAAGAAAGTCTTAAATTTGATTTTTCCATTAAAGAGTTGATTTCAATAAGTCCCTTAAAAATGTTAAAATCACCACAAACTATCTTCGATTCAATTTTTTTAAAAGTTTGATGTATTTCTTCAAATTGTTTTGCTCTAACTTTTTTATTTAAAGAAAAATGTACCAAGAAGAGGCTAGTATTATTTGGAAGGATGACCTCGTAGAGTAATTTTTTTGTTCCATTTTTTAAATAATGTTTTTTGAAAATTAAACTTTCTTTAGCAATTATGGCATTACCTCTGATTTCAAAAGGTTTGATTTTTCTTAGAAAACTCTTTTTTCCATATTTATTAGCAATATCATAAAAAGGATAATTATTATTAGCGAAAGATAGAATTTGTTTCCCTTTTTTAATTTCTGTAAGACAAATAAGGTCTGGTTTTTCTTCAAAAATAAGTTTCTTTAATTCATCAAGTACCTCAGCTTCCTTCCTTTTGGATAAAAGGGAATATCGATGAAATTTTGTAATATAATCTCTTGTTGACCCATTAAGTTTTGTGCAATATCCAAGATTTAATAAAAGGATTTTATAATCTTTCAAGTATTTTTTGTGTTAATTTTATTTTTCAATCTGTGTCATTCAAGTTTAACATGCCTTTTTAAATTTAAGAAGGGTTTTCTTGATTTTGGTGAGACTCTCGATTAATCATCAAATAATGGTTTCCGATATCTTCTTTCGGGGATGGCTATTCTTTTAAACCCAATTGGATTTAGGTTAAATATTTTATGAGTATTTTATTTTTCTCGAGTTATTTTTTCTCGAGTTTATCAAAATGAATAACCCTTTCGTTTTTACAAAAAGAGTGAATGTGTTTTGTTTCAGAGATTATAATCGCGACATAATTAGGAAGTCCATCTTTTTTATTATTAAATACCCCTTATTTTAATATATCTGAAAAATTCTTCCATTGACTTTACCCTTATTCCAAAGTAAGATTGACATAGATAATTCCCATAAAAAAGGTTTTTATAAAAAAATTAAGTTAAAATAATTTAACTATGAATAGTTAAAAATAGTTCCCTACTTATTTTTGATATAGAAAAAATCAATAGAATTTAATGAATTTGTGAATTTAGAAATCCCAAATGAAGAATATTAGAAATTTTTGTATTATTGCTCATATAGATCATGGAAAATCAACTTTGGCTGATCGTCTTTTGGAGATGACCGAAACCGTTGAAAAAAGGAAGGTATATGAACAAATGATGGACACGATGGAGCTTGAACAAGAAAAGGGTATTACGATCAAGTTGCAACCGGCGACAATGAAATATAAGGAATATACTTTAAACCTAATCGATACGCCAGGTCATGTTGATTTTGGCTATGAAGTTTCTCGTTCGCTGGCAGCTGTAGAGGGGGCTATTTTACTTGTTGACTGTACTCAGGGGGTACAAGCTCAGACGCTTGCAAATTTATACCAAGCAATTGATCAGGATTTGGAAATTATTCCAGTTTTGAATAAAATTGATTTGCCAAATGCTGATATTGAGAAAACTAAAAAAGAAATTGTGCACATTCTTGGATGTGATGAAAAGGATATTCTTTGTGTTAGTGGAAAAACAGGGGAAGGCGTTGACTTGCTCTTAGATGAAATTGTTCAAAAAGTTCCTTCGCCAGAAGGAGATGAGAATGCCCCATTAAGGGCGATGATTTTTGATTCTAAATATGATTCATATAAAGGAGTGTTGGCTTATGTGAGAATTGTTGATGGAAGTGTGAAGGCAGAAGATGATATAAGATTGATAGTTGGTGGAAGAGACGCTCATGTTATTGAAGTAGGAAAATTTACACCAGCACTTGTAAAGCTGGAATCTTTAAACACAGGTGATATTGGGTATATCGCAACTGGGTTGAAAAGCGTTGATCAGTGTAAGGTGGGGGATACAATAAGTTTTCAAGCAAGCGTTAAAAAAGGTGAAGTCAAAACTTTACCTGGATATAAAGATGTGAGACCAATGGTTTATGCCAGTTTCTATCCAACGGATGGGGAAGATTATAACCAGTTTCGCGATGCATTGGATAAATTGAAGCTTAACGATGCTTCGCTGGTATTTGAAGGGGAAAGCTCCATGGCTCTAGGCAGAGGCTTTAGGATAGGCTTTTTGGGGCTTCTACACCTAGAGATTATTCGAGAGAGACTTTTGCGAGAGTTTGGTTTTGAGCCAGTTATTACCACTCCAAGTGTTGTATATGAAATTGTTCTTTCAAATGGAGAGGATAAGAAAATTTATGCAGCAGCTGAGATGCCAGAAGCAAATCTAATAAAAGAGATTCGTGAGCCACATGTTAAATTAGACATCATCACTCCTTCTCAATATCTAGGTAGTGTGATGGAGCTTGTGCGAACTGTGACAAGAGCTAAATATCTAAGCACTGAATATATTGATGAAACAAGATTAGTGCTTTCTTTTGATGCACCGCTTGCAGAAGTGATTGTGAATTTGCACGATGGGATTCAGTCAGCGACAAGTGGGTTTGCATCTTTTTCGTATGAAGTAAGTGGATATGTCCAAGCAGATCTTGTTAAGATGGATATCTATGTTGCAGAAGAAAAAATAGAAGCTTTTTCACAAATTGTGCCAAGGGAGAAAGTCGCCACGGAAGGAAACAGGATTGTAAAGAAATTGAAAGATGTAATTCCAAGACAAAATTTTTTGGTGAAATTACAAGCTGCTGTGGGCGGAAAGATGGTGGGGCGTGAAAACATTACTCCATATAGAAAAGATGTTACTGGCTATCTATATGGTGGTGATATTACAAGAAAGAGGAAACTTTTAGAGAAACAAAAGAGGGGAAAAAAGAGAATGAAGGGTGTGGGAAAGGTTGATATTCCGCAAAAAGCATTTTTGGAAGTTTTAAAAAGATAGATTTTTATTTTGTCGTTTTTTGGCAGTTAAATGAAAAATAAAGTTTTAGGAAAAATAAAAATATAATAAATAAATATGTTTGAAAATATTAAAATTCCAAACAACCCAAATCAAGAATTGGGGAGGAATAGAAGACGCGAAGAATTTTCGAGAAGCCAAAAAAATGAAGGTGAGAGTCTGTTGGACAGAAGAAGTCTTTTGAAAGCAGGACTTGCGATGGCCACAGTTTATGGCATAGGAGATTCATTGGTTGGTTTATTAGAGAGAGAAAGCGCTGAGGATGAAAAGGATGACAAAGAAGAAGTCTTCAGGGAAAGTTCGGAAGGTTTGCCAACAGAGGAACAATTGAAAATTGAAGATGATGACAAAATAGCAATTGGCGACACAATCAAACATCAACTTGAAAAGGGCGGTGAAATAAAATTAGATATGTCAACAAAAAAAGCTCTTTATGTCAGTTGGATGCAAAAATATAGAAAGAGGCCAGAGGGTTGGCCGGAAATGGATAAATGGACAGGAAGTAACCATTTAGGTCTTTTGCAGTCAATGGAAAAGATGCAACCCTGGATTGGATTAATAAAGGAGGAATTTGCAAAAATTGGTGTTCCTGAAAAATATGCATATCTTGCAATTCCAGAGTCTCATTTTGATATTAGTGCAAATTCAAGAGCGAGGGCTGGAGGACCATATCAATTTACAGCAGGAACAGCAGAAGGTTACGGGTTAGCAGTTGGTGGTGGAATTGATGAGCGTCGTGATCCAATTGAGAGTGCAAGGGCTTGTGCTGAGCATTTAAAATATAGTTATGAAAGATTTAATAATGATTGGGACTTGGCATTCTCCGATTATAATGGTGGGTTTACCCAAGAATATGAGAAATTTCGTCCTAAAAAAGAAGATAGAAACTATCAAGATTATCTTGCTTGGCGAGAAGGAAGATTGAACGAGTTTGTTTCAAGGGATCATTATGAACATGAGGTCACGAGTAATGACGGTAATCTTGGCAATATTGCAGGATACTATGGATTATCAACAGATGAATTGTTGAATATAAACGGATTAACAAATGATCAGATTAAAATTGGGCAAGTATTGAAACTTCCTGATACAGTCTCTGTTAAACTTTTTAAATTGCGTGATTCACTTGAAAATTTAAATTACCCAGAAAAGTTTTATGCAGTTTTGGATGTTATTGAGGAAGAAGAATTGGAAAAAAAATTTCCTGCTAGGCCATTAAGTTTTTATGAAAAAAGAATCCCTAAGGTTTCTACGGAGGAATTTTCGCATATTATTAAAAAGGGGGAGGGTTTGTTTGGGATAGCTAGAAAAATCCAAGCAAGAACAATGGAAAGAGGTTCGAAAGTAAAATTTTCAGCTTCTAAAATTCAAAAGTTAATTGAAACGCAAAATGGGATTTTTAATTCTAGAACAATTCGTCCGGGGAAGGAATTAAAAGTTGAACTTCCCCTAGAAGAAGGAATTTCGCTTGCAAAAATTGCAGTTACAAATAAAATTCCAATAGAGAAATTGATTGAAATTAATCCATCAATTATTGATAGAAATATCATTTTGGAGGAGGGAATTAAAATTAGGATTCCAAGATAATGGATGTTGCATTGTTTGAGTCAAAAAAAGAAGCCCAGTGCTTCTTTTTTTACTCAAACTAGATTATTAATTATTTTGACTTATCGACTTTCAATAAACCCAAAATGTTTCAATGTTGGAATTATGTTTGGAGCGATCTCTTTATTTTCTAAATTGTTAAAATCGATCCATTCCCATTTCAAAATCTCCTCTCCGGGAACTATCTCTCCTACTCTTTTTGAAAGAAAATGAACAAGGATGATATCGAAAACTCCTTCGGGCGTTTCTTTCTTTGTGTGTAGAAAAAAAGGTTTTTCATCGAGAATCTCGATGTCAATTCCCACTTCTTCTTTTGCTCTTCGGATTGCAGTTTCTATTAGATCTTCATTTTCTTTTATTTTTCCTCCGCAAAATTTCCAAAATTTATCGTCTCCATGTTGATTTAGGAGAACTTTTTCATTTTCAACGATTACTGGTCCTGATGCAATGATTATTTTTTGCATAGATTTATTTTTAATTGTTAAAAAATTTTAAAACCACAATGAAAATCACTTAAGTTTTTTTGTCATATATTCATCCTCTAGTGTGTATCCAAATTTTTTATAATATTCTCTTACGCCAACTCCTGAAATAATGGCGATTTTTTTAAAGGAGAATTCTTCTTTGGCTATTTTTTCTGCTTCTAATAGAAGTTTTTTGCCAAGCCCAATATGTTGAGGGGAGTGTATATCCTTTTCATCTATTTTAGCAAGTTTTCCAAAAGTATGCACCTCTCTAATGAGCGCACTTTTAGAAAGCGCGGGGATTATGTTTCCGAGTTGGCTATTTATAGATGGAATTCTGAGCCTTAGCATTGCATACAACTTCATTTTGTCAGGAGAAACATATTGTAGAAAGATTTCTTTCCCTCCAGAGGCATCGTAGTCAATCCTGTCTAGAATAATATTATCTTCTGTTGTAAAGCTAGAACGGACCTCGCGACAACGAATGCATTCGCAATGAACCCCTTCTTGTTGCAAGATTTGACGCATATTAGAAATATTTGGACCAGCGATGATTGATTCCTCGGGAATATCGCGAATAAGGCGTGTTATTCTTACGAATTGGGGTATAGTGGCTTTAATTTTCTTAAGAAGTTCCTTGTTCTGGTTGTTTGTAAGAGGTTTATATTTACCTTGTTTCCAAAGCTTGAACAATTCAGAATTGTCAGTGACCACACAAGGATAAATTTTCATCAAGTCTGGCATAAATCTTTCGTCTGTGAAAAGTTTCTTGAACATTTCTAGGTCTTTTTTTGGTGTACTGCCATACATGCCAGGCATCATATGATAGTTAATTTTAAAACCAGCATCCTTGAGGAGTGCTGTAGCATCCACTGTTGCTGTAATTGAATGTCCTCGTTTGTTTTTCTTTAAGATTTCATCAAATATGTTTTGGACTCCAATCTCTACTCTTGTTGCTCCAAGTTTTCTGAATTTTAAAATTTCCTTTGGAGTTATGTAATCCTGCCTTGTTTCAAGAGTTAATCCAATTATGCGGTTTTTTGTTTTTTCGTTTCTCTCTTTTTCTTTTTCTAATGAAGTTCTTTTTTTATTTTCTAAAAGATTTTCAGGGAAATCATTAGCAGCGCGAAAACATTCTTTAACAAACCAATATTGATATTGTGGGGTAAAATATGAAAAAGTTCCTCCCATCACAATCATTTCAAGTTTTTCTGTTGAATGTCCATTGAGTTGTAATGCTGTCATTCTGGAATGTACTTGTTTGTATGGATGAAAATCTGTTTTTATTGCACGCATCACAGCTGGCTCATTAGAGAGATAGCTTTTGGGCATATTTTCTTCATCTGGGCAATAAATGCATTTTCCAGGACATTTACTTGGTTTCGTTAAAACAGCAATAACCGCGACCCCTGAGAGAGTACGAATTTTTTTTGTGATAAGAAGTTTTTCGAGTTTTTCGTTTGAATTAATTTCATTGTTCTTAATCATCTCAAAATATACTTTGCTGATATCAGCATTCTTGATGAAAGAAGTTTTTTCTTTGATAGCGAAATCTTTTTTAATTCTTTCCAAAGACTCAGCCGTTGAGAGTTGAGATGACAGGGCTTTTAAAATAAACTTTTTTATGGTAGATTTTCTCATAGAGATTGCAAAGGGAGATGAATTATTTTTTACTTTCTTTATTATTCAACTTATTAAGACAAATGTAAATGATGGGGCATTATGAAATTCGTAAAGAGTTAAAGGAATTCTATAATCAAATAGCTGAAAATTTTTCTAGTACTAGGAAATATTGGTGGAGAGATCTTAACTTTATCAAAAAATATCTAAAGAGTGAAGGAAAGATTTTGGATTTTGGTTGTGGTAACGGAAGGCTTGTTGATTTTTTGGAGGGAACTGAGCTTGATTATGTTGGGGTAGATACTTCCCATAAACTAATAGAAATAGCAAGAAAAGAATATCCATCAAAATCTTTTGTGAAAATTGAAGATGAGAAAAGGTTACCATTCGATGATAACGAGTTTGATATGGTTTTTTCAATTGCAGTTTTTCATCATTTTACTCCTAAAATGACCGACAACGCTTTAATGGAAATCAACAGGGTTATAAAAAAAGATGGGATTTTGATTTTGACGATTTGGAATCTTTGGAATCCCAAGTACCTTAACTTTTTATTTAGAAGCTTTTTTTTGGGAAAGTTTGATCTAAGTGCTAAAATATCATTTAAATATAAAAATCAAACAAAGTGGAGATTTTGCTATTGGTGGACCAAAAAAAGAATTACCAAGAAAGTCAAAAGTTTTGGGTTTAGAATTATTGATAGTGGGTTTACCTTTGGTGAAAAAAAGAAAACCAAAAAGAAATTTAAACGAAATATTTTTGTTGTGGCTGAAAAGAAATAGTTTTGAGGAATTTTTTCGAAAATAATTGCAAAAAATAAAAGAGGTTTATAGATTTCACAATATTGTTATTTGTGATATAATTAATTAAGAAAGTGTTAACAGGAAAACAGTTGTTCGTGACTGGTTCTTTGTGTGATGAAAAACACACCCAAAAATATAAATAAAAAGAATCTATTATAAGCTAAAAAGTGCAAATAAAGAAGCCCAAAGTATTAATGTTTGGTTGGGAATTCCCACCGTATAGTGTGGGTGGTCTTGGTGTTGCTTGTTATGGCCTAACTAAGAGTATGACAAAGCTTGGTATGGAAATCACCTTTGTTGTTCCGAAAGCTCCGAAAAACGCTAAAAACCACTTCCTAAATTTGTTAGTCGCTGATAGGATAGCGATAGGGATGAGTGATGTGGAGGAGATCGAGGGAATTAATTTGCAAAAAGTTGATTCTTTGTTAATGCCCTATATGGACGCTAAAAAATATTCTTCATTGGTTGAATATTTGAAAAAAAGAGGTGGAACAATTGAAAATTTTATTTATTCAAGTGAGTCTAAGGACTTTGATTCTAAAAATCAATATGGCCTAAACCTATATGAAGAAGTTTGGCGATATGCAAATAAAGCTGCTATAATAGCAAGAAAGGAGAATTTTGATGTAATTCATGTGCATGACTGGATGACTTTTCAAGCAGGAATAATTGCAAAAGAAATTAGTGGAAAACCCCTTGTTATTCACATTCACAATACAGCTTTTGATAGAAGCGGGGGGCATCCTGGACGAAGAGAATTTGAAATTGAAAAAGAAGGTTTCGAGAAAGCCGACAGAATCATTGCAATTAGTAATTATGTAAAAAATAAATTGCTAAAACATTACGGAGTGGATCCTAACAAAATTATTGTTGCACACAATGGAATTGACGCGGAGGATTATTGTTTTAAAAACTCAGAAAGAAATATTAATAACAAAATAGTTTTGTATGCAGGAAGAGTTACTTTACAAAAAGGACCAGAATACTTTGTAAAAGCAGCTGCAAAAATTTGTCAAACAAGAGATGACATCACATTTATTTTAGCTGGTGGTGGTGATATGTTAATCAGTATGATTGAACTCGCTGCCCATTTAAAAATTTCCGATAAATTTGTTTTTACTGATTGGTATAGCAAACAAGAGGGGGAGAAATTAATGAATATGGCTGATGTATTTGTAATGCCTTCAGTATCAGAACCATTTGGACTCGTTCCTCTTGAGGCAATGTTGCAACGCACGCCAACGATAATCTCAAAGCAGTCTGGAGTAAGTGAGGTCTTGGAAAATTCTTTAAAAGTTGATTTTTGGGATATAGATGAGCTGGCAAATAAAATAGCATCAGTGTTGGATTATGATTCTCTTAGAAGTCATCTTGTTGAAATGGGAGAGAAAGAGGCAAAATCAATGACATGGGACAAGGCCGCTTTGGAATGTAAAAGAGTTTTTGAAAAATTGATTTATGAACACAAGATGTCAGAAAATTGTTACTAACTAATTTTACCAAGAGATAAGATGCCAAATATTTGTTTTTATTTTCAAGTTCATCAACCATATAGAGTTAAAAACTATAAAGTTTTTGACATTGGAAAGGATCATGAGTATTTTAATGATAACTCTGAAGGTGATTTGAATAATAGCTGGATTATTCAAAAAGTTGCTAGAAAATGTTATTTACCAACAAATAAACTTCTATTAGAGTTACTGAAAAAACACCCTGAATTTAGGATAAGCTTTTCCTTTTCCGGTGTTTATCTCGATCAATTGGAACGATTTGCTCCAGCAGTTCTAAGTTCATTTCAAGACTTAGTTGCAACTGGAAGGGCTGAGGTCTTGAGTGAAACCTATTATCATTCATTGGCATTTTTATATTCAAAAGATGAATTTGTTTTCCAAGTGGAAAAGCACAAGGATAAGGTGGCAAAGTTATTTGGTGTTAAGCCAACAGTTTTTCGTAATACCGAATTGATATATAACAATGATTTAGCGAAAAAAGTCGAATCAATGGGCTATAAGGGGGTTATAGCCGAGGGTGCGGACAAGGTATTGTCATGGAAGAGCCCAAATTTTCTTTATGAGGCCGCAGGATGTGATAATTTGAAGTTATTGTTGAAAAATTACAAATTATCTGATGATATAGCATTTCGTTTTTCGGATCACAATTGGGCAGAGCATCCATTGTCAGCAAAGACTTTTGCTGATTGGGTTTCAAATCACAACGGGGAAGGAGAGCTTATAAATTTATTTATGGATTATGAGACATTTGGAGAGCATCAATGGGAGGATTCTGGGATATTTGATTTTCTTCGGCATCTTCCAGACTTTGTTTTACAAAATCCTTCAAATGGATTCATAACTCCAAGCGAAGCCATTGAAACTCTTGAAAGTAGAGGCAAAATAGATTTTTTTGATTTTATTTCATGGGCTGATGAAGAGAGGGATCTTTCTGCTTGGCGCTCAAATGTTTTACAGACTGATGCCCTAGAAAAGGTTTATGCAATTGAAAAAGATGTTTTGAATACTAAAGATGAAAAAATAATTGATGATTGGAGGAAGCTGCAAACTTCTGACCATTTCTATTATATGTGTACAAAATATTTTGCCGATGGTGATGTTCATAAATATTTTAATCCATACGAAACTCCGCATGATGCATTTATTTCTTTTATGAACGCTTTAAGTGATATGAAAATTAGAGTTAATAGGCACAATGTGGCAAATGTTTAAAGAATAAATAAAAAAGTTAAAATTGAATCAAATCAAAATATTTAAATTTTATTAAAAACAAAATGAGTTTATTTAAAAGACTTATTGTTCAGTCAGAAGAAGATGAAAATGGGGACAATAATAATGATGTAGTGACAAAAGAAGATATTAAGGAGGTGTCAACGGAAGATGTTGTAGTAAAAGAGCAAGCCATCCAGAAAGAGCTAATAGAAGAAGATACAGTGGCTCAAGAAAATAAAATGGAGAAGTTATTGCGGGGCAATGATAGTGAAGAAAAAGAAGAGGAGATGGAGCAAAAAGATGTTGTCAAAAAAATAAGAGTTTTCGATACATCCCCGAATGAAGATTTTTGGTTTCACTATGGACCAGTTGTAAAAAATCTTGCCGAACTAAGGGATGCTTTTTTGCAGATTGATGATAATCTTTATAATTATCACGCAAACGGAAATGAAAACGATTTTGAAGTTTGGATTAAAGATGTTTTTGGATATGAAGAGTTAGCTAAAAAAATCGGGAGTGCTAAGACTAGAAAAAAAGCTCATAAGATACTAGAAGATGCAGTGGAATAAGAATTGGAAGGAAAGTATATTTTAGCTAATTGGTTTTTAAAAAGATGATAAAATAAGTTTTGAGACAAAAGTAAAATGCCAAAATCTTTAGTACTAGGAAACGGAAACATGCTTTTATGCTTTGACAACAAAGCGCGTGTTTGTGACTTTTATTATCACTATGTTGGCTTGGAAAATCATGCTGGCAGTGGTTGTGTCCATAGAATTGGAATTATGATTGATGGTCAGTTTTCATGGATTGAAGAGTCTGCTTGGAAAGTTGAGATGGCGTATCAAAAAGACTCTTTAGTTTCAAAAGTTAGTATGAATAATGAGCAACTTGGAATCAGACTTAATTTTAGAGATGCGGTGTATAATGAAAAGTGTATCTTTCTAAGAAAGGTTACTGTGGAAAATTTATGGGATAACAAGAGACAAATAAAAATATTTTTTCATCAACAATTTAGAATCTATGATACTGAGAGAAGAGATACTGGTTATTATGATCCTGATAGAAAAGTAATAACTCACTATGAGGGGCGAAGAGTTTTTGTTGTTGGTGGAAGACAAGGGCAAAAGAGTTTTGATGATTATTGTGTTGGTAATTATGGCATTGAAGGCAAGATAGGGACCTGGAAAGATGCTGAAGATGGTATATTAGAAAAAAACCCAATTGAGCATGGGCCAGTTGACTCTGTTATTGCCTTCACTTTCGAAGTTGAGGGGAATGGTAGAAAAACTGTTAATTATTGGATTGCTGCAGCTAAAGTATTAGCAGAAGCTAGGAATTTACATGAGTATGTTCTGGCAAGAACGCCCAATCATTTATTGGAATCAACAGAAGATTATTGGAGGGCTTGGGTGAATAAAAATAAGATAGATTTTAAAAATCTGGATGAGGAATCAATTGATTTATTTAAAAGATCTTTATTGGTAATAAGTACACACTCAGGTAATGAAGGTGGGATAGTGGCATCCGCTGATTCAGATATGTTGCAATACGGGCGTGATACATATGCATATGTATGGCCAAGAGATGGAGCTTTTGTTGCCATGTCATTAATTCAAACTAAACATTTTTCAATTGCCAGAAAGTTTTTTGAATTTTGTAATGATGTAATTAGTGAGGATGGTTATTTCTTTCATAAATATCGAAGTGATAAATCAATCGGAAGTTCTTGGCATCCTTGGTCTAGAGACGGGAAAAAACAACTTGCAATTCAAGAAGATGAAACTGCTTTAATATTGTATTCGCTTTGGGAGTATTATGAGGCAAGTTTAAATATCGAATTTATTGAAAGTGTTTATAACTCATTGATTAAAAAAGCAGCTGAGTTTATGTATCACTATCGAGATAAAAGAACTGGCTTGCCAAAAGAGAGTTATGATTTATGGGAGCAAGATTACGGGATATCAACATTTACTTCCAGTACAGTGTATGGGGGTCTTATGGCAGCAAGTAAGTTTGCTGAAGTGCTTGGTAAAGAGGAGGACGCAAAGAAATATAGTCACGAAGCAGAGGAAATAAAAACTCTTATTATAAAATATTTGCATAACAGCAATAATGGTTATTTTTACAAGAGAATTACTTCGAGTAAAGAGGATTTTGGTTTTGATGACACGATTGATATCAGTAGTTTTTTCGGTTTGTTTTATTTTGGTATAATTGACATTGACGATCCGATGCTTGGTGATGCTTTTGATGTCGTTGAAAGAGAACTTTTTTGTAAAACTAAAATTGGTGGAGTGATGAGATATGTTGGTGATAAATATCACCAAGTTCATAATGATATGACCGGAAATCCATGGATTATTACAACTCTTTGGGTTGCTCAATATCGAATAAAGAAGGCAAAAAATATTAATGATTTAAATGAAGTTAAAAATATTTTTAAATGGGTTTGTGATAGAATGACAACTGCAGGTATTTTGCCGGAACAGGTAAATTCAGACACGGGAGAGCATCTTTCTGCGGCACCGCTTACATGGAGCCATTCTGAATATGTGACAACAGTTATTCAATATTTAAACAAAAGAGAAGAAATCGAGAATCATTAGATATTGGTTTAAAAAGATAAATTTAGAATATAATTTAAAAGTAAGTAGATTATACAAATGAAAATCAAAATTGATCAAGAAAGGTGCGTTGGTTGTGGTAGGTGCGCGGAGATGTGTCCATCAGTTTTTAAATTAAACGAAGAGGGGAAAGCGATTGTGCTTAATGATAAAATAGAGGAGTGTGAACAGGAGCCAACAGGAGAAGAGTGTGCAATTGTTAGTGATGTTGTTAAGAAAACTGCTGATGAATGTATTGTTGAGGCGATCGATATCGATATGGAAATAAGTTAAATTTTTCAACAATATTTAAAATTATCTCTAGAATTATTATAAATTAAAAAACCCAAAAAATCTGGGTTTTTTAATTTATAGTATAAGATTAGACGACAAAGTGAGTCTTTTTTTAAAAATTATTGTTTCGTTGATAGTACATCCAAAAGATCTTGTCCTGTCATTTCTGGGTCTCTCTGGATTTCTAGCAATTTTAAAATTGTAGGTGCAAGGTCAACTAACATTCCTTCAATTGGAGGGAGTGAGACCTCTTCCAATGGCTGGTTACGATGATTAGTGGCATTGACATACCAGCAAGGGACGGGGTTGGTTGAGTGTTCCGTGTCTCTTTCTCCCGTTCTTAGATTTACCATTTCCTCAACATTGCCATGATCAGCTGTTATTATAAGACAACCATTTTCTTCTAGTACAGTTGTAATCAATCTGTCGAGACATTTATCAGTTACTTCAAGAGCCTTAACTGCAGCGTTTATGTCACCAGTATGTCCAACCATATCAGGGTTGGCATAATTTACTAAAATAAAATCATAGTTTTTGTTTTTATTTCTGATTGCTTCAATGAGCTTATCTGTCACTTCATGGGCACTCATTTCTGGAATTTCAGCATAAGAAGAGACACTTTTTGAGAGAACTGGGATTCGATCTTCCCCCTTGTATGGTTTTTCTGTCCCACCGTTAAAAAAATAAGTAACATGAGCAAATTTTTCTGTTTCAGCAATTCTAAGTTGAGAAAGTCCATTTTCTTCAAATATTTGTCCTAGTCTTGTAGTAATTTCTTGAGCAGGAAAGGCGATGTTTTCGCAAAGACCTTTTTCATACTCAGCAAAACAAGCGAAAAATAAATTTTCAACCCTTTTTGCTTTTTCAAAATTTTTAAAATCTTTTTCTTCAAAAGCTTGTGTGATTTGTCTTGCTCGATCTTTTCTGAAATTGAAAAAAATTACCGCATCATTTTCTTTGATGTTTCCAACCGGTTCACCATTTGAGTCTGTTATTACAATTGGCTTGATATACTCATCCGTTACATCCTCATTATATTGTTTTTTTATTCCTTCTATGGGATCAACTTCTTTAACTCCCTCACCTTCTGTCATCGCCCTGAATCCCTTTTCAATTCGGTCCCAATTTGTATTTCTGTCCATTGTGAAATACCTTCCAGTGAGACTTGCAATTTTACCAACTCCTAAGCTAGCAGATTTTTTTTGTATTTTTTGAATAAAATCAACAGCAGCCTTTGGGGCAGTATCGCGCCCATCTGTGATTCCATGGATGAATACATTCTCAAGCTTTTGTTCACTTGCAAATTCCAATAGTGCACTTAGATGATCTATGTGAGAATGTACAGCACCGTTGCTGATCATTCCCATAAAATGAAGGTTGGAGTTGTGTTTTTTTGTCCATTCAACGGCTTCTAGGAAAACATCATTTTTGAAGAATTTACCATTTTCAATAGCGGCTGTAATGACGGGCAGGAATTGATAGATAATTTGACCAGTTCCCATTGTTTGATGTCCAACCTCAGAATTTCCATAAATTCCCCAAGGTAAACCGACAGACATTCCAGACGCCTGAAGTAATGTCTTTGGGTAATATCTGTTTAATTTGTCAATTGTTGGTAGGTTGGAGATTGGTATTGGATTTCCTTGCTGATTATTCCATTCACCCCAACCATCAAGCACAACAAGTACAACAGGCTTTTGTTTCGCCATAGAGTTTTGTTTTTTAAAACATATATTCTTAATATTGAAAAAAGAATATTAGTTTATTTTAATATAATTCAAAATTTATTTTTTGATATTTTTAATTTTCAATTACTTCCTCTTCTTTTTTGATTTCAGTTTCTGTTTCTAACTCAATTGGTTCTGGCGCTTTTTGTGGTGAAGGTTTTTCGTCAATTTGTTTGGCGCTTGTTTTTTTGAAGGAAACTGCAAAATTAGGTTCGTATAAATTGTTGTATTCATCAACAACTTCAATCGGTTTGCCTTCCATTAAAGTTGTCATCGCTATGTCACTTTGGATTTGTTTTAAATCTGCAATTGTTAGTTTTAAATCTTCAATTTTATCCCAGCGACTTCCCATTTGGGATTGTGTAATTGTTTCAAGTTCCTTTTTTCGCATTTTTAGCTCCTCTAACTGTTCGGATAATTCTTGATATTCTTGATTTTGTCCTAGAGCATCTTTGTATTCAGAGCGAATTTCAGATTGTTCTCTTTTTGCTTCTTTCAATTCATTGAAGATTTCTTGAATCTCTTTCATTTTTGTTTTTTTAAAACTTGGTTAAAAATAAAACTCTCTTGATATTTTTTAAAATATCTTAAAGTAGTTTTTAGTAAAATTTCAAATATAATTATATCTTATTTTTTTGCCCTGAACAAATTCTAGATAAGGGTAAAGAATGTTATTTTTCAATAAGTGTTATTTTTTCAATAATAACAGGTTCTGTTGGTCTGTCTCCTGATTGAGTTGGAGTTGTTTCTATCTTTTTAACAACATCCATACCGTTAGTGACAAAGCCAAAATTTGTATGCTTTCCATCCAACCAACTAGTCTCATCTTTTGTGACGATGAAAAATTGTGAACCATTTGTGTCTGGACCAGAGTTTGCCATAGCAAGAGATCCACTTATCAACTTATGAGAGTTTATCTCGTCAGGAAAAGAATAGCCAGGGTCACCAGTTCCCCAGGTATTTGGTGCATTATCATTTTTCGAATTTTGATCTCCTGCCTGAATCATAAAATCTTCTATGACTCTATGGAATTTTGTATTATCATAAAAGCCCTCACTCGCTAATTTCATAAAATTATTTACAGTAGCAGGGGAGTCATCTGAATAAAATTCAACTTCAATTTTTCCAAAATTTGTCTCAATTTGAGCTCCTTTATATTTGTCTTTATAGTCTAATGATGACAATTCCGTTAGTTCCATTGTTTTTTTTGTTAGTTGTTTATTTGCAGAATCTTGTGAAGTCTGTGTTTTTGAGGAACTCTGAGTTTGTTTTTTAGTTCCCAAAGCTTCTTGTTGTCTTTTTTGTTGCGCTTCTAATTCGTATTCGCTTATTTTAGAATTTTTATTTTCTCCGATGTTTTTTCCTGTAATTTTTTCATTTGGTAAATTTGAGGAAGAACACCCAGATATAATTAGAGCAAAAAGCCCTAAAAATGCACCATTTACTAGTATTTTCATTTTTATTTCAGTAATATTAATAAATAAGACATTAAATAGTATAGACTATTTTCTTTTTATAATCCAGTGCTAAAATTTTAAAAGTTAATAAAACCTGTTTAAGGATTGACTTTTATTGGACAATACCCCATAATATAATTGTATGTAAGGTTATACGGTTTTTTCTGATAAGATTTGGACTTAGTGTGTGCGATTTTTGTTGCCAAATTAATTTAGACAAACAGATAACGGAACTTGCAAACAGGTATAAATTTTTTAAGTGTACACATGGAACAAGAAGTTAACAAGAAAAAACTTTTCGTAGGAAACATTAGCTACGGAGTAACAGATGAATCATTAGCAGAACATTTTGCACAAGTTGGAACAGTTGAATCAGCAAAGATCATCGTTGATAAAATGACTGGTCGTTCAAAAGGATTCGGATTCGTTGAAATGTCAACTGAAGAAGAGGCTCAAAAAGCAATTGCTGAGTTAGATCAAAAAGAACTTGATGGACGAGAATTGAATGTAAATGAAGCTCAACCACCAAAGAGACATTACGAAAATAGAGGGAATTTCTAGATATTGTCTATCTGAGGACATGGAGGGAAAAGACAGGGAGCGCACAGCCCTGTTTTTGTTTGCTTGAAAATTGAAATATCCAGAACAATATAAAGGTTTATAGGGTTGGTAATGTTTGTAAAGTTAGGATGTATGATAAATTCCAAATTCCAATTTACAATTTATGTTGAATTTTCAATAAAAAATTCAACATAACAACTAAACGAAGGAGGTTGTCATTCCCGAGAAGTTGGGAATCTATTGGAATGAATAACGAAAAATATAGCACGAGACGCAAAAGCCATGCTTTTTTGTATTAAGAAAGATTCAAGCTAGAATGGTTTGTACCAAAAATTACTAAATATAGCATAATGGATCCCCATATGCACGGGGATGAAAAACCAAAACATGCGTGTATTAGAAAATTTGCGTTGGAGCGGGTTTGTAACCCAGTCCCATATTTCAAGTCAACATTGTTGTATCTTCACTATGTCTTAAGATAAAAGGTCTGAGTTACGAACTCTGACTATCACAAAAACAGGATTAACTTAAAATAAAAGGTACCTCTAAAGGTACCTTTTATTTTGTTGAAAAGAAATTCTATTTTGGTCGAATTGCAACTAGAATTGAGGTTATTGTGAGTCCTGCAAATCCCCCGTATAACAATGCTTGGATGTTTGTGATTTTTAACTTAGCAATATCAAGATAAGCCAAAGCTGAAGTCAATAAAAGGAGTATAAATAAAGTGAAGAATATTTGATAGACTGGCACAACTTCTTTTTTTGTTTCAAATAAGAAAGGGAGCACTGCTAGAAAAAGAGCAGTTGCAGCAAAAGACCACATAAAGAAATTAAAAAAATCACTTTCAAATAGATTTATTGTGGCAATGAATCCGCAAGCGATCGGAATAAGAAGGATAATAATTCGCATTTTGTTTTATTTATTCTGAATGTCATTATTATAACATTTATTTGAGGGAAATAAAATAAGAAGAGCACTCCTTGAAAAAAACCATTAATTGGGATAAGCTTATCAATGATCGTTAGATGAATTTTAAACAAAATCACATATTATGAAAAAAGGAAGAATTGTTCCACAATATAATTTTGCTAAAATCGAGAAAAAATGGCAAAAATCTTGGCAAGAGAAAAAAGTTTATGAGGTTGATATAAATAACGCCAAAAAACCTTTTTATAATTTGATGATGTTTCCGTATCCTTCAGCAGAAGGGTTGCATGTTGGAGGAGTTTATACTTATACGGGAGTTGATGCTTTTGGAAGATTTAAAAGAATGCAAGGGTATGATGTTTTTGAGCCAATGGGGTTAGATGGTTTTGGAATTCATAGTGAAAATTATGCAATGAAAATTGGTGAACACATTGATGATGTTTCAAAGCGAACAGAGAAAAACTTTTATCGACAACTTTCTTCAATTGGAAATATGTTTGATTGGTCAAGAACAGTTGAGACCTATAAACCAGAGTACTACCGTTGGACGCAATGGTTGTTTTTGCAACTTTTTAAAAAAGGATTGGCATATCAAAAGAAAGCCAAAGTGAATTGGTGTCCTTCTTGTAAAACTGTTCTTTCTGATGAACAAGTGATTCAAGGGCAATGTGAGCGATGTGACAGTTTTGTAGAAAAAAGAGAATTAAAACAATGGTTTTTTCGTATCACAAAATATGCAGATCGACTTTTGAAAAATTTAGATTGGATTGATTGGCCAGAAGATGTAAAAACTAATCAAAGAAATTGGATTGGTAAAAGCGAGGGGGCAAATATCAAGTTTCAAGTTGAAGTTGCTGGTGAGAACAAGGGTGAATTGGAAGTTTTTACAACTCGTCCAGATACGCTTTTCGGTGCGACTTATATGGTTTTAGCTCCAGAACACGAATTAGTTCAAAGTGCAAAAGAGGTTATTGAAAATTGGAGTGAGGTGGATAAATATGTCAAAAAAGCAATTAGCAAATCGGAGCAGGAAAGAAAAAATGATGAGAAAACTAAAACAGGGGTTGAGTTGAAAGGAATCTCGGCTATCAACCCTGCAAGTGGGGAAAAAATCCCTGTTTGGGTTGCTGACTATGTCTTGGCAGGATATGGAACAGGAGCAATTATGGCTGTTCCAGCACATGATGCTCGTGATTTTGAATTTGCAAAGAAATTTGGTATTGAAGTTAAATGTGTTGTTGAACCTAAAGATTCCAAAACAGGACTTATTTTTAGACTAGGTACTCCAAAAGAGGATCCACAAGAAAAATTAGAAAAAATTTATAAAGGAGAGGAATGTTATGAGGGACTTGGTGTTTCAATGAATTCAGGATTTTTAAATGGAAAATCAACAACCGAAGCGAAAGCCGAAATGTTGGAATGGTTGGAGAAAAAAAATGTTGGTAAAAAATCAATTGACTTTAAACTTCGAGATTGGTGTGTTTCTCGTCAGAGATATTGGGGACCTCCAATTCCGATTGTGTGGTGCAAAGAATGTGCGAAGAATCAAAACAAACGAAAAGTTTTGATGATTCACGGATTTGAAGGCGTTGGAGACGGAAATTGGTTTCCTCACCTAAAAAAAGAGCTTGAAGAAAAAGGTTGTGAGGTCTTCACTCCAACATTAGAAACTAATACCAAGCCAGATTTAGAACAATGGATGAAACAATTAAAGCCATATTTGGACAAGTTGGACGAAAATAGTGTTATTATTGGTCACAGCCTTGGTTCAAAGGCAATTTTGCATTTATTGGAAGGAAACAAACAAAAAGTTGATAAAATTTTCTTAGTCGCTTCCGCAATTGGCAATCTAAAGAGAGATTGGAAATGGTTGGCAGATCGATGGAAAAATTCAGATGTAGAGTCTTTGCGCAAATTCTGGGAAGCAGAATTGGATTGGAGCAAGATCAATCCAAAAGTGAATGAATCTTTTGCAATCGTTTCAAAAGATGATCTATATGTTGATGTTAGTAATTATGAAGCGATGGAGCTTGATGGTTTGAATGTTGAAATTTGGGATGGACATAGACACTTTCAACAAACAGAAAATGCTGCATTAAAAGATTTTATTTTCGAAAACCTATTTAGTAATAGCGAAGCGGTTGCAGTTCCTGTTCCAGACAATCAGTTGCCAGTAAAATTGCCGCCAATGAAAGATTTTCTCCCTGAAGGAACCGGGAAAGGTCCTTTGGCAAAGAATGCTGAGTTTGTGAAAACAACTTGCCCTGTTTGCGGGGCTGACGCAGAAAGAGAAACTGATGTTTCGGATCCTTTTGTGGATTCTTCTTGGTATTTTTTTAGATATCCGTCAACAGAGTTTGATGATGTTGCTTTTGATAAAGAAAGGACTAAGAAATGGCTTCCCGTAGACAGCTATATTGGTGGCAAAGAACACACAGTTTTGCATCTTTTGTATTCTAGATTTATAACTATGGTGCTTAAGGATTCGGGATATATTGATTTTGATGAGCCATATAAAAAATTCTTTGGGCACGGATTGATTACTAAAGAAGGTGCTAAAATGTCAAAATCAAAAGGAAATGTTGTAAATCCAGATGTTATGATTGAAAAATATGGGGCTGATACAACAAGAATGTATTTGAGATTTTTAGGAGACTTTTCTCAGGGAGGGGATTGGCGAGATTCTGGAATAGAAGGTATGAATAGATTTACGAAAAGACTTTGGTCACTCTTTTTTGAACTAGAAGGAAATGGAAAAGGGGTTGATGATTTTTCAATGATAGATAAAACAATTAAAGTTGTTGGCGAGGACTTGGAAAAACTTTCATTTAATACTGCCGTTGCTCGTTTGATGGAGTTTGTGAATTGGGTAAAAGAGAATAAAAATCAATTCAATGAAAAACAAGTTAAAAAAATCAAAGAAACGATGGCACTTATATTTGCCCCGATGATGCCACATATAGCAGAGGAATTTTGGCAAGAAATTGGAGGGGAAAGCTTTGTTTGTGAGCAAAGATGGCCAAACTATGATAAGGACAAAATCATTGATAATGAGATTGAACTTGTGATTCAGGTAAATGGAAAACTTCGAGATAAAATCAAAACACCACGAGATATTACTGAAAATGAAGCAAAAAAAATATCTTTGGAAAGCGAAAATATACAGAAATTTATCAATGGGAAAGAAGTAAGAAAAGTAATATATGTGCCAGGAAAGCTTGTGAATATAGTTATTTAATAATTCTGTTTTGGTAGATGAACACTGAAAAGAAAAGAAAAAAGAAGAAAATTTTAGACCAAATTAATTTTCCACGAGATATCAAAAAAGTAGCAGAAGGGGATTTGAAAATTCTTTGTAACGAAGTTCGCAATTTTGTTATTGAAACAGTTTCAAAAACAGGCGGGCATTTTGGTTCTAATTTAGGTGTTGTAGAACTAACAGTTGCTTTGCATCGTGTCTTTGATACACCAAGAGATCTTTTGGTTTGGGATGTCGGACATCAAGCCTATCCTCACAAAATACTCACCGGGAGAAAAGATCAGATGTGTACTATTCGAAAAAAAGGAGGGCTTTCTCCATTTCCTCGGAGAAGTGAAAGTGAATATGATGCTCTTAGTGTGGGACACTCAAGCACTTCAATTAGCGCTGCAATTGGAATGGCTCTTGCGAATAAAGGTGAAGTGAAGCCACCAAAAGTAATTGCCGTTATTGGCGATGCAGCACTTACGGGAGGAATGGCGATGGAAGCGCTTAATCATGCAGGGGATACAAAGGCTGATATTCTTGTCGTGCTTAATGATAATAAAATGTCAATTTCTCCGAATGTAGGAGGAATGAGGAAATATCTTACAAGAATTATTTCATCAGAACCTTATTTGAAACTAAGAGATAAGGGTGAGAAGGCCTTGGATAAATTTTCTCCTAAGATACAAGATTTAGTTCGCAGGGCGGATTCGTATACCAGGGGACTTATAACGAGAGGGACTTTGTTTGAGGAGTTGGGCTTTAAATATTATGGACCAATTGATGGTCATGACATCGAACTTCTTACTCAAGTTTTGGAAAATTTAAAGAAAATTGAGGGTCCTAAACTTTTGCATTTGGTAACAACAAAAGGGAAAGGATGTAAATTTGCAGAGGATGACGAATTCTCTTTGCATGCTGTTAAGCCCTTCGATCCAGTTACTGGGAAAAGATGTGAGAATAAAAAGCCAAAATTAACTTATACAAAAGTTTTTTCAGAGTGGGTTTGTGATAAGGCCAAAGATGATAAAAATTTACATGCTATTACTCCAGCGATGTGCGAGGGGTCTGGTTTGTCTGAATTTAGCCATAAATTTCCCAACAGATATCATGATGTCGGAATTGCTGAACAACATGCAGTGACTTTTGCTGCAGGAATTGCTTGTGAAAAAAAGAAGCCAGTTGTAGCAATATATTCATCTTTCTTGCAACGGGCATATGATCAGCTTATTCATGATGTTGCGTTGCAAAAACTAGATATACTTTTTGCAATTGATAGGGCGGGAATCGTTGGAGCTGATGGAGCTACTCATACCGGAGGATTTGATCTAGCTTTTTTACGCTCCATTCCAGAATTTATTGTGATGGTTCCATCTTCTGAAGATGAATGTTTTGCGATGCTTGATTTTGGTTATCATCAAGCAGGTCCAGTAGCGGTTAGATATCCACGAGGATGTGGTAATGGAGAATATCAAAATAAAAAGACAGTTTCAATTGAACTTGGAAAGGCTAAGATTCTATCTCGGGGGAAAAAGATTGCAATATTGGCCTTTGGTCCAATGGTAGAGATTTCTAGAAAAGCAGTGGAAAAACTAGGAGCAACTCTGGTGGATATGAGGTTTGTTAAACCTTTAGATGAGAAATTATTAAAAAAGCTTGCAAAAACACATAAATATTTTATTACGGTTGAGGATGGTGTAGTTTTGGGAGGTGCTGGAAGTGCAATTAATGAATTTGTGATGAAGGAGAAATTAAGTGTAAAGGTTGATAATCTTGGACTTCCTGATTGTTTTGTTTCACATGGGAGAAGGGAGGAAATTCTAGAAGAGGTAGGGCTTTCGAAAGATGGCATTTTGAAGAGTGTAAGAGAATTTGTGGGGTAGGAGTAAAAGTGAATATTATATGTTTATTATATAATAATGAGAAATTAATATTTTCGTTATTGTTTAAGTCATGAAAATATTTAAAAACATGACTTTGATTGGCAATGTTTATATCCATTCCAAAGTTGTTTTATTTGTATATTTAGTAAAAATAGTTAAAAAGAGTTATAATGTATTTGATTATAAACCTTTAACAACAAAAAGATGGATCCTCAAATGTTTAAAGATTTTACAAATCTCTACGAATTATCTAAGACACTTAGATTTGAATTAAGGCCGACAGGTAAAATAATTGATTCTATAGATTTAAAAACAGGAGAGATCAAAAAGATAACAATGACCGAAAAGATGTTATTGGAGAACGGGGTTTTTGATAATGACAAGTTAATTCAGGAAAAATATAAAAAAACGAAACCATATTTTGATAGATTGCACAGAGAATTTGTTGAAGAATCGTTGTCGGATATTTTACTAAGAGAATTAGATGATTATGAAATCATTTTATCTGATTGGAAAAAGGATAAAAAAAATAAAGATAAACAAAAAAGATTACAAATTAAGGAAGCTGAATTAAGAAAGCAGGTGGTTAATTTTTTTAATGAAAAAGCGAGAGAGTGGATTCAGCGATATAGCAACTTGAGGTTTAAAGGTGAGGGAGTAGAATTGTTTTTTGAAGAAGGTGTATTTGCTTTACTAAAGGAAAAATATGGAAAAGAGGATGATGCAAATATTAAAAACGAGAAGTTTAATAAAGTTGTTTCGATTTTTGATTCTTGGAGGGGTTTTACTGGGTATTTTAAAAAATTTCAAGAAACAAGAAAGAATTTTTATAAGGATGATGGTACATCTACAGCATTGGCTACAAGAATAATTGATCAAAATTTAAGAAGATTTACTGATAATTTGCAAGATTTTAAAAGAGTTAATAAGAAAATTGATTTTCTTGAAATAGAAAACAATTTTGGAAAAAAAATGAGGGATGTTTTTTCTTTTAATTTTTATAATAAATGTTTATTGCAAAACGATATTGATTTTTATAATCAAATTATTGGAGGTAAAACATTGGGAAATGGGAAAAAATTAAGAGGAATAAACGAATTAATTAACGAATATCGTCAAAAAAATAAAGGAGAAAAACTGTCTTTTCTTAAGGTATTAGATAAGCAAATTTTGAGCGAGCGAGAAAAGTTCGCTAATGAGATAGAGAATGATAGGCAACTTTTGAAATTGTTGAGAATATTTTTCAGTGAATCGGAGAAAAGAATTTTTATAGTTAGGAGTCTTTTTGAAGATTTTAATAAAAATAATGAAAAATATAATCTTGAAGAAATATACATTTCTAAGGAGGCTTTTAATACTATTTCTAGAAGATGGACTAATGAGGGGGAAAAATTCGAAAAATTGCTTTATGAGTCGATGAAGCCTTATAAGCTTGCAGGATTGAATTATAATAAAAAAGAAAATAGTTATAAATTCCCAGACTTTATTGCAGTTATATATTTGAAAGATGTTTTAGGTAAGATGTCAAGTGATAATAAGTTTTGGAAAGATAAATATTATAAGACTGTAGAAAATCAAGATGGATTTTTGAGTGAAAAGGAAAATATTTGGAAACAATTTTTGGATATATTCATTAATGAATTTGAAGGGTTGTTTGAAAAAACAATTGTTATAGGAACTTCAGAAGAAAAAAAAACGGGTTATGATGTCTTTAAAAATAACTTCAAAGAGTTGATTGATAAATCTGAATTTTTTGTAAATCAAGATTCTAAAATAGTTATTAAAAATTTTTCTGATTCTGTTTTGAGCATATATCAAATGGCAAAATATTTTGCAGTAGAGAAGAAAAGGGCATGGGTTGCTTCATATGAATTAGATGATTTTTATACTAACCCAGAAAATGGCTATTTGTTATTTTACGATGATGCTTTTGAGGAAATTATCCAGGTTTACAATAAATTAAGAAATTATCTTACCAAAAAACCTTTTAGTGAAGAAAAATTGAAATTGAACTTTGAAAATCCAACACTAGCTAATGGATGGGATAAAAATAAGGAGAGTGATAATGCGTCGGTAATTTTAAGAAAAAGCGGAAGATATTATTTAGGTGTAATGAAAAAGGGAAATAACCAAATATTTTCTGATAGAAATAAGGATTTATTTTCTAGAAATTTAGATGATAATAAATATGAAAAGATAGTTTATAAATATTTGCCAGACGCAGCAAAGATGATACCTAAATGTAGCACTCAATTGAAAGATGTTAGGAAGTATTTTTTAAATTCCAATAAATCTTTCGAAATAAACAATAAATCATTTATTTCTCCTTTAATTATCTCTAAAAGAATTTATGACCTAAATAATACTAGGTACAGTAAAGTAAATATCAATAAAGAAACTAATGATGAAAAAAAAGGAGTAAAAAAATTTCAAAAAGAATATTTAAATTTATCGAAGAATAACCTAGAATATCGAAGTGCTTTAAATGATTGGATAGGTTTTTGTAAAGATTTTTTGAGTAAATATGAAAGTACGAAGGATTTTAATCTAAATTTTTTTAGAAGCAATGAAGATTATAATTCTTTGGATGAGTTTTATTCTGACATAGAGAAAATTAGTTATAGTATTTTATTTCAAGATGTTTCAGGTGAGTACATTGAAGATAAAAACAATAAAGGTGAGCTGTATTTGTTTGAGATTCACAATCAAGACTGGAACTTAAAAGATGGCAAGAAAAAAGTAAATGTAAAAAATTTACACACTCTTTATTTCGAAAATATTTTTTCTAGGGAAAATATAACCAACAACTTTCCGATAAAACTCAACGGTCAATCGGAATTGTTTTTTAGACCAAAGACAGAAGTTAAGAAGTTAGAAGAAAAGAAGGATAAAAATGGAAATGTAGTTATTGATCATAAAAGATATTCTCAAGATAAAATATTTTTTCATTGCCCGATAACATTAAATAGGGCGAAGGGGAAGGCTTTCAATTTTAATTCTCGAGTCAATAATTTTCTCGCTAATAATAAAGACATAAATATTATTGGTGTAGACAGGGGAGAGAAGCACCTGGCTTATTATTCTGTAATTAAACAGAATGGGGATATCATCGAAAGTGGAAGTTTGAATTTTGTAAATGGTATCAATTATTCCAATAAGTTAGAAATAAGAGCCCGGGACAGAGAGCGGGCAAAAAAGGATTGGCAAGGCATAGAGGATATTAAAAATTTAAAAAAAGGTTATATTTCTCAAGTGGTACGAAAAATAGCAGATTTGGCAATCAATTATAATGCAATTATTGTATTTGAGGATCTTAATATGCGATTTAAACAAATTCGTGGGGGAATTGAAAAAAGTATTTATCAACAACTAGAAAAAGCCTTAATTGATAAAATTAGTTACCTAGTAAAGAAGAAAGAGGTGGATGTAAGTAAGGCAGGACATTTGTTAAAGGCTTATCAACTTGCTGCGCCATTTGAAACTTTTCAGAAAATGGGAAAGCAAACAGGTATTATTTTTTATACACAAGCTAGTTATACATCTAAAATTGATCCTTTGACTGGTTGGCGACCAAATTTATATCTTAAAAATACTAATGTAGTAAATAATAAAAAAAATATTGAAAATTTTGATAAGATATTATTCAATAAAGAAGAAGGTAGGTTTGAGTTTAGTTATGATATAGTAAAATTTTCCCCAAATCAGAAAGAATATCCTAAAAAAACTAAATGGGTTATTTGTAGTTGCGTGGAGAGATGGAGGTGGAATAGAAAATTAGCTAATAATAAGGGTGATTATGAACATTATGAGGATGTTACAAATAATTTTAAAGAGTTGTTTGTATCTAAGGGAATAGATTTTAATAGGGGAGATATAATTGATCAAATAAAATCTTTAGCAGAAAAAGGGAATGAGAGATTTTTTAGCACCTTTATTTTTTATTTTAATCTATTGTGTCAAATAAGGAACACTGACGGGCAGTTGGATAAAAAAATAAAAAAACTTCAAAAAGAAAAACGATTTAGTGAAATAAGCGATGAAGATAGAAATAATGTAGATTTTATTTTATCACCAATTGAGCCATTTTTCGATAGTCGTAAAAAGTATGGAAATAATTTTCCAGAAAATGGAGATGATAATGGTGCATATAACATTGCACGAAAGGGAATTATGATTTTAGATAAAATTTCTCAATTTCACAAAGAAAATAAAAATTGCGATAAAATGAATTGGGGCGAATTGTATGTATCTCATATTGATTGGGATAATTTTATTCAGAGATAAAAAGTTGGTCACATTGACAAAAACACCAAAATATGCTATGTTTTGGTGTTTTAATTTATTTTTTAAAAAATATGGAAGGGGAGCTGATCCAAATTTCAAAAATTAATGATTTTATTTTTTGTCCTTTTTCGATTTATCTTCATGGAATATATGAAAGTTTTAGCGAAAAAGTTTATCATGATGAACCTCAGGTAGAGGGCAAAATTAATCATGAAAAAATTGATTTAGGGAAATACTCGAGTGCTAAAAATATTTTACAAGGCTTGGAAGTTGCTAGTTTAGAGTGGGGTGTTGTTGGCAAGATTGATATTTTTGATATAGAAAAAAGAGAATTAATTGAAAGAAAGAGTAAAATTAAGAAAATTTATGATGGTTATCGTTATCAAACCTATTGCCAGTTGCTCTGTCTTCAAGAAGCTGGTCTTTGTGTTGACAAGATAACAATTAGGTCGCTTAAAGATAATAAAAAGTTTAATATAAGGCTTCCAAACGAAGAAGAACTGAAAAAGCTTAGGAGTATTTTGTGGAGAATGAAGGATTTTAATCCTAGAGATGGAATAAAATTTAAAAATCTTAAAAAATGTGAGAGGTGTATATACGCAAACCTTTGTTTTTAATTTTTGAATTAAAATTATGCTTAATATTAATGATTTTAGTGAAAAGCAAATAGTTTTTATTGGCAGTGAAGATCTAGCAGAAAATATTCATTTTCGTAATGAAAACTTGGTTTTGGATAGAAACGGCAAGAAAGTTAATCAACTTTCTTGCTATAAAATTTTAGCAGTATTTATAATTGGCAATGTTACAATTACAAGTAATTTTATCAAACAAGCTAAAAGTTTTGGGATTTCAGTTTTTCTGATGAATAGAAATTTTTATTTATATGCGTCGATTGATGCATATGCAGAAGGAAATTATTTATTAAGAGAAAAGCAATATTCTTCTTTAAATGATTTTTTTATGGCTAAACAATTAGTAAAGAATAAAATTTTAAATCAGTTAAAATTATTGGAATCAATAGGTAGGCTTGATAATTATAGAAAAAGAAAAAATTTAATTTTGGGAAAAATAGAAAATGCAAAAGATGAAAAAACTCTACTTGGACTAGAAGGGGCTTTTGGACGAGAATTTTTTAGCAACTATTTTGAAAAATTAAATTGGTATCGTAGAGTTCCCAGAACAAAGGTTGATGAAGTGAATTTGCTTTTGGATATGGGGTATACTTTTTTATTTAATTATATTGATTGTTTATTGAGATTGTATGGATTTGATGTGTATAAAGGTTTTTATCATAAATTTTTCTTTAAGAGAAAGTCTCTTAGTTGTGATATTATGGAACCTTTTCGTTGCTTGATAGATAAATCAATTTTAAAAATGTATAATCTTAAAACATTCGATAAGAAAGATTTTCGTTTTGAAAAGGGAAAGTTTGTTTTGCCTTGGGAGAATTCTAGAAAATATAGCCAAGTATTTTTTGATGAAATTGTTTCAAATAAACTTGAAATCTTTAATTATATTTTGGATTTTTATCAATTTAGCGTCAACAATGATCGAAAATTCCCTCATTTTAAGCCAAGATTTAAATAAAAAAGTATGATTATTGTTTGTTATGATTTTTCGGATGATAAAAAAAGAAGAAATTTTTCAGATTTTTTGAAAAAATATGGACGAAAGATTCAATATTCGGTTTATGAAATTAAAAATAGTCAAAGAATTTTGCGTAATATTTTAAAAGAAATAAACCTTTGCTATAAAAAAAACTTTAATGATTCAGAAAATATTTTAATCTTTCAAACCTGTAAAAGTTGCGATCAAAAAATTATTCGTTATGGAAGTGCTTGCAACGAAGAAAAAGAGGTTGTATACTTTTAATATCTTCGAGTGAAAATTTTAATATGGACCTTGAAAACTAAATAAACAAACAAAAGTATAAATTAAAGGTATAAATCTCAGTGTACAGATTGGACAAAAACACGAAACCGCAGTCCTTATTTTTAAGGATATTGGAAAAAACCCTATTTAAGCCAAATAGTCGCAAGTGAATCTTGTGCTTGTTTGTATCTTTTTGGCTTAAATAAAGAAATTTAGCTCTCTAATCCATATATAAGATTTCTACTTTTGTAGATACAAAGAGAAGGCACAAGAAAAAGAAAGCTCTAATCCATATATAAGATATCTACTTTTGTAGATCTATTAACTCAGTAGATAATTGTAAGACTCTAATCCATATATAAGATTTCTACTTTTGTAGATCTCTTGCTGATTGTATATCTCCTACTCCCTCTAATCCATATATAAGATTTCTACTTTTGTAGATGTGAGATGTCATTTTCCGTTAAATACTCTCTAATCCATATATAAGATTTCTACTTTTGTAGATTAAAAGCTTCATAACTCTCATCGCTTCTCTAATCCATATATAAGATTTCTACTTTTGTAGATTAAGTTCTTCTAGTTTTGTTTTCATTACTCTCTAATCCATATATAAGATTTCTACTTTTGTAGATAGGGATGGGAAAGGTGTTTATAATTACTCTAATCCATATATAAGATTTCTACTTTCGTAGATACTATAACCCACGCATTCCCATTGCTGCTCTAATCCATATATAAGATTTCTACTTTTGTAGATGAGGAAAGATTTAGCAAGACAGTTATCCTCTAATCCATATATAAGATTTCTACTTTTGTAGATATGATAATAGATGAGGCTGATATATTAGCTCTAATCCATATATAAGATTTCTACTTTTGTAGATTACCAGCCCTTGCCTTTCTTTTCTAGGCTCTAATCCATATATAAGATTTCTACTTTTGTAGATAAAGTGTATTTTTTGTACTGATCAAAACTCTAATCCATATATAAGATTTCTACTTTTGTAGATAAGATAAATAGCGTAAACATTCCCCCTACTCTAATCCATATATAAGATTTCTACTTTTGTAGATTGATGTAAATACCATTTTCTCAACTTATCTCTAATCCATATATAAGATTTCTACTTTTGTAGATATGATTGACATATAAATAAAGGTAGTACTCTAATCCATATATAAGATTTCTACTTTTGTAGATTAAATAGTAATTAGTAACAGCACTATTACTATAATCCATATATAAGATTTCTACTTTTGTAGATGTTGAGATTTTTTGTATTCATAAATTCTCTAATCCATATATAAGATTTCTACTTTTGTAGATGCTGTTTTTATCTCTATTACTTTATATGCCTCTAATCCATATATAAGATTTCTACTTTTGTAGATATTTTTATCTTCATTTTCTATACTTTACTCTAATCCATATATAAGATTTCTACTTTTGTAGATATTTGTTTAATTTATTACTTATCTACACTCTAATCCATATATAAGATTTCTACTTTTGTAGATAATGATAATCTTTCTATATTTGTCTAGCTCTAATCCATATATAAGATTTCTACTTTTGTAGATTGGTGGCTGTCTATGCTGTCCCCATAACTCTAATCCATATATAAGATTTCTACTTTTGTAGATTAAAGTGTGTATAATGAAGGTATAGTTAACTCTAATCCATATATAAGATTTCTACTTTTGTAGATTTATGTTTTTATTCGTTACTGTTACTTCTCTAATCCATATATAAGATTTCTACTTTTGTAGATTTCAATAATCTTTCTCTGGCTGTAAGTCTCTAATCCATATATAAGATTTCTACTTTTGTAGATCCAACTGACGGCAGTGGGCGGCTTTTTTCTCTAATCCATATATAAGATTTCTACTCCTTGGATATAATTTTTTATTTCAAGCACTATTTTCTTTTTGGCAAAAGGCTTTTGTATGAATAAAAAGATTTTTAATTCTAAATTTTAAAGAATTAAAAAAATATGTTACAATGTCTGAAGGAATAAGAAACTGAAAATTTGTAGTTTTATTTTCGGAATCTCACTTGGGAAAGAATACTAGAAAAACATCCCTTAAAAAACAAAATGCAACTATTTAAAAAGCTTTTTTCCAGAAAATCTTCTGGGAACGATTATGTGATTTCACTTGATATTGGTACCGAATTTGTGAAGGTGCTTGTTTTTAAGATTGACGAAGAAAGTCAAAAAGGAATAATCGTGGGACTTGGGAAAAAGCGTCAAAAACTTAGAAATATGATTTCTGGAGCGGTTAGTGATATTAATGGTGTGATTGAAACCTGTCGAGCTGCAATTGATGAGGCAGAGACAATGGCTGGGGTTAAGGATGTTCCAAGGGCGATTATGGGAATCGCAGGGGAACTGGTAAAAGGAACAACAACAACGGTTCATTACGAACGCGCGAAGCCTGAAATTAGAATTGATATGCCAGAATTGAAAAATATAATTTCCAAAGTCCAATGGAAAGCCTTTGATCGTATCAGAAAACAATTATCGTGGGAGACTGGACATAGTGAGATTGATGTTGAGTTGATCAACGCTGCTATTGTAAATGTTAAAATTGACGGATATCGTATTTCTGACCCAATGGGATTTCAAGGGAGAGATGTTTCAATTAGTGTTTTTAATGCCTATGCCCCGATGATGCATCTAGGTGCTTTGCACAAAATTGCGGATGAGTTGAATTTGGAATTGCTTTCGATTGCTGCAGAGCCATATGCAGTTGCTCAATCAATGGGTACTTATAATAATCCAGACTTTGGAGCAATTATAATTGATATTGGAGGAGGAACAACAGATGTTGCATTGGTTAGAAATGGTGGCTTGGAAGGGACGGTTATGTATGCGCTTGGTGGACGAGCTTTCACAAAGAGACTTGCATCTTCTTTGAATTTGAGTTTTGAGGAGGCTGAAAAACTTAAAATGAAATATTCCTTTGGAATGCTTTCGGCTGAAATGACTGAAAAAATTGATAAGATTTTTGAAGCAGATTGTGAAGTTTGGGTATCTGGTCTTGAAATTGCACTCGATAGTTTTTCTAACTATGATCTTTTGCCACCAAGAATTTTGCTCTGCGGAGGCGGAAGTGGTTTGCCGGGAATCCAGAAGATTCTATCAAAAGGTAAGTGGATTGAAAATATGCCAATTTCTTCTGAGCCAAAAGTTAGTTTTATCCAACCGAGAGATGTTGTTAATATTGTAGATCAAACAAAACAATTGAAGAGTCCGCAAATGGTTGCGCCAATGGGACTTGCAAACTTGGTTTTGGAGCTTACAGGGGAAGAAAAGGTGCTCTCAAATGTGTTAGGAAAAGCAGTGAAAATAATGCAAAATTAAAAATAAAACAAAAGAAAAGGAAATTTTATGCACAAAACAATATATATCGATATAGATGAGGAAATTACAAGTATCTTGGATAAAATAAGGGATGAAAAATCTTCCGAAATTTGTATTGTTGTGCCTAAAAATGCAGCACTAACACAGGGAATTATCAACCTGAAATTGTTAAAAAAAGAAGTAACGAAATATGGGAAAACCATTTTAATCGCCACGAATGATCCTCAAGCAAGAAAAGTCATTAAGCGCCTTGAGATAAAAACCCAAGAAATAACAGAAACTGATTTAAGAAACGATAAAAAGAAAGAGGTTGTTGAAAAAATTGAAAAAATTGCCGTGCCAAAAGAGGTAGCAGTAGAAGAAAAGGCGTTACTGGAAGAGCAAGTTGCAGAAAAAGTAGAAGAACATATTGAAGAAATGGAAATTGAAAAAGAAGAATTTGCGACAAGTGAAATTGGTTCTGAGAGCTTTTTTGATGGTGTTGTTCCAGAGTCAATCATGGCTAATGAAGAAAGTTTTAATGATGAAAAGAAGAAGGAAGCTGAGGAGCCAAACTTAATTCCACCTGAGAAATTACGGCAGGAGTTATACGGTGAAAAGAGGATGGCTGAAAAGAAAGAAATTTCCAAAGGTGATTTCTTGGGTACCAAACCTAATTCCTTACAAGAAACACTTGATGCAGAACAGTTAAATAAAGAAAGTAACAACACAACAGTTTCAATAGAAAAGGCTGCGGAAATGGGCCGTCAAGCCAAAACGGTGAAAAAAATGGATCCTTTTAAAAAGGATATTATAAAAGCTCCAGGAGCATCTAAATTGGCAACAACAGCTATTCCAAAAGGAGGAAAATTCGGTGTTGCAAGGTCTGTTGATTTTGGTTTAAATCAGCAACAAGGGTACAAAAGGAATAATAAAATGAGTAGTGGTTCAAATTTTGATTTTGATATACAAAAAAAATCATCTCAAGGAGAAGACTTTAAAGTCACTGACGAATTAAACCTAAAAGATTTTGATGAGGACAGATCACGAAAAGCAGAAGAATTTTTCTGTGCAGAAAAGAGATCTATGGAAGAATCTGCAAGAGAAATGAAAAGTGAAGTGAAAAAAATTGAAAAACAAATAACAGAACGAGAAAATGGTGGTGGATTTTTTTCACGCTGGGGATTTGCTGTTTTAATCTTGTTTATTTTTATTGGGATAGGAGGATTTGCTGTATGGGGATATACTAAATATCCACAAGCAGAAGTTACTATTTATCCACGAAAGAAGGATTTTGCTAAAGAGATTAAAATAACAGTAAAGGAAGGTGCGGATACAAGTGGTTTCGAGCAAGGTGTTATCCCTGGGCAATACAAGGAGATGACGATTAAGAAAACAATGAAATTTAATTCAACTGGCGAAACCTATGCAACGGATGATGGAAAAGCGAATGGCAAGGTTACAATATACAACAACTATTCGACAGAGGAACAATCCCTTGTTGCAACCACCAGGGTTCTTTCAAAAGAGGGAAAGTTATTTAGGCTTGCAAAAAATATTACTGTTCCAGGTATGGATGGCGAGAAAGCTGGTACAGCCGAAGTTACCGTAATTGCAGATCAGCCTGGTGAGGATTTTAATATTGGTTCTACTACATTTACCATTGAGGGATTTAAGGGTAGTCCAAAGTATACAAAGTTTGAAGTAAAGTCTTTTGAGCCAATGGAAGATGGTGGCTCTCCTGATTCAAATAAAAAATTATCAATGATTTCCTCAGAGGATATCGAAAGAGCTCGTGAAAAAACAATTGCTGCGCTAGAAAAGGATCTTGAGGAAGAAGTTAAGATTCAGCTAGGGAGTGAGATGAGTGCGATGTTTGATTCTGTTGAAAAAGAAGTTACAAATGTTTCTTCGACAAATGAAGTTAAAGATATTGTAAAAAGTTTTTCTTATACCGTTGAACAGAAAGTTAAATTAATGGCTTTTACTACTACTGATGTCAATTCTGTAGCACTTTTGAAAATGAAAGAAGATGTCGATAGTGATTATGAAATAGAAGAGTCTCAGAGCAAAATTGTCTTTAAAAAAAGTATTACTGACTTTGAAAATAAAACAATGACAATGTATCTCGATGCCACTTCAGTTGCTTGGCCTAAAATTGAGGCAGATAGGCTTGTAGAAAATATTGCCGAGAAAAAAGAAGAGGAGATTAAAGTTATTTTGCTTGGCTATCCATCAATTGAAAAAATAGAATTTTTAGTTAAACCATCTTGGTTGACAGGTATTCCTATTTCTAAAGAAAAAATTGATGTAAAAATAATCAAATAATTTCATTGATTAATTAGGCATTTTTATATATATTCTATGTATATTTAGTATATTTAAAAAAATGTAACTAGGAAACGCATGGAAAATAAGAAAAAGTTGATTATTGAGCTGAACAAGAAGCATTCGGAAATGTTTCAGTCTCAACTATTAGAAAGGCAATTGTATTTATCCAAACATCCTACAAATGTAGTTGTTTTTAAGTGTATGGATGGGAGGATTCATATGCCCACAGTAACAGGTACTCCACTTGGAATAATGAAGCCCTTTCGCAATATAGGTGGAAAATTCAACTTAGGATGGCCTTTATTGAGTGAATCTTTTGACCAGAATATTAAAAAAGCTGTTAGTGAGGGAAACCGCACTTTGGTTTTAGTGACATATCATTATTCAAAAGGAGATCACAAGAGAGGTTGCGCAGGTTTTAATTATGATTGTGATGAGTCAAAAAGGTTTACAGAAAATTTTCGTAAACAAATTTTGAGGACATATGGTGAAAATAATACTGTTGTTTTTCCAATTCTTGTTGGTCTTGAGACCGATGAAGACGCCTTGGTTTTTCATGGAGAAGATGGAAACGCAATAGATGTCTCTAAAATAACAACAAACTCGGAAAATAATCTAATTAATATTTTCAAGAAGCTCTATCCTTTGATGCCAGAAAGGATTCTATTGGATTTAATTCCCCTTGTACAAGGAAATATTAAATGCATAGAGCAGACTAAGATTAAAGGTAAGTCATTGGATCAATTAGTGCATGGAGAGTGGGTTTTGGCAGTCGGAAAGGGCTTTGACTGGCTACATACTCCTAATATGGCTCTTATTGTTGGTCCGTATGATCCAAATATTGGAGAGCCAATTAAAACCGCGGCTGGAATAATTAAGAAAAATTTAGACGAAGGTAGAGTTGAAGGGGGTATGATTTTACTATCCTCTGCTATTTATATTGATCCAGCTGAAAAAGCAAGAACGAGAGAACGAACCTTATATCTCAATAACTTAACTCAGGAAATAATTAAAAAAAATCATCCAGAAATGGTTCCAGTGATGCATTCAATGGCAGTGGTTATAAATGCTTTGACTATGGAAATGGAAATTGTAGGATAAATAAAAAGAAGGATAAAAAGATAATTTAAAAGCGCACCAAATGAATTCTATGGTACGCTTTTTTGATTTTTATTCTATTCCCACCTTTTTTAGATGAAGGTTGGTTTTTCATTTTTATCAATGATGTTGAAAAGATTTTCAACATATTGGCAAATTGTTGTTCCGACCGGGCAAAAAACATCTGGGTCTTCGCCACCCACGCTTTTATCGGCAACCTCAACAATTGCTTTTATCTGTGAGTCACTAAGGTCTACTAGGCCCAGAAGGCGATAAATTCCCAATACAAATGCAAGGTTTTCCCATTCTTTAAGACCAGCGCAGGCATTTATACCTGTGATTATAGTTGATTCTTCCTCCCAACAATTCTTTTTTGGAATCAATTCAAAAACTAAACGAGCACAACCACCTAGTTGATTTTTCTGGGGGTTTCTGTTTTGATGTGAGCAGATAAGCCCACAATCCATCGTTCTCTTTACCCTTTCTTCCGAAGAGAAATAACAATCGCTTCCGAAAGAGGTATCTTGAAAGGCGCCACCAATCTCTCTGTGAGAAAACTGCCAAGAATATTCAAGAGGATCTTCATAATATGTCCAGTAATGCCAAACGGTATTTTTATTTGGGTCTGCTGTTAAGGTATTATTAAGCATAATATCTAAGACCTTTTCGGCCGCTAATAGCAAAAGTAAATCCAACAAATTACCACCTTTTGTAAGGGCTTCATATGGAAGATTCTTTTCTTCTTCTTTTAATTCTATGGGTGTAACACGAACACCCCCAACCTCGATGACTTTAGGATCTTTCATTCCTTTTTATCTCCTTTTTTAAAAGTACTTTTAAAATATTTCTCATATATACATACAAATAAACGATTACATCAAAAACTTTTTTTGTCAAGAATTTTTTTTCTTCGAAGGCGTGAGATGTCAGAAAACTGTATTCGAAAATACAGAGAATATTCGAAAGGATCTAATATTTAGAATTATTAATTTTGAAATATGTGACATTAATTGAATTTTTCTCATCTCAAAGAAAAGTTATAATTATTTGCATATTTTTTTCTTTTTTTCGGAGCAATTTTTTTATTAGTTAATTTTTGCTTAAAAATATGAAAAATTAATAATTATTATAAGTTTAGATCTGAATAATGATGTGTCATTTAGTTGAAAATCTGGGTTCTAAGTTGTTAGGCACTCCCTCTTTATTTTTAGGAAAACTGTGATATAATAAAATGCGTTTAAAAATAAAAAAATAAAATATGCAAAAAAATAAAAAAATAATTATAGTAATAATTTTTCTTTCATTAGTTTTTTTTGGGGCATCTTTCTTTGTGATTAATAAAGAAAGATTGAATCAATTAAATAAGTATAGTGATAAGGTGAAGAAAAATGATATCACATTAGACTTACCTGAATTAAAGTGTAATTTCAGCTCAGATCAAGAAGCCTATGAAGAGGCTAATAAGAGTAATAATTTAGAAAATTGTAGTTGCATAGAGGATAAACAGACAGCTGAAATATGCAAAACATCAGTAATAGATACTATTTTGTATACTCGAGCTTTAGATTACCTAGATGAAGAATTTTGTAAAGATATTAAAACAGAAATTCATAAAGATGCTTGTTACTCTGTTGTTAGAGACAGTGTTAATCAATTAAAGAAAAGTGATCCTCAGAGATTAGCTAATATTTATTCTACAACTCACAATGATAGTGCTATTGAGAATTTTGAGAAGATTATTTCAGAGGGTGATGTGAATATTGAAAATTATGTATCATTAGTTTTATCTTATGCTGAAAAAGCTCTCAAGGAGCAGGAGCAGGGTAGAGACAGAAATCCTTATTTAACTAAAGCACTCGACATAATTAAAAAAGCTAAGATTATCGATGCTAATAACTCGGAGGTTTATCGTGCAGAGGGCTATGTTAATGAAATTAAGCCTGATTATGAAAGTGCTATGAACTCATATAATAAAGCTATTCAAATAAATCCTGAAAACACATTGGCTTATGCTGGTAAGGGACATACAGCTAGGTTAATAGGTGATTTGTCAAAAGCCGTAGAATATTTTAATAAGGCTGCTCAGTTAGATAGCGAGGATAGATATGTTTCTATATATTCTAATCTTTGCACCTTAGAGTTTAGCAGAAGTAATTATGATGAATCATTAAAAAATTGTAAAATTGTTGTAAATAAAATTGGCACTGATCCAACTTTCCAGTCAGATTCTTATCAAGTGATGGCTAACATTTTTATGTTAAAACAAAATTTTATTCAGGCTAATAATTATTTATTAAAAGCTAAAACATTAACCCCAAATAATTCTAATTTGTATATTCTTTTGTCTAAGCTTAATATTTTGGAGGAGAAATATGGTCAGTCAGAGGAAAATGCTAAAAAGGCAATATCTCTTTCTCCGACTAAGGCCATTGCTTATTTGGCATTAGCTCAATCTCTTTACATTCAAGAAAAACATCAAGATTCTATAGATATTGCTCAAAAGGGACTTACTTTGGTCCAGGATGATGTTTCACTTTTGGTCTCCAATAAGCCAGGGGTAGAAAGAGATTTATATTATTCATTATCTAATAATTATAGGCAATTAGGAGATGAGGGTAAACAAAAAGAATATGAGCAAAAAGGAAATGATATTTTTAATAAATTAAGTAACAATGAATTATAATATATGAAAAAAATATTCTTTTATTTTATTGCTCTTTCGATATTGGCTATTATTCCAGCATTCTCCAATGCAACAGTTCAGTGTCCCAGCAATACTACTCCAGCCTTACAAGTAAGTGATCCAGCATGCTGGACTACTTACACTAGCCCAGGGTATTATACAACAACAACAATTTTGTGTACTTGGGGTTCTTGTGTGCCATCTTATTTATGTTGTAATACTTATCGTGGTTTTGGTGATGATTTTTATAGCGAGTGTGTTTCGGCAAGTAGTCCTTTGTCTGGTTATGAATCTTGTAAAAAACAGCCATTTTCTGTTTGTACTAATACTTGTGGCGGTGTAGCCTTGGATAGTTGCGGAAATGAACCTAGCTATCCAAGATTGCCTGCTGATTACACTAAGGTTGTTTCTACTTATGTTGCTGGCACTACTTCCAATATATGCTATTATACTACCGTAGCTAGCTGGAGCCTTCCGGATGCTACTGGGAAAAGAATGGCTATGAAAGTTGTTCAGCATTCAGCCCCTGGCTCAAGTTGCGTTAGCCAGTCTAATGTCAGTTATGTATCAGTAGCGGGTTCTTGTGGAACCAGAAATACCACCTATGAGTCAAATGTTAATGTTTGGCCAGCAGGTTCCACTTTTTGTTCTAGCGGAACATCTTTTCCAAATAATACATCTTTTCCAGCCGTGGGTTCAACAAGAAGTTGGGAATGTTTAGGAGTTAATGGAGGTTCCACATCAAATTGTTTTGCAAAAAGGAAGATATCTGTGATTAATGGGGTTTGTGGGACTAGAAGTACTACTTATTCATCAGAAATTACTGAATGGCCAGCAGGTTCCACTTTTTGTTCTAGCGGAATATCTTTTCCAAAAAACCCATATTTTCCAGCCGTGGGTTCAACAAGAAGTTGGGAATGCAAAGGGAGTGGGGGAGGTCTTAGCCAAGAATGTACCGCTGGCAGAAGGGATATCCCTATGGGTGTAAAGTATAAAGAGGGGATGTTATAAGAAGTGATGAGGAATTCCCAATAAATTGTTTATTAGTATTTTTTGTTGTTTGAAAATTATTTAACAATAGACAATTGCCTTGTGTCGGGGATAGAGGTGTTTTATTTGGAGCGATCGATGCTGAGGGATATAAATAGGTTGAGTATGAAACATTCTAATCCTATTGCTTTAAAGAAATGTATCTAAGAATAGTTTTAAAATTCAACTTAAAAGGTCTATCGGTTAAATATTAATCAAGTTTTTAGGTTGTGTAATTTATTCCCTTGACATTTTGATGTATTTTAGCTATTATCATAACTAGTAAAATTTTTAGTTACAATTTAGTAGCTTTTGAGAACCAAAAGTGCATAGAGAAGGTGAAAGAGAATGAATTCAAGACTTAGGATAGAGACGAAAAGAACCTTCGTTTTTTTGGTTGCTCAAATTTAACAAGTTAAACAGTGGAATTTATGACGAAAGAGATAATCAAACTTGAGGGGGATGTTGTCGAGTTGCTTCCAAGTACAATGTTCCGAGTAAAGCTCGAGAATGGTCATATCGTTCTAGCTCATATTTCCGGAAAAATGAGAATTCATTTCATTAAATTGATGCCAGGGGATAAGGTTGAAATTGAGATGAGTCCATATGACCTGACCAAGGGCCGAATTACAAGAAGGCTTTAAGGTGAGGGTCAGAGAAGAGCAAATATAATTTATTTTATTGCAAAAAAATGAAAGTTCAAGCTTCAGTGAAAAAAAGATGTGACAAGTGCAAAATTGTTAGAAGAAAGGGGATAGTGTTTGTGATTTGTGAGATTAAAAGACACAAACAACGACAGGGATAAATTTAATAAATCATTTAAATTCTAAATAAAAGTATGGCAGTAAGAATTGCTGGTGTTAACATTCCAGACGAAAAGAGAATTGAAATTGCATTGACTTATATCTACGGAATTGGACAAACAAAGTCTAATAAAATTCTTGAGAAAGTTGGAATTGATAAGAATATGCGAGCAAACAAAATTCCTACAGAAGATCTCAACAGACTTCGAACTGAAATTGAAGGCGGGGATGTTCTTGAGGGAGAGTTGAAGCGACAAGTGATGATGAATGTGAAGAGATTAAGAGAGGTGGGTAGTTATAGAGGGTCTCGACATGCAAAAGGTCTTCCAGTGAGAGGACAAAGAACAAAAACCAACAACCGAACCGTTCGAGGGAACAAAAGGGCGACAATGGGAAGTGGTCGAAGATCAGTAGAGAAGAAATAATCCATTTTGATACTAATTGAATTTTAATAACGCTTATTATGGCCGAAGAGAAGGACACAAAAACTACTCAGAAAGAAGCTAAGGAAAAAGTTTCTGAAGAAAAAGAAACAATTTCCAAAGTTGAAGCAACTGAGGAATTAAAAGCTCCGTCTAAGGACGAAGTGAAAAAAGAAACAGTTAAGGAGATAGCAACAGAGGGGGCTGATGTTGTAGTTCCAGCTAAAAAAAGAAAGAAATTAAGACGACAAATCCAAAGAGGACGCGCTTATATTAGATCTTCATATAACAACACAGTTGTATCATTGACAGATTTGCATGGAAATCTTTTGGCTTGGTCATCTTCTGGTTTGCTTGGATTTAAAGGAGCAAAAAAAGCAACAACATATGCTGCTACACAAGTTGCTGCAGATGTTGATGAAAAAGTACAAAAATATGGTCTTAGAGATATCGAAGTCTATATTGAAGGAATTGGGTCTGGTCGTGAGGCCGCACTTAGAGCTTTGGCTCAAAAAGGGTATGGAATCACGAAAATTAAAGATATGACTCCAGTACCACACAACGGTTGTAGACCAAAGAAACCAAGAAGAGTCTAATCTAGTTAAAAAGAATTATTAAAGATTTTAAATATTTATGGCAAATCAAGAAAAGTCAAAATGTAAGTTATGCCGAAGAGCAGGGGAGAAACTTTTCCTTAAAGGAGATCGTTGTCTTTCGCCAAAATGTGCTATGGTGCGAAAACCTTATATTCCTGGAGTGCATGGAAATGCAGGAGGAAAGAAGGGTCGTGGACTGTCTGATTTTGGAAAACAATTAGCTGAAAAGCAAAAATTGAAAAGAATCTACAGGGTCACAGAAAAGCAATTTAAAAAACATCTAAAGGAAGCAGAGTTGCAACCAGGAGTTGTTGGAGATAATTTAATTATTCGTCTTGAATCAAGACTTGATAATGTTATTTATCGTCTTGGGTTTGCTGTTTCAAGAGCACAAGCAAGACAATTAGTAAGTCACAGTATGTTTACTGTTAATGGTAGGGTTTTGGATATTCCATCAGCAATTTTGAAAATTGGAGATGAAATAATTCTTAAACCACAAAAGAAAGAAAAAACATTCTTTCAAGAACTTCAAACGGTTCTTAAGAAGAAACATGATGTTCCGGGTTGGCTTTCTTTTGATGTAAATAATATGAGTGCCAAGGTTTTATCAGCTCCAAATAAGGATGAGGTAGGAACTGGAGTCAATGTTTCTTTGGTGATTGAATTCTACTCTAGATAGTCATTTCAACTATCAAATACAAATAACTATTAAGTTAAATCAATGCTCTCAGTATCATTACCACAAGCTCCTCTTCACGAAGAAATAGCTGAAAACGCTGGTAAATTTGTTATTAAAGGATGTTATCCTGGTTTCGGAACAACATTGGGAAATTCTATAAGAAGAGTCTTATTGTCTTCATTGCCAGGTAACGCCGCAGTTTCGGTTAAGATAAAAGGTATCACACATGAATTTGCAACAATTGATGGTGTTATGGAAGATGCAGTTCAAATTATTTTAAATCTTAAAAAAGTTAGATTTAAACTTCATGGAGTTACAGAAGCTACCATTTTCTTGAATGTTAAGGGCGAGAAAGAGGTTACTGCAGCTGATTTTAAAACAACTTCAGAAATTGAGGTTGTAAATCAGGATCAAATAATTGCAACGACAACTTCTCCTTCAGCAGAATTGGAATTGGAAGTAAAAGTTCAAAAAGGTTTGGGATATGTTCCAGTTGAACAGCAAGAAAGAGAAGAGAAAGAAATCGGCTCAATCGCAATCGATGCAGTGTATACCCCAATTAAAAGAGTTAATTTTCTTGTTGATAATATGCGTGTTGGGAAAAGAACTGATTTTGATAAAATTACTTTAGAAGTTGTCACAGACGGTTCTATTACTCCAGAAGAGGCCTATGCACAAGCAACTGAAATTTTGTTAGAACAAGTAACAGCTATTGCTAAACTCGGGGAGGAAATTGAGGAAGTTGAGGTAAAAGAGGTTGTTAATGAGGTTGAAGAAGAGAAAGAAGTGAAACCAGAAGAGATTAAACTTGAAGAAACACCAATAGCAGAACTTGGAGTTTCGACTAGAACAATGAATGTTTTGGAAGCTGCCGAATTTGGAACAGTCGGACAAATTGCTGAAAAAACTGAAGAAGAAATTCTAGAACTCGAGGGAATGGGGGATAAAGGAGTTAAAGAGATTAAAAAAGCAATAGGAACTTTAGGTATTACGCTGAAATCCTAATGAATAATTTAGAATAAGACTAGACATCAATGAATAAGCGAAAGAAAGGACGAACATTATCTAGGTCAAAGTCACAAAGAGAGGCTCTTCTAAGAACTCTTTTGGTAAGCTTGACTAAATACAAGAGAATCGAAACTTCTTTAGCAAAAGCTAAAGAACTAAGACCTTTTGCAGAACGGATGATTACAAAGGCCAAAAGAGCTTCACAGAGTGAAGTTAAAAAAATGGCTATGATTAGAGAACTTAAAAAAGATCTTCCAGCTGAAACAGTAATGGAACTTTTAAGATTCGCAGAGAAATTTGCAAAAAGAGATGGTGGATATCTTCGAATCATTAAAAAAATGCACCGAAGGAGCGATGCTTCAGACAGAGCATTAATTGAATGGGTTGAAGAATTTGAAGATGAGAATAAGAGTTCGGTTGAGGCTGAAAAAGTGAAAAAGGAGGAGGCCACCAAGAAGGCTTCAGCAAAAAAAGACTCCACTGAAATTAAAAAAGCGGAAAAGAAGGTCGAAAAAAATGAAGAGAAAAAAGATAAGGAGCAATCAGACAAATAATTTTTGAATAAGGAAAATTTTATGAAACAGGAAAAACCAGAATACAAGTTATTTGATGCAAAAGGTCAAATTCTTGGAAGATTTGCTGTCAAAGTTGCAAAATATCTTGCTGGAAAGAATGAAATAGATTTTACACCAAACATTGGTGGAAATGGTTGGGCAATTATTATCAATTCAGATAAAGTTCGACTAAGTGCAGAAAAGGCTAAAAAGAAGATTTATTGGCACCACACAGGTTTTCCGGGAGGAATTAAATCAGCCACATTTGAAGAAATGATGACGAAAGATTCTACAAAGGTAATCGAAAAGGCAGTTAAAGGGATGATGCCAAAAAATAAGCTTTCAACAGCTGCTCTTAAGAGGTTGAGAATTTTCAGAGACGAAAATCACTCTTATACTAAACAACTAGAGGAAGCAGAGTAAACAATAATTTAGAATATCTATGGCAAAAAAAGCAGATCAATATTACGAAGGAATCGGCCGACGAAAGTCAGCTGTAGCAAGAGTTCGAATTGTTGAAAGCACAAAAGGGAACGAATTTCTTGTAAATGACAAAAAATACGAAGAATTTTTTGATACAGAAGAATTAACAGTTACGGCCAAAGCTCCTATGACTGCCACGGGGACAGAAAAGAAATTTTCAGTTTCAGTTTCAGTTAAGGGTGGTGGAATTAGGGGACAAGCAGAGGCTACTCAACTTGGACTTTCTCGAGCTTTAATTAAGTTTAATGAAGAGTTTCAAAAAACTCTTCGAGACCTTGATTATTTGAAAAGAGATCCACGACAAAAAGAAAGAAAGAAACCGGGACTTAAAAAGGCTAGAAAATCTCCGCAATGGAGCAAACGATAGTCTGAGTTTTCGAAGAAACATTGATGACAAAAAATCACCCTTGATGGGTGGTTTTTTGTTTCATTAAAATGTTGCAAAAAAGGTACTGGAATAGTAAACTATAAAGGTATAAAATATTGTATAGAAACAAACCTTTCAATCTATTAAGGGGAGGGGTGTTTCGAATATAAATTAATGAGAAAAATAAATAAAGAATAAATGTTGAAAAAAATATTGTCAAAAAAGGTGCTTATTGTTTTTTTAATATTAATGACAACTGGTATATTTTTAAGGATGAATAAGCTTGGTGCCCAATCTTTTTTTGCAGACGAATTTTTGGGGATTAATATTGCAAAGGGTTATAGTGAGACTGGAGAGTGGAAATTTTGGGAATTCAATACAAATACCTTAAGTGACGAGGTGTATACAAGGGCCAATGTTTATTATTGGCAAGTAGCAAAAACATTTGATTTTTTACCAATATCTGAGGAATCTGCCAGGCTTGTAAGTGCATTGTGGGGAGTAATTGCGATGTTGACTGTTTTTTTTATGACTTTTGTAATCACAAGAAATTGGACTATTGCTCTTATAGCCCTCTTTCTTTCGGCTGTTAGCATATCTGAACTTATATATGACAGAAAGCTCAGGATGTATTCTATGTTTGCACCAGTCTACTTATGGTTTTCTTACGCAGTGTATAATTTTTTAGAATATAAAAAATTTACTAAAAAGTCTTTTTTGAGAAAATTATGTAAAAGAAAAAAGGAGGGTGCGGAAGTGTGTGTTTTAGAAAAAATCTTTCAGAAGACGGGATTTAATTGGTTTTGGTTTTTTCCTGCTTTGTTTCTAGGCTTTTTATCACTAAAAGTTCATGATTTAACTGTTAATATTATGCCAACAATTCTCATTTATTTATTGACAATGGGAGTTTTTATTTTGTTTAGAAAAAAGAAATTTAAAAATCGTTATCTGATTTCTATCGCGTTTTTCTCATTGGTAAGTTTCATCTTAGTGGTATTGGCATCATCACTAAAAACAATTCCAGTTGTTGGATATATTATTGACAAGGTTATTGGTGGATTGGCTGGTGTTAGTTGGGTTTTTCACTGGACATATTTGCAAAAAATTACCCTTGATTATAGCTATATCCTTTTTGGCATTTTTTTTATAGTCATTGGTAGCTATTTAATGATAAAAAAATATGGCAAAATTGGACTTTGGACAGTTTTGTCATTTCTTGTTCCTCTTCTAATGGCTATATTCTCTTGGAGAAGAAATGTTGGTGATCAATATATCTATCTTACGCAACTTTTTAAGGTAATGATTGTTGCGTGTGGGATATATTTTTTCTCAAAAAAAATCTCTAGCCTTTTAAGTCAAGATAAAAAAGTTTTTTTAATAACCCTTTTAACAGTGTTGCTACTTTTGATAAATATACCATTTTTTTATTCAAGTGAGGGTTTTTATCAGAGTCCCAAGAGTTGGGAATATACTAATTATAAAGAAGGTTTTAAGTATTTCTTAAAAAACAGAAGCGATGATGCACTTCTTATTTCACGGCCATTGTCTAATTATTATCTAAACGGAAGTAATGTGAATATTCTTGCTTACAATGATGATAATGAAATAACGGCAACTAAAATATTCCAAGCACAGAATAAATATAACGAGATTTGGATTATTTTCTCCAAAAACACAAATATCCAAGGAGATGCAAGAAGATTGATTGAGAAAGAATTTGAACTTGTGGAAACCCAATACACTAATCAGAAATTAAATATTTATGTTTGGAAAAAGAAACAGGGCAGTATTAAAATAGGTTTTATCACGGACGCTCATTGTCTTGCTAAACAAGATAAAACAACTTTAAAGTGGAACTTGAAAAGTAGTTGTGAAGAACCATTAAGTTATTTTGTGAATAAGATGGATAATGAATTTAAGCCTGACATAATAGTTAATGGTGGAGACTTAGTTGATGGTGCTGACGATAATTCTATTTGGGATTTTCAAGAGGCAAAAAAACTTTTAGGAAAAGCGGTAGCTCCAACCTATGATGTTTTGGGAAATCACGAAGTTAATAAATTCTCCAAAGAAGAATGGTTGAAGTTGACTGGAAATGAAAGAACTTATTATAAAGTTGATATCAATGGTTTTAGAGTAATATTTTTAGATGGTAATTTTACTTCTACAGGTAGGGCGACGGGGCCAGATAAATCTGCATATCCTGGTAAAATTAATGAAGAGCAGTTTTTATGGCTTCAAGATACTTTAGAGGATGCTGAAGATTTGCGTAAAATAGTTTTTGTTCATCAACCACCAATTGAGACTGATTATCGAGAACAAAGCAGATTATTCATTGACGCTGAAGAATTAAGAGCTCTACTTTCAGAATATGATGTTGAAGTTGTTGTTTCAGGCCACATAGAGAGATATTGCAAGATGAATTTTGGGACAAGCACTGATTATTATGTTTTACAAGGTTTTTGGAAGTCCAATAAAAACCTAAAAGAAGAATTCCGGTATAAAAAAGGTGCTGTTTTTAGCGAAATAACTATTGGCAAAGAAGCTGAAGTGAAAACTTATTACATGGACAATAACGGGATTGACTATAAATCTTTTGTTCTTAATAGGGATAACGCGGATTGTTTAGATGGAAGCGCTGTTATTACGGAAAAGGTTAGGGAATATCTTGAAGATGATATGGAGGAATTAGAATAATTAAATTTAAAAAAAGTGGGAACAAAAACCCGCTTTTTTGATGGATAATTTTTTATTTATTTTTTGGTTCTAAGTAGCTATTTTTGTAATTTTTTTGAAAATATTTTCAATAGTATCTTCTCCGTTAATAATTTCAATATTCCATTGATTTGCAAGTAGATTGAATATTTTTTGTTTGTCAATTAGAAATTGCTTTCCTTGTTCAATTTCTCGGTCTCTTGAGATAGCTGTCTCAGGGGAAACCTGAATAAATATTGCAATATCTGGTTTTATAATTAACCCCTCTACAATTTTTTGCCAGAAAGGTTTGGGAAATTCTTCCCCTCTCGGATTGGATTTTTGTTCTAAGTAAAAAATATTTATAATTTGATCATAAAAATATCTATCGATTAAAATATAATCGTATGTTTTATTGTTTTTTATTTTATTAAATAAAACATTGAAGCGAAAGACATCAACAATAAGAGCTATTTTTCTAAGCATAATAGAAAAATTGTTTGCGTTTGTGATTGCTTTTGCGGGAGCAGAATTTGTTTTTTTATTTTTAAAGCAGAGCAACTTATTGGCAATTGAAAATTCGATAATATGAAAACGATAAACTCTCCCGTCTTTTTCTTGTAGGTGTAATTCGAGCTTGTCTAGTTGAGTTGTTTTTCCACTGCCATCAAGTCCCGAGATGGTGATAAGTTTCATAGAATAATATTTTAGGCCATTAAGACAGCCACAGGCATCATTTTTACCACAGGTTTTATTATCTTGTTTGCTTCCATTCCAGAGATTGCTAAAGAAGGATCTTTATAATGTGAAGAGTCTTGATTTTCGATTCCTTTTGAAGTTGCATTATAAAGACGCACTTTGCGTTTTTTCATTTTTTGCATTAACTCTTCACGGTTTTCTGGAACTTCTGATGTTTTCGCTTTTGATTTCCCCGTTCCATGCGCTGCACTGAAGAAGGTTTGATCGTTTTCGTCAGTTCCAACTCCAAAATAAGCTTCTGTGCTCATGGAGGATGGCATAAAAATTGGCTCCCCAGTCTCTTCGAATAATTTATGTCCCCTCATTCTTTCCGGTCCATATGCCCTTGTTGCGTTGCTTCTGTGAATAATTAAATCTTCACCAAAATGTTTTTCTTTTGTTGCTGACACATGAGTCATATCATAAATAAGTTTTAAGGCATTGTCTTTTCCTAGAACTTTTTTTATTGCTAACTTTAAATTGTGTTGCAATAGAGTTCTGTTGGCAAATCCATGATTTGCTGCCGCTCGATGTGCATTGAAATAATTTCTTCCCAGTTCTGAATTTGCTTTGATTTTGAAAAATTCGTTTGAGTTGCTATATTTTGGGATAGCATCTTTTAAAGTTTTGTGCCACTTTGTTTTATTGTCGAGAAAAGTGAACCTTCCAAATTCAGAAACGAGTTTTTGACTCAAATGCTCTTTCTTTTTAGGCGTGTAAAAATAACTTGCATATTGTCCGAAGAGTCCTGATCCAGTGTGCATCAGAAAGACATATTGGTCTTTGTGTAGTCCAAATTTAGAAGCTAAATCTTCATCAACAATATCAGTAATTCTCATCAAGTCTAAAAAATGATTTCCTGCTGCACCCAAAATGCCTGTTCTTAGTTGTGCTATTCTAAAAAAAATTTTTGGAACTGCTTTGTATAACTCCTTCTCTGTGATTTCATCTCCTTCAAACATATTTCCCCCGTGTAACATTCTATCAACCTCGCTAATATCCTCTTTTAAGTATTCCAAGAGTGCAATGCTGCCACGAAGCGAGATATCGATAATTACTTTATAAGGAAGATATGTCCCCATATATGTCTTGGTGGGGATTGCCTTAATTAACTCTTTGAAAAGTTCATCTATCTTTTCTTCGGTTAGGTCGTTTATGTCAAAAGGTGTTGATATTAGACGCATTCCACAATTTGGAGCTGTGTCTAGTAATTGAGGCATGAAGTAGTCTTTTGTTGCGACGACAGTCCCAGACGGACTTTTTCTGCCAGGTTTTTGACAAACATCTGTTAGGGCTGCAATGTGATGATATATTTCATCGTTTTTTGCTACCTCAACAAGTTGATCAATTGTTGCTTGGTCTGGCATTAATTCTTCGGAAACGCCAAAATCAACAGAGTTTTTTCTATCTTTTGTAGGTTCAAGAATCTGTTTAAATTCTGATATTTTTTTAATTTTATTCATAAATTCTTTTTAAAGTTATATAATTTAAGCGATTTAGCTTTTTATTTTAACAATTCAGTATAGACATTTTTATACTTTTTTACAACATTTCTTATGTCAAAATTTTTGTGTACATATAATTTAGCATTCTCTGCTAATCTTTCTCGTTTATCTTTGTCCTTAATTAACTCTAAAATAGAGTCTCTTAGTTGAGTAGGAGAGCCTTTTGGGATAACAATTCCAGTTTCTCCATTTTCAACAAATTCTGTCAAAACATCTATATTAGAAACAATTGTTGCTTTGCGACAAGCCATAGCCTCAACTATTGCAAGTGGAATATCGAATTTCCCAGCCATTTCTTGAACCGGGAAAATGTTTATATCAGAGATATTAAAAAGCCGTGGCATATTAGCAACCGTTGAAAGAAAAATTATTTTATCCGAATATCCTTCTTTTTTTACATGCTCCTCAATTTTAGCTTGTTTTTTAACATCTTCTTGAGATTTTATTCTGCAAGCCAAAATAAGTTTGAGTTTAGCAGCTTCTTTTTTATGCTCTTTGAAAATTTGTTCAAATGCTGAAATAATATCATCTATTGCTTTTAGTCTTGTATATTCTCCTGCAAAAAGTACAACTATTTCATCTTTTTTTATCTCGAGTTCATTCAAGAGAGCTTCATTTTTTGGTTGAGGGAAATATCTTTCGAGGTTGATACCGGGGTAAATGACCTCAACATTATCAATTCCAGCGTTTTTTAACTTGCTTTCAGTTACATAGGATTGAGCAATGATTTTGTCTGCAAATAGCACCTTTTTTAGTAATTTTTTATTTTTTATTAATGCATCGTCAATAGTTGCTAATGTTAGGATAGTTTTTGCTTTTGAAAAGAAGATCCTTGTTCTGAGAAAAAGAGATGTAAGTGGGCGAGGGGTGAATAAGAAATGTACAATATCACCACCAATATTTTTTTTAAAAAGTCTTTTTAAGAGAATCTTCTTAGCCCTTGAATCAAAACATGTGGATGGAAAAATTGGTTCAGCCGTTAAGGCGTTATTTCGTGCCAGGTAGCTTTTTTTAATTGCCAGAGCATATTCCCTAGTGGTTAGAAGATGAAAATTAAAAGTGCCATCAGAGTTGATAGCGATGTCATATGCAAGTCCCTTCGAAGCTTCATCCCACGGTGGAGCTATTGGGCGAGTATACATCAAGATTTCTTTTTTATTTGCTTGTTTCATTTGATATGTTAAAGTATTTTTTTAAAGATTCTTTATTCTTTCTTTTAGAGTCCCAGTTTATTACTATTTCATATTTATTTAAACTGTTTTTTGAAATTTTTTCAAAAATATTTTTATCAGTTTGAATGAGAACTGATTCTCTTGATTTAACTAATTGTTTTTTGGTGTCAAATTTTTCATTATTTAAATAAACTACAACATCATATTCAATGTCAATGTTTTCGAGATTTTCAATTTTGAAAGTTAGAGCGGAAAGACTATCTTCTTTGATAATGCTTTCTGAATTTAAAAAACTAAAAACAGAATACCCGGAGTTAGCAGTATTGTTAATCGTTTTCTCCCCATACCACAACATAAATGTTGTTGAGGTAAAAAAAATGAAGATTATAGAAAGTATAAATGATTTATTTTTCATTCTGGCTTGTATCTTTTATAAATTACAACATTCGAGGAAATGTATATTTTTGAAAATTCATCTGAACTTTCAAATTGTGCTGTATCAAAACCTTTTTTTAAGACTACATAACTAACTCCGGTTTCCTGAAAACATTTTTGACCAATTTCTGAATATGGAATCGCAATCATATCACGAGTACAAGTCTCTCTCTTTTTTACAGAATCATCATATCTCATCAAATATGATCTGGAAAGTGGGTAAGTATAATCTTTCATAAAGAATAGTTTCATCCAGGTATCACCCTCGAGATAGATGTGATCTTTAAGTACATTTTCATTACTTTTAGCAACGCCATTTAGATATTCAGATGCTTTATATGTTTGAATAACAGCCTTTTCTTTGGCTGAGTCATTTTCTCTTACGGAATCTGATATATCAGCAAAGCCAGAAATCATTCCAGTTCCTATGACCAAAAAGAAAATTAATTGTCCAATAAGGGGAGAAGTTTTTTTAGAAAGTTTTTGAAAAGTAAAAGCAATAAAGAAAGCGCTTAAGATTGCTAAGGGGAATGTTATGTAACTAACAATTCTACTTGAGATAATGTCAACTTTGAGAAGTGCCGGTTTAGCACTCATGATGAATATAATTGAAAACCAGGAGAATAAAAAGGCAATTGAAACAAGTGCAGTGATGGTTTTTTCACAAGGCTTTTTGTGAAATTGCTTGAGAGATGTTATGGCTAGCGCAAAAGCCCCAAGAAGAGCGTAAAAGAATTTCCAAGCCCCCACACTCAAAATGATTGCACCCAAAGGTAGCCCAACACGAGTTGATTTGCTTGGTGCACCAACAGCAGTATCAACAGCGCTTTTGTTTAAGTATGATGGCATATGTACAAACAACATAAAGCCAATAATTAACAATAAAGTTGCCAGATTCCATTTAGAAAAGAACACTTTTAAATAAGGAAGAGTATCTCTAAAGGCTTTTGAGAGATTCAAGCGGTAGGTTAATAGTAAAAGAAGAATGAAAATTATAAAAAAGCCAATAAATACATAAAGAAAGACGAAGGTTGAAAGATGGTGAGTAAAACCCAAGCCAGCTAGTGAAATATAGAATAAAGTCGCTATTCGCGAATCTTTGTTTTTAATCGCTAACAAAAAGAGATAGATAGCAAATGGAATGAATAAGTTTCCGATTAGATTCCCAATGACACCTCCGGCAATGAATTTTGCTTGAGGGGAAGATGTCGCATAAAATGTTCCAACAATCATGAGCGTGAAAATGGCAGAGATACCAGCACTTTTCTTGTTTGAAAATTGTAGGACTAAATAATAAGCACAAAGAGAGATTGCAAACAAAGAAAAAATGTTAACTATAAATAAAATCGAAACAGGCATAGCACTTATATATGAAAAGCCACTTATTAGCTGAATTACGGCAAAAATAATATGTTCACCAATGATAAAATCAGGCATTCCATAGTTTGGTAACTTGCCAGTTTCAGAAATCGTTTTAGACCAGTAGATGTGATGTCCCAGATCTGTTGTTTGTGGTACGATTCCATCTGAGATATAAAAAACTCTTATAATACAACTAAGTAATATTATCCCTAGAACTAAGGCAAATCTCTGTTTCTCAAAATTTTTAAAACAGGAATTTTTTTCGGAGAAATCTTGCTCGTTTTCGGTGCCCGATTTATTTTTGGATAAAAAATAAAAAACCAGTGAAAAGGCTAGCAGTGCTATGATTAAGGAGGATGTAGTTATTTTCAAAGAAAAAAAGTTCATCAAAAGTACTAAAAAATTTATAATGATGAGACTAAAACCGAAAGACAAAAGAAACCATTCTATTATTGAAAGATTGTTACTTTGTTTTTTGAGAAATGTTTTTACAAAAAAGTATCCAGGAACAAAGAGCGACAGGATTACGGCTAGATGGAATTTTATTAAAAGAAGTATCATTGAAAGTTGTTAATTTTTTTTCATTTCTGTTAGGTATTGTTTTGCAATTCCGTTCCAAGTGTTATGTTTTTGAACATATTCAGCTGCTTTTTTTCCAAAATTTTCAAGAAAAGAGTGGTTTTTTGTTAATAGATAATTTATCTTTTCTAACCACAATGAAGTGTTCTCCGGCTCTACTAAAAAACCATTTTCTCCATCACATATAGCATCAGCCAACCCCTCGAGATTTGATGCAATAACAACTCTTTTGCAAATCGCAGCTTCAATAACGTTAATACCAAAGCCCTCCATAGTTCCAGAAACCTTGATGTTTGGTGAAACAACTAAGTCGACTGTATTGAAAAGTGTTTTTAAATCAGACCACTCAATGGAAGGAAAAAGAATCACCCTTTTAGAGAGATTTTGTTCTGCGATAATTTCTTTGCAAGTGATAAAGTCATCTTTGTCTCCGGCTGTGTTCGCGCTGACCCTGTTTCCAGCAGCAACAAAAACACAATCCTCAGGTAATTTCGAAACAATGTTTTTTAGAAACCAACTAGTTCCTTTGTGGGGGACAAATCTCCCAACCCTTAGGATTACTTTTTTATTTTCTAAATTTCTTCCTAACAATTCCTCTAAATCTTTTCGTGTTTTATCGCAAACCAATTTTTCTTTAAACACTCCATTGGGGATGAAGGTGCAAAGCGAACGACTAATACCAACTTTTACGGCTTCATCTATCGTTGCATTTCCTACCATAAAAAGTTGATTTAATTTTTTAAGAGAGGAAATGTTAATAGCACGGTAGATAGTTGGCAAAAATCCCGATCTATTCGCATATGTTACATCTAGTCCGTGAACTATGCAAAAAAACTTTTTATTTGGGAATAATATTTTTAAAAAAGCTCCAACAGGAGCAATAACGCCACTTCCTAAAAGACAGGCATCGAATTTATTCATTTTGAAAATAGCCTTAAGTGTCGTAATCACAACAAAAATAGGAAGAAAAGACTTCCCTTTTGTGTTGGCAATAATCTCTGTTTCAGTTAAATCGGAAAGTGCTTTTGATAAATCAAAGTTCTGACTTTCAACCCCTCCAATTATTGGAGGGTAGGAGTGTGAGATAAATAAAATCTTCATATCAAATCAATTCAGGCTTAGGGTATTGCTACTTTTAAATTCAAATAAACTCTATAGGGGGGTTCTGGTTGAAGAATCTTAATTTTCTGAATAAAATGAGCGATTCGCTACCATTCCAATTCCCAAGAGCAAGAAAACCATAGCTATTGGAAAGAGAAGAAAATCTTTCGAAAAATTGGAGTTGTTAGAACAAAAACTCATACTAAGAATTTCAACCATAATTGAAGCTCCTGTGATGATAATCAAGATCCCCAGAAAAAATGACATTTTGTCTTTAGATAAATTATTTTTTGGTGTGATGGCTTTTTTTGAAATTATTTTTTTCGAAGTGACCACTTTTTTAGTTCTGACAGTTTTTTTCTTTGGAGATTTTACTTTTTTTTCAGCAATCTTTGTTGTTTTGGGCATTTTTGTTTTTATTTAATTTATGGATTATTTGTTTTTATTTAGAGTAGCGACTTTTTTTGTTTTGATACATAGATTCCTCGGTGAGTTGTCTGTTTGATTTGATCATATCAGCAATTAACGCAAAGATTATCAACTGAATTCCAAACATAATAGCAATCGAAGAAAAGATGATGTAATTTAAAAAGGGACTGATTTTAAAATCTTGAATATAATTTATCAAAAATACAAGAAAGCCAGCAATGCCGAGTCCAACCAAAAACATTCCAGGCCAACCAAAAAACTTCAACGGGCGAACATCTCTTATCGCTCTTAATATTATTTTACCTGAATTTGAAACAAATTGCCAGACTGATTTTACAATTCTCGATTCTCTGTCATTAAAGTATGCGACACTAACAGGCACCCATTTGATCTTGAGATTTTTGCCTATTGCGTCAATAATTGTTTCTTGCGTGTAAGTGAAATGAACATTGGTTAGATTTAATCTTAACAATGTTTCTCTATTGTGAGCCCGAAAACCACAAGTGAGGTCATCAATTTCATGATTTAGGAAAAAACTAATCATTTTTGCAGCAACTCTGTTGAGAATATTTTTGATGCGAGGCATATTCTCGGCTTTATGTTTTCCGAAGCGACTTGCCACTACCATATCGACCTCTCCAACTAAAATTGGTCTCAGTAGTTTGGGAATGTCATTTGGATCAAACTGACCATCGGCATCAATATTTACCATAATATCAGCTCCATTCTCTAAAGAACTCTCAACTGCTTGTTTGAAAGAATAGGCAAGCCTACGATTTGGTTTATATGAAACTAATATATCAGCCGCATTCTTTGCAATTTCAGCTGTTTTATCAGAAGAACCATCATCAATAACTTGAATTAATTTTTCATTTATTTTTGAACCATCCCTGGCTTTATAGAAATCGTCACTAAAACTATTTCGTATCCTTTTAATTGTTTGTGCAATCTTTTCCTCTTCATTATATGCAGGAATGTTGACGATAAGTTTCATATCTTAATTAAAATTGTTATGCAAATCACAACAATCCCTTGCGAGGATCTTGTTTGAAGTATGCGCTTTATCTAGTCATTTAAAGTATACTTTATTTTTGAATTTTTTTCAATGGAGAAATTTTTTAATTAAAACTATTTAATGTAAGTGGTAGTATCTAAAATTAAAAACCCAAATTAATGGGTTTTTAAAAGTATAAACAAGCTATTCTAAAAATAAATTATCTTCGCCCTATTCCGTGATATTCAATTCCCAGTGATTTAATTTCTTCAGATTCTAGAGCATTCATTCCATCAACAATTGCAACAATACCACTTTCTTTGTATTGTTCTGGTGTAATTTTCATAAAATCTTTATGGTTTGTGACAAGAATAATTGCCTGAACCTCTTCTAAAAACTCTTCAACTGTTTTTACATCAGACATATCCAAGATATATGGATCAAAGCGAACAATGTCAGCGTTTTTCTTTTCGAGTTCCTTGATGATCTTAATAGCAGGAGATTCTCGTAAGTCATCAATATTAGCTTTATATGAAAGTCCCATTACACCAATTTTGGTTCCTTTGACTGGAAGTTTTGCGTTATTTAGTAAATCCTGCATAAGTTCTACCGTGTAATTTGGCATACTATTATTGATTTCTCTTGCAACCCGAAGGAAGTGGTGGTCAAAACCTTTCTTTTTGGCCTGTTCGATTAGATAATATGGATCAACCGGGATGCAGTGTCCACCAACTCCACGCCCAGGGAAATGTGCCATAAAAGCAAAAGGTTTCGTTGCAGCTCCTAAGATAACATCTTTAACATCAATTCCCATCTGGTCAAAACTCTTTGCTAATTCATTTACAAAAGCGATGTTAATGTCTCGGAATGAGTTTTCTACGACTTTTGTTGCTTCTGCTTCACGGATTGATTTCATTGCTCTAACCTCGCCATCAATAATGGAGTCATAAAAAGCCTTTGCCATTTCAACACCTTTTTGTGACATAGAACCAACAACTCTTGGGATGTTAGTAACATTCCATTTTTCATTACCAGGATCAATTCTTTCAGGACAATGAGCTAGGTAATAATCCTTGCCTTCTTCAAGCCCAGCCTCTTGGAACATTGGCTCAACAACCTCTTCGCAAACGCCAGGATTAATTGTTGATTCAACCACTACCAGCTGTCCGGGTTTTCTGTTTTCAATGCACATCTTAATTGCTCCTTTGACAGGGTTAAGATCCGGATAGAATTGTTCGTCAACAGGGGTCGGAACACAGATGAGAATAATATCAACTCCAACAAGATTAGAAGGGTTATTCGAAACATTCAATTTTTTTAGTAAACCAAGCCTTTCTTCGATAAATTCTTCTTTGAAAGGACTTTTACCATCCATAATTGCATCAAGTTTTCTTTGATCTAGATCAACTCCGATTGTGTCGTATCCTTTTTCAAGGCATCTGATTGCAAGTGGAAGTCCAACATAACCCAATCCAATGACAGCAATTTTTCTCTCTTTAATTTCCATAATATTTGTCTTTTTTATAAGTTTAATAACTTGCTATGTCTTTGGTGCATAGCTATTCCATACTTTTTTATGTTAGTACAATTTTGTATAAATGCAAGAAGATTGCTGCGTGCGTATGTTTTTTGTTGATTTTTTAGGGATTTTTATGTTGCGTAAATTTTGACAAAGCCATTTCCTCTGTCTATGATTAATAAAAATCTAATGGTACACACTATTAATCTTATTTTAAAATATTATGTCTAATAAAATTATCAAAAAAACAAGAATAGTAGCAACTATTGGTCCGGCATCAGACAGTGTTTCTGTGCTTGAAAAACTAATTGATTCGGGACTGAATGTTGCAAGAATGAATTTTTCTCACGGTAATCATAAGGAACACACAGATAGATTGAAAAATATCAGAAAAGCAATGGAAAATACAGGAAAGGATATCGCTATTTTGCAAGATCTAGGGGGCGTTAAAATTAGAATTGGAGATTTTGCAAATAAGCAAATTATGCTTGAAAAAGGTGCAAAATTTAATATTAGCACAAGGTCATGCGAGGGAAATGAAAGCTGTGTTTTTATTAATTATGAAAAACTTCCCTTGGAAGTTGAGATTGGGCAAGAAATTTTAATCGATGATGGAACGAAAAAGTTGATTGTGATAAATACAACAGAGACTGAAATTGAAACAGAAGTTGTTGTTGGGGGGATGATTCGGTCAAGAAGAGGAGTGAATGTGCCAGGGGCAAGACTTAGTTGTAGTGCGCTCACGCCAAAGGATAAAAACGATGCAGTTGAATTTGGAATCAAGAATAAAGTTGATTTCATTGCTCTTTCTTTTGTGAGAAGTGCCAAAGATATTGAAGATTTGAAAGAGATTTTGGTTGAGAAAAAATCAACTGCAAGAATTGTGGCAAAAATTGAAACTCCTGAAGCAATTGAGAATTTGGATGAGATTATTGCAGCAACTGATGTAGTGATGGTGGCACGCGGAGATTTGGCGGTGGAGATGCCAGCAGAAGATGTGCCACATTTACAAAAAATGATAATTAAAAAATGTAATATTGTTGGAAAGCCTGTTATTGTAGCAACTCAAATGCTTGAGTCAATGATTAAAATCCCAACACCAACAAGAGCCGAGGTAACAGATGTGACAAATGCAATTTTAGATGGTGCTGACGCGGTGATGCTTTCTGCTGAGACAGCCGTTGGAAATAATCCCATTGAAGTTGTTAAGATAATGGCATCGATAGCTATACGCACAGAGAAAGATATGCCCAGTAGGGATATAGTTGACGACAAAGAGCATCAAGCTAGAAAGGTGAATGCAATTTCTTGTAGTGCAATTCAAATCGCAAAAAACATTGGAGCAGTGGCAATTGTTTCTCTTAGTGAATCTGGTTTCACAGCTCGTAAGATTTCTCGTTATAGACCAACTCAGCCAATTATTGCACTGACACCGCACAAGCAAACATATTTGCATTTACAACTTTCTTTCGGCTGCAACTCTTTTGTGGTTAATCGTTTTAGGACTGTTGAAAGTGCAATTACTCAAACAAAAGAATTTGTTAAAAAGAAGGGATTTGCTAAAAAAAATGACAAAGTTGTGATTGTCGCTGGTTTGCCATTTGAAAAATCAGGTACAACAAATATGGTTATTATCGAGACAGTATAAGGTATCTTTAAAGATGCCCATTCTATTGTTTGTGTAGATATGCGGTTGAATTTGAATCAATTTTAAAACTTTAATATAAGAATAAAAATATGTTAATGATAAATTGTAACATCTGATTTTTAGGGAGAGTAATGGTGGTTTTTTATTTTCCACTAAAGTGGGTTAGTGATAAATATAAACGATGCAAAAACACTGAAAATTAATTTTGAATATAAAGATAATATGCTATAATTAATTCGAAATTCAAAATTCAAAATTCAAAATTCAAAATAAAATTTAACAGCTTAAAATAAAAACAAAAAAGAATGGAACTTAAAAAAAGAGAGACAATTGAAAATGTTAATTTTAATATTAAAGGAGAACAAATAAAGAATTCAATGTTCGAAGAAGGAGGAAGAAGCGAAGACAAAGACAAAGACAAAGACAAAGACAAAGACAAAGACAAAGACAAAGACAAAGACATTGTCCTTGAGGAGAAAAAAGAGAAGCCAAGTGTGCAAGATGAACCTCTTTCCCAAGAAAAAACCCTTGCGCCAGAAAAGAGGATTGAAATGTCGATAGATGAAAATACAAAAAAGGGAGTTTCCGTTTCAAATAAACCAGACTCATCAATTGTAATTGCGAACGGGAGTCCATCTGATGATAAGAAGAGAAATAAAAAAGGTGAAATTTGGAAAAAATTGATTCTAATCGGTGGGATCATTTCTCCAGTTCTAATTATTGCGGGGCTTTATTTTGCTCTAGAAGCAAGTGATGTCTATTTAAAAAAAATTCCACTGGAGAGCATTTTAAAAGGGAATGCCCAAGCAGTTCTTAGTCTTAATTCAAACGCTGATTTTGAACAATACAAATATCTTGATGATAATTTAAAGAAGTTCCCAGGTTATAAATTTATAGAAAAGTCGCTTGATGATGTTGGTGAAGGGAAGACAATTTCCCAAGCATTTCAAGACGAATTAGCTGTTAAAAATTTAAGTTTTGACGAAGACATCAAGCCAGTTATTGGAGAAGAGACACTGGTGGTAATTCCAACACTAACACCCTTGACAAATGAGCTTCAAAGTCTTGTTTTTGATAAGGGATTAGAAGCAAAAAATGCATTAAGAAAAATGGAGTTAGAAGGGAAAGTGGCTAGTGCGGATAGAGCTCTGATGGAGGGTGACTTAACTGAGGCTGGAAAAATAAAAGTGCTTGGGATGACCAGTGATTTTTATACAAGTGGGGTGGTTTTGAATGAAAACAAATCGGAGCCAGTTGATTTTATAATTGGTGCATCTGTAAAAAGTTTAAAAGATGCCAAAAGAGTATTAGAGAAATTGAAGGGAGATAAAAGTAAGTATGATTTTTCAGAGAAGAAATTTAAAGGATATACTTACTATAAAATTACGCAAAAAAATCAAGATGAAAATGAAGTGGGGGATTTACTCTTCAGTGTAAATGAGACTTATCATGCTCTTTTGGGGGGCAATTGGGTTATGGCAACAAATGAGAGTGATTTAAAAGAAATGATTTCTGCAAGAAAAGCTGGACACCTTTTATCAAGAATTGCTTTTTGGAATAATTCCAAAGAAAAAATGGTTGATTTGAGTAATGACAAAGACTATAACACCATTAAAAATAATTTGGCAATAGAATCACAAGACGGATTTGCTTCTTTCTATATAAAAACTGATATAAACAAGCTAACCCCTTCTGGTTATTCAGAAAGTGAAAATAAAAAAATCTTTAAAATACAAGAAGATCTGACAATGGGAATTCTTTTAAGGGCTACACCAGAAGGAATTGTTATTAGAAAATCTTCAAGTCAGATAAATCTTGCAGGTGTTAATAATACACCAATTGAAAAGGGTTTGGTTGAGCAGATGCCGACAAGCGTTGATAAAAGATGGACGGACTTTTATTCTGAAGTAACGGAATTGAAAAATTTATACTATAGTATTAAGAAAAATAATTTAACTGAGGATGGTTTGTTGATGTTGAATGAAGTTAGGAATGAAATGAAGCAACAAATAGGTCTGGATTTTGAAACTGATCTATTGGATCATTTCAACGGAAATGAAGCAACGGCTATTTTTGCTGGAAGGGGAATGTCTCCACAAGGAGCTGTTGTTGTTGAGATTGATGATGAGTTGGCTATGCTTGATTCGGTAAGGAGGTTAGCTGATGCCATTAAAACTATCGAAATGGCTCCATATCAAATGCAATTTCAATATAATAAACAACAAGTTGAACAAGAAACAGATGGTTCTGTGAGCACAGGAACGGATGCTTTAAGTTATCAAAATAATAGTAGATTGAAAGAATTTGAAAATAAACTTCAAATAATTAAAGACTCTCAATTTGAAACAAGGCAAACAGAAGTAGGTCCAGTATATGTCTATCAAATTCCAACAGTAGAAGACATTTCTTTTAATGTTGGCATTTCTGATGGCAAGATGTTCATAGGAACTAACCAGTCAGTTGTTGTCGAATTGATAAAAGAGTTTGAGGCTGGTAATGCAACAAAACTATCTGGAAAAGATAATTTCAGCGATTTGACTGGAAATATTTATACTAAAGGATATTCAAAAGTCTTTATTACACCTTTGGGAATTTGGAATAGCATTAGTTATTATTTAGAAAAGAATGATGGTTTCTTTGATATTCAAGGGTCTGTTGATAACGCAGATGTAATATCGGCAATAGGTAGTATATTTAAAACGGTGAGTTCAATTTCTGCTAGTGAAAATGCTTCTAGTGCTACTGAAGGAAAATCAATAAATAATTCAGCTATGTTTGTGGAAATTGAAGAGGTCGATGCAGAAGAAAAAGCTTTTGCAGAAAGAGTTTTAGGAAATCTTCTAGCTTTCTAAAAGAGTTGATATATTAAGTCTTTTAAGTTAGAATCTTTTAGTGAAGAGATTGTTTAGATATTTATAAAGATTGAATTTATGGAAATTTTTCAAGCGGTTGTTTTGGGTTTGATTCAAGGATTGGGAGAATTTTTACCAATATCATCTTCTGGACATCTTGTTCTTGTCCCGTGGGTTTTTGGATGGGAGGATCAAGGCCTATCTTTTGATGTAGCATTGCATTTTGGAACATTAATAGCAGTGATTGGATTTTTTTGGAAGGAATGGCTTGCCATTTTTTGTGCTTTTCTTGGAATAAAAAATGATTTTTGTGAGGAAGAATATCCAGCAAATTTTTTATTACTTTTGATTGCAGGAACAATACCAGGCGCAGTGTTGGGGTTCTTATTTGAAGAAAAAGTTGAAACAATTTTGCGAAGTCCGTGGATAATTGTGATGACACTGACTTTATTTGGGGGACTGCTTTATTTAGCTGATTTAAGAGCAAAACTTTCAAAAGAAACAAACACAATCACTCTTAAGGGAATGTTTTTAATTGGCTGTGCCCAAGCACTTGCCCTTATCCCAGGGACATCAAGGTCAGGAGTTACCATAACAGCAGGTCTTGCGTTGGGGTTTACTCGTAAGAGTGCCGCCAAACTTTCTTTTTTATTATCAACGCCAATTATTTTTGGGGCAACTATTTATAAATTGAAAGACCTATTTGCAAGTGGAGTGGGGGCGCCCGAAATTGTTGGAATTTTAGTTTCCGCAATAAGTGGTTTTTTGGCGATTGCTGGTTTATTAAAATTTGTTGAAAAAGTTAGTTATAAAGTGTTTTTTTGGTATAGATTTGCATTAGCAATTGTGATTGTTTTATTAATTCTTGGGCGATAATAAATTGAAGGCATTATTACTTTTTTCTGGAGGATTGGATTCTATTTTGGCAGTCAAGATGCTTCAAAAACAGGAGATTGAGGTCGTGGGATTGGTTTTTAATAGTTATTTTTTTGATGATGAAAAAGCAAGACGATCAGCAGATGAGCTTGGTATTAAACTTATTTCTAAAGATTTTTCGAAAAAACATCTAGAAGTTGTAAAGACTCCAAAATTTGGTTATGGGAGTTCAGTGAATCCTTGTATCGATTGCCATGCACTGATGTTTTCTTCTGCTAAGGAAATATTTATAAAAGAGAACTTCGATATTCTCGCTTCGGGTGAAGTTTTGGGGCAACGGCCATTTTCTCAGAATGTTAGAGCACTAGAGTTGATCGAAAAAGTTACTGGACTAGAAGGGCAGATTCTAAGACCAGTAAGTGCCAAGGAGCTTCCCGAGACGGTCTATGAGAAGGATGGTAAGGTGAAAAGAGAGCTTCTAGGAGATATTGTGGGCAAGAGTAGAAAGCCTCAAATGGAACTAGTTTTGGAATATCAAATTAAAGACTTTCCGTCCCCAGGAGGAGGTTGTCGCTTGACGGAGAAAGAATTCGGAATAAAGGTCAGGGAAATATTGCCCTTTAGCGATTTTACTGATAAATCGGATTTTGAACTCCTTAGGATTGGTAGACACTCTTGGTTTAGAGAGGCAGACAAGGTTATGTACCATTTAATTTTAGGAAGAAATCATGAGGAAAATATGCAAATAAAAGAGTTGGTAAAGGAAGAGGATATTATAGTTGAGGTAAGTGATGGCAAGGGACCAACAGGGCTTATTCGGCGTTATGGAAAAGAAGATGAATTTTTAAGGAAAGATGCATTGTTAGAAGCCAAAAAACAAATTTGGAAATTTGCAAAAAAGAAGGAGAAGTTTAGTGAAGAAGAATTTATGTTAATCAATTAATACAATTTTATGAGCTCAAAGGCACTAATTCTTGTGGATTTTGAAAAAGAATGGTTGTCGGAGGAATCAGATTATTTTATTGGTGACATAGCAAAGGTAATCGGAAAAACCAATCAGCTCATCGATTTTTGCAGAAAGGATGGTTACAAGATAATTTTTGTAGTTCACATTGAAAAAGATTCAGACAAAGAATTCGCAGAAAACTCTGAAAATACTGAAATTATAAATGAAATAAACAAAAAAGACGAAGATATTCTTATTGAAAAATATAAAATTAGTCCGTTTTTGAATACTTCACTTGAGGAGAATCTTTCTGGAGTTGAAAATGTTGTAATTTGCGGAATCCTGACGAATTTATGTGTTAGAAGTACAATTCAAGATGCATATGACCGAGATTTTAAAATTAAAGTAATTAAAGATTGTTGCGTTGCTTTTGACAATAAGACACAAGAATTTACATTTGAAGATTTAAAGGTTACCAGGGAGGAGATTGAATTTTTAGATGTGGATGAATTTATAAAACAGAAAGTATGAGATTGATGATATAGAGTTGTAAGTAAATAGCGTAACTCTTGTAACTCGTGCGAAGGCAGGAATAACAAAAACTTTCAAATTCCCAAACTCCCAGGAACATTCCTGTTTAGACTAAATTTAAAAAATGAAAAAATTTATAAAAACAATTGAAGATTTTGAATGTGAAAACTGTGGATACCAAGTAAAGGGAAATGGGTATACAAATCATTGTCCTGAATGTCTTTGGTCAAAGCATGTTGATATTAACCCAGGTGATCGTCAAAATAATTGTGGGGGTATAATGGAGCCGGTAGATGCATTTTTTCACAAAGATGCTTGGTTTGTGATACAGAAATGTCAAAAATGCGGAGAAGAAAAGAAAATAAAATTAAAAGAAAGAGATAATTTGAAGGTAATAGAAGAGATAATTTCAAAAAAAACTCATTAAAAAATCTAAAACAATAATCTATAAAGGTTATGGAAGAAAAATTCGGGAAACAAGAAAAAGAAAGTAGAAGGGAAAATGTAGTTGGAAAAGTAGTGAGAGTTTTTTTTGATGGTGATTATAAAAAATTTCGAAATAGGGTGGAGACTTCTTTTTCTAAAGGTGAATTTGTCGTTGGGTCAGGGCTTTTTCTTAGAAGTATTTTTGAACAGACGCGTCTAAGTACCAAGGAGTTTAATGAATGTCAAAAAGCGATTAGAATGGAAGTATCAGCAATTAAGAAACGAAAAAAAACTCAAGAACAGATAGAGGAAAGCGAATTATCGAAAGAGGGAGTGAGAAAATACGCAGAAAGAATTGAAAATAGGGATAAAATAATAACCGATGATATAAGGAGGATGATAAGGGACGGAGCTTTCGAAAAGCAAAAAAAGGAAAGAAATTATAATAAATATAATGGCTTGGATAATCCAGAAGACTAGGAGTATATATTTTTTAGGTTGTTAAATTTGAGTAAGACAAAAAAATCATCGATTTTCATCGATGATTTTTTGTATTGAAATAAGATTAGATTTACTTTACTTTTTCAATAAATTTTTTGAAAGTGTCAGGATTTTCAACTGCCATTTGTGATAAAACCTTTCGGTCAAGGTCAATCTTTTTTTCTTTCATGTTCTTAATGAATGTTGAATATTTCAATCCCAATTCTCGAAGAGCATTATTCAATCTTAAAATCCAGAGTCTTCGGAAAGTTCTTTTCTTGTTTCTTCTATCTCTGTAAGCATATTTTCCAGCCTTTATCACTGCTTGCTTTGCTGCTGCGAATGTAGATTTTCTTCTCCAGTTAAATCCTTTTGCTGCTTTCAGAACCTTGTTTCGTCTCTTGGATGCAGTAACTCCTCTTTTTACTCTTGGCATGTTATTAACTTAAACTATCTAATTATTGTTGATTTGCTTGCAATTAACCCTTGCACATATCGGTAAGAATGTTTTTTGCAACTTTTCCAGTAATGCTTTTGTCGTTTCTCTTTGCTCTTGTTTGGTCAGAAGTCGCTCTAGCGTTAAAATGGTTTTGTCCCGAAGCTCGTTTAGTGACTTTCTTTTTTGCTGTAAGTTTAAAGCGTTTTGATACCGCTTTTCTGGTTTTCATTTTTGGCATAATATAAAAAACTCTAAATATTTATGTTTTTAAGAAGACAGAAATATCCAGAATTCTAATTAATCAGTTTTATTAGAAGATATAAGAGCATTAAATCCATTAAATTGACGTTTAATACCTTGTTCTATTTTAATAGGAATTTCAATTTTGTCAATAAAAAGTTGTAATTTCTCTCTGGATTGATTTGCAAAAGCTTTTTCTCGGCCGCGAAGAACGATTTCAACTTTTACTTTATTCCCCTTTAGAAGGAATTTTTCAGTTTGTTTCAGTTTGAAATTGAGGTCATTTCCATCGGTTGCGGGGCGGAATCGAACGCCCTTGATATCAACCTTTTTTTGTTTACCTTTTGCGTCTTGCTGTTTTTTTGCCTCTTGGTATTGGAATTTACCCCAATCAATGATTTTGCAAACAGGAGGTTTCGCAGTTGGAGAAATTTCAACCAAATCTAAACCCTTACTCTGAGCCAATTGAAGTGCTTTAAATGTTTCAACAATACCAAGTTGTTCACCTGTTTCGTCAATTAGACGAACTGGGCTAACTTGGATTGCCTCGTTCATTCTTGTCTGGTTTTTGCCTTCAAAAGCATTGTTCTTTCTCGGTTTTATCGTTTTATATTTTAAATGTTATATCGGTGTGGAGGTGATGGGAATTGAACCCATGTCCAAAGCTGATTCTCTAAAACTTTCTACAAGCTTAGTCTACTTATTTTACACATTATTAATTAAAGCAGACAAAAAATAATAATGCGTTTTTCCTTCTGTGCGCTTATTCCATTTCAAAGGATGAAAATGGCTGCATCTCAAAAATTGACGCTAGATCCAGAATATTGAGAGTCAACTGGCTAACGGGCTGTTGCGCTAATTTAGGCTACAGCGGCAGCGAAAGATGGTGCAAAAGCTTGTGCAATTGCGTTCTTTGCTTTAGTAAATGTGTTTGCATTTAAACTTTTTGTCACAGTTTTACAAGAATATGACGGCTTGGCTTGCAAGCTAAAAAGTACACAACCTGTCGAAGCCTAGCACCCCCAAACTAATGGCGTTGCTTCATTATTCGTCCAATACGGACATCATCTTCGCGTCGCTTGATGACTTGGCGTTTATCGAACTTCTTCTTTCCCCTTGCTAGGGCAAATTTAAGTTTAACCTTACCACGATTATTATACACTGAAAGTGGCACCAATGTCAATCCTTCGGTATGAACTTTTCCCATAAGTCTGTCAATTTCTTTTCTTTTTACCAAAAGCTTTTTTGAGGATGTTGGATCATAATCAGAAACAGTGGCATATTTATACAAAGGAGTGGAGGAATTTGTCAGAAAAAGCTCATTATTGTATACAGAGACAAAGGATCCCTTGAGAGACATATGTCCTTGTTTTATTGTTTTTACTTCGTGACCTTTCAAAACTAAGCCAGCCTCGATTTCTTCCAGGATTTCGTAATCAAAAAACGCTCTTCTGTTTCGAGCTAGTGTGTCCATATGTGCATAAATTCAAACATAAAATAAGGAAAAATACCTATGCTTAATATGATATAGTAAAAACTATAAATACGCAATTATGAAATTATTTAATAAATAAGAAGTGGTAAACAGCTAATCTGAAAAATTTCGAGTAAAAAAACATAAGCTATTATTTATATCTTAATGCGTCCAATGGATCAAGAGAGCTAGCTCGTTTTGCAGGAACAAGCCCTGTGGCAAAACCAACAACGGTTGCTGCAATAACAATCGTGCCTACGAACCAAAGAGGTGAGTAAAAAAGGTCAATTGGTTCACCGCCAAATCTTCCTGAAACAAAATTCAAAAGTAAGTTAAAAATTTCCCCCTCTAGGAGTCCCATTAAAATTCCTGCAATTCCTCCAAAAAAACCCATTATAGAAGATTCAGCTACAAAAGTTAGTAAAATATCACGATTTGAGACTCCAATGGATTTCATAATTCCAATTTCCTGCGTTCTTTCCATAAGTGTAACCGTCATAGTATTGAACATTCCGATGGCTGAAACGAATAAGGCGATAATTCCAAAAAGTCCAAGCACAATCTGAATTACCCGGAAAACTTTGTTTGCTTGATCAACTATTTCAGATAACGAAGACACCATAAACCCCTTTTCGGTTAGAATATCTCTTAGGTTGTTCACATCTCCAGAGCTCTCTGCTTTTACTTTCGCTTTTGAGAAGCGTGGAATGGCAGTATAACCAAGTACATCTTTGATGTTTACATAGACAAGTGGTTCGTCTTTTTCGATTATACCAACAACCTCAAAGGGTTCTGGGATTTCAACTTTTTTAAAAGATTCATTTGTAGAAATTTCATCGGTTAATTCGCTTTCTTCCGGAACTCTAATCTCTACTCCAATCTTTTTCCCAATAATTTGACTAGCTTCTTGTTTGAAAATTTTTGTGAAAGCTGATGTTACGATTACGCCATTTTTTTTCTCATCACTAAGCTCCTCACCTTCATCGACAGCTATTCCTTCCAATTTTAAAAATGAAGAAGTTACGATGTAGGTTGAAATTGATGATGTCAATTCATTGAAATTTATTTGTGAGCTAATTTGTAAAACAGGGCTTACTTCTGTTACATTTTTTAAATCCGACAACTCTTCTATGGTTTGGGGGGTAATCGTTGTTTGTCCTTCGCTTGAAGGGCTGACATCAAGTGCTAGTAGAGAATCAGAAGTAGTAATTTTCTCTAGAAGTACATTTTGGAGACCATAACCCAGTGAAACTAGGAATAGAATCGCAGAAATCCCAACACCCATTCCCAAAATCGTCAAAAGAGTTCGCGTTGTACGCGCTTTAAACATCCTTGTTGATAATTTTAGAATATCTAATATTCTCATTTTTTTAATAATGCCAAATAATTCTATCCGTAGTTTAAAAGCATGATAATTTCAATTTCACGACCAAGCTTTTCTGCTGTTCTTTTGTCCAAACCAACCCCACCATCTCGCAAAGGGAGGTCAAATCCTTTTTGAATTTCAATAATCGAAATTTTATTTTTAAATCTCAATGAGAGGAGTAATAAAGAGCGTTTTTTTTGTTCCTCGCTTAGATTTATAGAGAAGGTTTTAGTAAGATACTCAAGCATCACCTTAGCAGAATCTTCTGGCTTCTTTGCATCAATCTTTCTTCTGGTTGAAATAATTCCCCTAGCTCTTTTTGCAAAAGCCTTTGCATTTCTCTTATCCCATCCAGCTCCGCCTTGACTCATATCTACATCAAGCTTTTCTACAAATTCATCAAAAGAAAGTTTGGTCAGTAATAAATCCTCCAAACTTTTGTTTGATCTGTCAATCTGTTCATATGTTTTTGAGAGCATTATATGAGAAAAAAGTTGTTGTGCTTTAAAGGGTGCTAATAATACACCAATTTGAGAAAGTGAAAGATCCTGAAAAGCTCGCATAAGCATCTTGAGGTCTGGAGCGATTTTTTCTCCAGTTTCAATTTCTTCAGGCATCGGCTCTTCTGGAGAAATTTTATTTTTTACAATTTCTTCTTTAATGATTTTTCCATCACGCATATAAAGAATTCTGTCCCCATACCTTAAATGACTAGCATCATGAGTGACAAGAATAATCATTTTTTTATCCTTTTTATTCAAATCATCTAGTATTTTCATTACATTGTGTTTTGAAATAGAGTCTAGATTTCCCACTGGTTCATCAGCAAGGATAATATCAGGATTATTAGAGAGAGATCTGGCAATTGAAACTCGCTGTTTTTGTCCACCAGAAAGTTCTCCTGGCATCTTATTTGCTTGATTTGCAATTCCAAAACGGTTTAGTAGAATTTGCGCTTCCTCAGCTCTTTTTTTGATTGTTGATCCGCCAGCAGTCTTTGGTAAACAAACATTATCCAAAACATTTAAGGAAGGAATAAGGTAAAAGGCTTGAAAAATCAGACCAATTTTTCTGCGATGGAATTCGACTTTGTCCTTTTTGTTTAAATCATAAACCGATTGATCGCCGATAATTACTTTTCCGGCAGAAGGTTTTTGGAGGCCAGCTATTGTGTAGAGTAGGGTAGATTTTCCACAACCAGAAGGTCCAAAAATGATTACATACTCCTCTGGATATAACTTCAAATTTGCGTCAACAAGAGAACGAACCTCATTTGATTCGCCTTTATTGTATGTCACATCAACTTTTTCTACTCTAATTAGAGGTCCCCTAGTCTTGTCTATCATCTACTGTTTTTGTTTTGTTTTTGAAACTAAAAAATATTCGAAGGACAATCCTTAGTCTTTCAAAATTAATTATAACACCAAAGATAGTCTTTTGAAAGTTGTTTTAATTTAGCTTTAATTTAACCAAACGCCATTTTCCAGCGAGGTCCCGAAAGAATTCAAGTTTTATTTTTTGTTTGTTGAAATTTTCAGAAACAAAAAAAGAAAGAGCTTCTTTTTGTTCTGGTGAAATCTCGAGAAATGCAAAGATTTCAAGTCCAGGATTGTTTTTTTTAATTTCCAAAAGTTGTTTGAGCATTTTTTTATAATGAAACAATCCAGCCTCTGGAGAATATAGAGCTGATTCTGGCTCGAAAGCCCGCACCGTTTTTGGGGAAGCGAGGTATATTTCTTTTGAAAGATATGGGAGATTGGCGAGGATAACTAAAGCATCTTTTTTATTCAATAAAGTATTTTTTACTATTGGCTCCAAAAGGTTACCATTGAAAGTTTTGATATTGCTAGCAAGAGAGTGTTTTTTAATGTTTTTTATGCAAATCTCAATCGCTGAAGTGGAGATGTCTGATGCAACAATAGAGGTTGTGGGGGAGAGTAGATTGTTTTTTCTTAGAATATTTGCTGTAGCAATAGCAATGCAACCAGATCCTGTACCAATATCAGCAATAAGAATGTTTTTTTGATTAACATTCTCAACCGTTTTAATTGCCTCTTCAATCATTTGTTCTGTTTCTGGACGAGGAATAAGAGTGTCAGCTGTAACGATAAAGGAAGTTCCCATAAACTCTTTTTCGCCTGAAATATGTGAAAAAGGCTCATCTTTTGCACGACGAGCGATAAATTCTTTAAATTTTTTCATTTCAATATTGGAAATTTCAGTCTCGGGGTGTGCAAGAATTTCCTCGCGAGATCTTCCAGTTGCCAAAGAAAGCAACAATTCAGCCTCGAACCTCGGAAGAGAAATTTTTTGATTTTTGAGTTTTTCAGTTGCTATTCCAAGTTGTTTTGATATTGTAAACATGTAAATAGGTTTTTATTTAGATTGACTGAGAATTTTTTAGATGCTAAGGTCATTAATTAATGAAAGTTCGGAGAAAAGTGACAAATTAAAAGAAGCGATTGTTCTTTCAAATTCTAAAAAAGAGGAGCAAAGATGAAACTTGGAGAAAATACTATTCCTTTGGGCACTATTGTTTTTTTAAGAGAGGCGATGTCTTTTTTGGGCTATGGAGTTGTTGTTGATGTCGACTTCTGGAAAGAGGAAGCTCGGAAAGAAAATTCATCAATGGTAGATGATTTTAATGCTAGCTTTGAAATTTACGGAGCACAAATAATTCCGATTATGCTTTTGAATAAAAAAATTGGATATATCCGTAAGGGAAATCTTTGTAATAATTCTGGATTTACAGGAGGAGAATATTTGCAACAGTTTATATGGAGTGATTCAACTCATTTAATCTGTTTTGAGAATTGGAGGGAGTTTTTGCTGACAATGGAACAAGTTAGGCATCTAGCTAGTACGGAATTGAATGCGCAAATCAAGCTAATCATCAAGAAAGTTAAAGAAATAGGCAATTATCTAGAGGACGAGTTTTATCTTTCGGAATTAGACGATATCTTCGAGCGGGCTTTTCCTCGAGAAATGAGAATAAAATAAAGAACGGGGATGAGAACAAGAAGAAGCTTGTCGAAACCTAGATCGTTGTAAATAATTGCAACGATCTTTTTTATTGTCTCTCAAGCACTCGTTTTTGGTCTTCCTCGATAATCGCTGTAATGATTTGTTCTACATTTCCGCTGAGAATACTTTCCATATTTGACCAACTTTGTTTGATTCGGTGATCAGTAATTCTGTCTTGTGGAAAGTTATAAGTTCTAATTTTCTCACTTCGATCTCCAGTTCCAATTTGGCTTAAACGAGCTTCACCGGCTTTTCTCATTTCCTCCTCCTCTTTTGCGGCCAAAATTCGACTTCGCAAAACTTTCATTGCTTTGTCTTTATTTTTGTGTTGCGATTTTTGATCTTGACAAGAAGCCACAATTCCAGTTGGGAGGTGTGTGATTCGCACAGCACTGTTTGTAGTATTTACGCTTTGTCCCCCTGGTCCTGAGGAGGCATAGGTATCAATTCGCAAGTCACTTGGGTCAATCTCCATTTCAACATCCTCAACCTGTGGCAAAACAGCAACCGTTGCAGTTGAAGTGTGGATTCTTCCTTGTTTTTCGGTTTCTGGAATTCTTTGAACACGATGAACACCAGATTCGTATTTCATTTTTCCATATACATCATCTCCTGAGATTTCAAAATTAACCTCCTTGAAACCACCCAAATCATTTTGATGTGAATCTAAAAGAGAAAGTTTCCAACCATTTTTTTCAGCAAAACGAGAGTACATACGGAATAAGCTTCCCGCAAACAATGAGGCTTCATCTCCACCAGCACCAGCGCGAATTTCAATAATGACATCCTTGGTATCATTTGGATCTTTTGGGATTAGAAGCAGATTAAGTTCTTTTTCGGTTTTTGAAATTTTTTCTTGAATGCGAATATTTTCGTCTCTCGCCATTTCTGCCATTTCTTCATCTTCTTCCATTGCAGCCATTTCTTCATTTTCGATAAATTCTTTTTGCAGGGTTACAATTATTTGGTTTTTTTCAATTACTTCCAGAAGGTGGTTTCGGCGATTTGCCAAAGTTTTCATTTTTGAAGAATCGGTGAAATTGCTAGGGTCGTTTAATTCTTTTTCAACATTTTTAAGTTCGTCTTTAAATGATTCAATTTTTGGATTCATAAATATATTTAGAAAGTCTTTAATTTAGTCTATTTGCACCCAGCTTAAAACAAAAACAGGGCACAAGTCCTATCAATAGTTAAATATAGCTTATTGGGAGGGGATTTTCAAGAGGGAGCCCAGAACGCTAGTTGCCATTGACAAATTGCTTAAAATGTACTATGATGTGCATAGTATTATTTTAAAACGCAATTGAGGAAGTGGCTTGAATTTTCAGGTAGAAAAGATGAAGGAGAGGCGAGATGAGATTAAATATGAAAGCAATCGATGATTTTACGGTATTAGTAGCAATTGGGATAATATTTTGGCAGGTTTTCTCTCTTGCAACTGGAAGGAGTTTTTTCTTCCAGAAATGTCCACAGGTGGAGCTAGAAAGAGCCTACTTGGTCACTTTATCAGCAAGGAAAGCTATAGGAACTTCTGATATACGCGCCACGGGGACAAAGACCACTATAATAATTGGTGGTGATATTGACAGGGCCCAAGAGCTCGGAATGAAAGAAGCGAAAAAAATTCTTCCGATGGAGTATGATTGGGCAGAGCATAAAGTAGCGATTGAAGAGCTAAAGCCGGAATTTTTAGCTCATATAATCAAGAAGTGAATAGAGTCAAAATAGAGCAAACGCTCGAAAAACCACTGAATACAATTTGTATCCAGTGGTTTTTTGCATGGGGGATTTGTTGAATAGTTGCGGAAATTTTTTGCTTTTAGTGAAAATGGGAGATGGAGAGAGAGGGTGGGAAAGGTAGGGCAGTTTTTTATTGGAATATCGAGAAATCTAACAAGTTCAATGTCATAAGATTTGCAATTAGGACAAGATAATCCTTTTAGAAAATTCCATACAACATTCAAAACTTTATCCATAGCACCCCCTAGACAAGTATCTGGATTGTTTTCAATTAAAGGCAAATATGAAAAGATTTCTATTATAATTAAAACAAACTCACACTTTAAAACAAGTTATTTTTTGTCATAAACATTTGTTAACATTGCAGCAAAAGAGTTTACACTTTCATAAAATAAAATAGAATTAAAAGTTAACTAAAAACTTTCTAATTCTATGAATAAATATGATGTAAAATACCTTATGCTACAAGAAAAGAAGCTAAAACAGATTATTA